>JAGHER010000190.1 GCA_017889125.1 Lachnospiraceae bacterium
CCCTCGATGCTCTCCACATCCGGCTTCTCCATCTGCCCCAAAAACTGCCTGGCGTAGGAGGATAGGGACTCCATGTACCGGCGCTGGCCTTCCGCGTAAATGGTGTCGAAAGCCAGAGAGGATTTCCCCGATCCGGACAGGCCGGTAAGCACCACCAGCTCATTCCGGGGGACATCCACAGAAATGTTTTTCAGATTATGTTCATTCGCACCGCGAATTTTAATATACTGTTTCGCCATTTTGCGTACCTCACTATTTATCGAGCCGTTTTCGCATATCGTCATTTTCGCACATTCAGTATAACACAGGCCCTTTTCACATTCAAGCTTTTTCGAACAAATGTTTTGTTTTTTTGAGCCGCACAGTTACTGTTCATGGCTGGCATTTTCACTTGCTGAAAATGCCAGATCAGTACATGAAAAGTAGCCAAAGAATCCAGCCCCATCGCCACAGGCGATTTAGAATGGGCTGGATTCCGTTACAGTTCACGCCTAGCGTGAACTGTAACGCCGCACAAAAGCCGTACAGTCTCAGTCCTTTTGTCCGGCTAAGACTGCACGGCTTTCGGCTGAGACTGCACGGCTTTCATCTTCTGTTATGGGGCTCCCCATCTCTACCGGTTCAGAATCTCCATAAATTCCTCCCCGCTGATGGTCTCCCGCTCCAGCAGATACTCGGAAAGCTCGTTAAGCTTGGCGGCATTGCTGCGCAGGATGTCCATGGCTTTGGCGTACTGGGTCCTGACAATCTCGATTACCTCGTCATCCACGGCCTTGGCAGTTTCCGGAGCGCAGACCATGGAGGTGTCGCCGCCCAGGTACTGGTTGGTCACCGTCTCCAGGGCCACCATGCCGAACTGGTCGCTCATGCCGTACCGGGTAACCATGGCCCGGGCCAGCTTGGTGGCCTGCTCGATATCATTGGACGCGCCGGTGGTAATGGAATGGAAGATAAATTCCTCCGCCGCCCGGCCGCCGGTAAGGGTGGCAATCTTATTCAATGCCTCCTCCTTGCTCATCAGGAAGCGTTCGCCCTGCTCCACCTGCATGGTGTAGCCCAGGGCACCTGAGGTCCGGGGAATAATGGTGATCTTGTGTACCGGCGCCGAATTGCTCTGGCAGGCCGCCACCAGGGCGTGGCCGATCTCATGGTAGGCCACAATCCGCTTTTCGTTGGTAGACACCGCCGCATCCTTCCTCTGGTATCCGGCGATAACCACCTCCACGCTCTCCTCTAAGTCAGACTGGCTGACCACATTCCGGCCCATGCGGACGGCCCGCAGAGCGCCTTCATTAATAATGTTTGCCAGCTCCGCACCGCTGGCTCCGGCTGTAGCCCGGGCGATGGCATTGAAATCCACGGAGCTGTCCAGCTTTACATTCCTTCCATGTACCCGGAGAATGGCTTCACGGCCCTTAAGATCCGGCAGTTCTACAGGGATGCGCCGGTCAAAACGCCCGGGACGGAGAAGAGCCTGATCCAGGGATTCGGGCCGGTTGGTGGCCGCCAGAATCACCACGCCCTTCTTGCCGTCAAATCCGTCCATCTCCGTCAGCAACTGGTTCAGGGTCTGCTCCCGCTCATCGTTTCCGCTGAATCCGCCGCCGTCACGCTTCTTTCCGATGGTATCAATCTCGTCAATAAAGACAATACAGGGGGCCTTTTCATTGGCCTGCTTAAAGAGGTCACGAACCTTGGCCGCGCCCATACCCACAAACATTTCCACAAACTCCGAGCCGGAGATGGAGAAGAAGGGCACATGGGCCTCACCGGCCACCGCTCTGGCAAGAAGGGTCTTGCCTGTACCGGGAGGGCCAACTAACAGGGCGCCCTTAGGAAGGCTGGCGCCGATTTCCGCGTATTTCTGGGGATTGTGAAGGAAGTCCACGATCTCCTTGAGGGCTTCCTTGGCCTCCTCCTGACCGGCCACATCGGCAAAGGTCTTGCCGGTCTCGGTCTCGGCGTAAATCTTGGCATTGGACTTTCCAAAGGACATGGCCGGGCCGCCCATATTGCCCATCCGCTTCTGCATCATCCGCCCAAGGAGCTGTCCGATGACCACAAACATCAGAATCGGCACGATCCACTGCACAAGGAAAGTCACCAGAGGCGATGCCTGGGTGGGGATTTCCTCAGTAAACTCCACATCTGCATCCCACAGACGCTGCGTCAGATCTGGGTCAGGCCACAGGCCGGTCTTATACGCCGTCACGCCCCGCTCCTGACGGAATTCCTCCTTCAGGGTGAACATGAAGGCGGTATCGTCCCGGTACACCAGCTCTACCGCTCCCTGATCCACGTAGTCCAGGAATTGGTTATACCCTACCTCCTTCACCGTCCGCTCCATCATGGAGGGGAAGAGGAATGCATTCAGCAGAAATACCACAAGAAGGACGATCAGATAATAATACACAAAAGGTTTTCTCGTATTTCGATTATCATCCGGATTTTTTGTTCCCATATTTTTTCTCCTTTCGTCAAATCACTTGTAGAATAATATAGCCCCGTTCTTTTGTCAATAGCTAATAATAAATATTTATTTACTTTTAATAAACATTGACATTAAACAGGAAATATGTTAAAAATGGGGTAGTATTTTAAAGGAAGGAGGCATTTTATGGATGACAAGCAAAACCAGCTGGCAGGCATGGCCTTTCTGGATTTCACGGTCCGCTTTTTTACCATGGTGAAGAATCTCTACCGCCACGAAAACCAGATCCGTGCCCATTCTCTGGCATTCCAGACGCTGATTGACCTGGACAGCCTGCCTGCGGACAGGCCCTGCATGACCATGTCTGAGCTGGCAGAAAATCTGAAGATCACCAAGCAGCAGCTGACCAAGCTGGTAAATGATCTGGAGGAAAAGCAGCTGGTAGAGCGCCTTCATGATAAGACCAACCGGCGTCTGGTGAATATCTCCATCACCACGGAAGGACGGATGCTTTTGGAGCAGCTGAAAAATGCCATGCTCCAGACCACCCTCGGCGCCCTGTCCGGTCTTTCTGATGGAGAAATCCAGCAGCTTAAGCAGGCTCTGACAGCCATCACACCGCTTATCGTGAAAATGACCCAAAATGCTGACGCAGTTCCCGGCTTATCCTCCAGTACACCGGATGAAGACATGGGTAATGACCGCGTCTGCCGCACTTTAGATTCGCTGTCCCTGGGCAAATAGCTTTGCAGGGCTGGCGGATACCTCCGTCACATAAACGACAATATTAAGAAAAGAGGTTTATTTATGGCAAATCAATCCCAGCCCCAGGATGCCAGCCGCTTAGCTGACGCTCCCCTGGGACGTCTGATGCTCCAGCTGGCGGTGCCTACCGTCCTGGCGCAGATCGTCAATCTTCTTTATAACATGGTGGACCGCATTTACGTGGGCCGAATCCCGGAAACCGGCTCCATCGCCCTTGCCGGACTGGGCGTTGCTTTTCCCATTATCCTGCTCATCTCTGCCTTTGCCGCTTTAGTGGGGCAGGGAGGCGCACCCCAGGCAGGCATCGCCATGGGGCAGCAGGATTATAAGAAGGCCAACCAGATTCTGGGGGCTTCCACCGCCTTTCTGATCGTGCTGGCCGTGGTGCTTTTCGCCCTGTTCTGGGTGATTCGCCAGCCTGTGCTGATGATGTTTGGCGCCAGTGAGGCTACCCTGCCCTACGCTGACGCTTACCTGAAAATCTATCTGCTGGGAACCCTTTCCGTGCAGGTTTCCCTGGGACTGAATCAGTTTATCTCCTGTCAGGGCTTTTCCAAAACCAGCATGATCACGGTTCTCATCGGCGCAGTGCTGAACATTATCCTGGATCCCATTTTTATCTATGGCTTTAATATGGGCGTTAAGGGCGCTGCCCTGGCTACCATTATCAGCCAGACGGTGTCCGCCCTCTGGGTTTTCCTGTTCCTCTGCAGCAAGAAATCCATCCTGCGGCTTCAGCTTTCCAACCTGCGGCTGAACTGGCGCATGCTGGCTCCGGTTCTTGCCCTGGGGCTTTCCCCCTTTATCATGCAGGCTACGGAATGTCTGGTGCAGCTGACCTTTAATACGGGCATGCAGCGCTACGGCAACGATTACTACGTGGGGGCCATGACCATCCTGTTTTCCGTATCCCAGATGCTTTTCCTTCCTATGCAGGGCCTTGCCCAGGGCGCTACCCCCATCATCAGCTACAATTACGGCGCCGGAAATCCGGAGCGGGTAAAAAAGGCATTCCGGCTTATGCTGCTGTCTTCCCTGGCCTTCTCCTTCTGCGCCACCGGCATTATTTTGCTGTTCCCGCAGCCCTTTATCTCCATGTTTTCCAATGACGCGGAAATTATCCGCATCGGCTCCTACGGAATCCGCATTTACTGCGTTGGCTTCCTTTTCTTCGGCATCCAGTGTGCCTGCCAGCAGACCTTCATCGCTCTGGGCCAGGCCAAGATTTCCATGTTCCTGGCCTTGCTGCGAAAGGTGATCCTGCTGATTCCTCTGGCGTTAATCCTTCCCACCATCGGAAATCTTGGCACCAACGGCCTTTTTATCGCCGAGCCGGTGTCCGATATTATTTCCATCGCCACCACGCTGACTCTGTTTCTGCTGAATATCAAGCGAATCCTGGCGCCGGTGTCCGGAGGGAAAACGGCATAGGCAGACCGATATCCGCGATCATTGCAAAAAGAAAAGGCGGCAGATATTTTCGTCTGCTGCCTTTTTCTTGCCATTTAAGAAAACAATGATGTAATTTTTCAGATCCTTTCTGCAATCTCCTCCAGCAGTCTGGCCCGATCCAGAAAATAATCTCTGGCAAATTGATCGGCCTCCACATAGGCATTTTCCAGGCTGTTGCTGTGGAGGGTTACTCAAACGGATTCGATGCCGGACTCCACGATCAGATTATAGGTCCGCTCTCCAATCTCATGCAGCGACAGCGTCACCATGATCTGTCCGGCCTCCACTCGCTTGCGGGCTGCTGTAGTACTGTCCTCATAGGTCACCCAGGTGTTTTCTTTCATCTGCATTTTCTCCCTTCTCTCGAAAATATCCCTTCGGAATATACTTTTTCTGAAACTGATTATCTTTCTGCAGAAGTCCCCTCCTCTGCCGGAGAAATCTGCCCCTCCTCATCCACCTGCGCGCCAAAGGAGATGGACTCCAGATGGGTGAAAAGCTCCTGCCGGCCGCCTTCATCGGTAATCTCCCGGGTATAGCCGGCGCTGGAGGAAGCCGGGATCACCGACAGCTGGCTTTCCTCTCCGTCCCACTGGACTTTAAGGAGAACCGTGCGGGGAATACTGCTTCCAAACACATAATTCCCCAGACTGTACACGATGGGCTTCCCCTGATAATATTCAATCCCCTGAAGCACATGGGGATGGCTTCCAATCACCAGATCCGCCCCGGCATCAATCATCTGCTTTCCCATCTGCCGCTGATAGCTTTCCGGCGTATCCGCCCGCTCAATGCCCCAGTGAATGTACACCACCAGATAATCGCAAATCTCCTTCCCCTTCCGGATTTCCTCCAGAAGGACAGACGGATCGTAGGCGCTGAGCATTCCCGGCCGCGAGGAGGACGCCGCCCAGTCAGCCACAGGAATCACCCGGGTAGCGCCGATGAAGCCGATGGTCCTTCCTTTAACCTCCTCTGTATGCATGGCCTTAGCCTGCTCCAGATCCTTCCCTGCGCCTACATAGGGAATGCCTGCCGCCTCCAGCGTGCTGCAGGTATCCAAAAGGGCCTCTGTGCCGTAATCCAGCGCATGGTTATTGGCCAGCGTGACCAGATCAATCTCCATCTCGCGGAACAGGGAAACCCGTTCCGGCGGAAGGCGGAAGGTATACTGCTTATCCGGCGCTGGAGTTCCCCGATTGCTGAAAGGAAACTCCTCATTGACGATGAAAAGATCGGCACCGCCGGCCTCCCGCCGCAGGCTCTCCCCCAGCACGCCGCCGATTCCACCCTTCTGGTAGGCGTTCAGCACATGGTCTGACAGATAGATATCTCCGGCAAAGGCCAGAACAATCTCACTGTTCTCCGCCTCTTGTCCATTCTCCGCCACCTGTCCGCTCTCTCCCCCCTGTCCGTCTTCTGTCTCCGCTCCTCCTTCATGGCCAGGCTGACCTGTGGGATAAGAATCATCCGCACTGCGTATTACGATCTCCGGCACCTGCGCGGTATCTTCCGCCGTTTCCCCTTCCAGCATCCCCGATCCCGGCATCCCCGATTCCGGCAAACCATTTTCCGTCATTCCCGCGTCTGCCCCGCCATCCTCTCTCAGGCTGTCTCTCCGATCCTCTCCGGCCGCCTCCTTCTCCAGGGCCGTATCCCCGCTGCCGTCAGGGCTTCCTCCCCCCATTCCCCTTATAGAAAATACGGTCAGAACAGCGGCCGCCACAATGACGGCCGCGCAGAGAATACAGAGTCCCAGGAAAGGAAATCGACTATTTCTGTTTTTCTCCTTCATGTCTCTCCTTCAGGCTCTTTGTTTTCAACGTAATCCTTATTTCAATGATGCCTACAGAGCAATGACAATGCCGCCGTCATTGGCGTACACCGTCGCCACACCGGCGGTTTCCGTGATAATCACATCCCGGAAGCTCCCCCGCTTCTCCATCTCATCCTTCACAAACTGCGCCCGCTCCGGGCAATTGCAGTGGGCGATCACCAGCACCCGCTCCCGGGTGTCCTCCACGGACCGCACCGCGTGATCGCACATCCGCTGAAGGGCTTTATTGACGCCTCTGGCCTGATCCACCTTCACAATCACCCCATGGTCTCCCGCCATCACCGGCTTGATGTTCAGAGTGGTGGCAAAGAAGGCCTGAAGGCCGCTGAGACGGCCATTCTTGCGCAGATAATCCAGCGATTCCAGCACAAAGTATGTCTTCATATCATCCCGGTAGGCCGCGGCCCGCTTCTCGATTTCCTCAAAGGGCACGCTCTGCTCACACAGATCCCGGATATAAAGGGCCAGATTCAGCTCACCGGCAGAGGCGGAATCGGAGCTTAAGACACAGATATTCTTCTCTCCGTACTCTTCCTCATAAAGCTTCTTTCCCAGGCAGGCGCTGCTGTAGGTACCGCTCAAATGCTCAGAAAGGCAGATCACGAAAATATTCTCCTCCGGGCACCGGTAGGCTTCCTTGAACTGCTCCGGGGAAGGGCAGGCTGTCTTGGGACATTCGGGACTGTCCTTCATCAGCTGGATAAAGCTTTTCTGGTCAAAGGTCTCATCATCCACCACCATGGAACGGCCTACCTGCAGGGTCAGGGGCACTGTCTGGAAATGGGGATTTCTCTTTAATTCACTGGTCAGGTCTAAGCAGCTGTCTCCAATAATTTTATATGTCATAATGTCCTCCATCACTTTCCATATCATGTAGTTTTGATTACTACTTATTATAGCAGTATCTTTCTATATTTTCAATCTTTTCATGCCGTATTTTCTGTGTTATACTGATAAATAGTTACTGTTCCGGGCTTTCGGAACCGGCAGACTGAATGAAAGGAGTGACTGCCTGTGGAGTTTCTTCTGGTCTTCTTTGGCTGCATCATCCTTCTAGTTCTCTTCGTGGTTGCGGTTACCGTATCCACAGTTTCCTCCACCCTGGGAGCTGTGGCTGATGACCTGAACAATGATAAGGACTGAGGCTGATGGAATCCGCCAAAAAGCGGCCGTCATCTGCCCCCGCGGGGAAAATTTCCCCCCTCACGGTGGGCAGATGCGGCCGCTTTTTCTCTATGCGTTCTTCTCTTCTTCTGTCTTCTCTCCTGCCAGAAGGAGCATGATCTCATTGCTTCTTGCGATAAATGCGGTCATGCGCTCCGGGGTGAGGCTGCCGTGGCTTAACTTGGCCAGGTCATAAAGCTGGAGACAGATCTTATCGGTATTTTCTCCGTCCTTGTGATTCAGCACATACTGTACCAGGGGGTGGTTCCGATTCACCACCAGGCTCTCGCCGGAGCCGCCGAACATAGAGGGATCCATGCCGTACATATTGTACATCTTCATCATATCCTGCATTCTTCTGGACTCCTCGGACACGGTGATCATGGCGGCCACGGAAGCGTCCTTTAACTTCTCAGCCTTAACCTCCAGCTTGTCATTGCCCAGGGCCTTGCGGAAGGCGGCGGTCAGGGCCTCGGTCTCTTCCTTTACCTTCTCCTCATCCTCCTCGCCGGACTCCTTGAACAGATCCGTCACATCTGCGTCGATGCGGATGAACTTCAGGTTCTCATTCTTCTGCTCCATCTGGCTGATGAAGGGCGTGTCAATGTTGTGGGACAGGATAACGGCATCCATGCCCTCCTTCTTGAACATGTTGATGTACTGGCTCTGCTCCTTCTCGTCGGTTACGTAGAAGACAGTGTTGGGGTGCTTTTCCTTGTTCTCCTCGATGCACTCAGGCAGGGTCAGGTACTTGCCCTCTAAGTTCTTGAAGATAATGTAATCCTTCATCTTCTCCTGGAATTTCTCGTCCTTGATGCAGCCGAACTTGATGAAGGGATTGATGTCATCCCAGTACTTCTCATAGGTTTCCCGGTCGGTCTTGCACATGCCGGACAGCTTGTCCGCCACCTTCTTGGTGATGTAGTCGGAAATCTTCTTTACAAAGCCGTCATTCTGCAGAGCGGAACGGGATACGTTTAAGGGCAGGTCAGGGCAGTCGATGACGCCCTTTAACAGCATCAGGAATTCCGGAATAACTTCCTTGATGTTGTCGGCGATAAATACCTGGTTATTGTACAGCTTGATTACGCCCTCTAAGCTGTCATACTCCATATTGATCTTGGGGAAGTAAAGGATTCCCTTTAAGTTGAAGGGGTAGTCCATGTTCAGATGAATCCAGAACAGGGGCTCCTTGTAATCCATAAATACCTTCCGGTAGAAGGCCTTGTACTCCTCCTCGGTGCACTCGTTGGGGTGCTTGTTCCACAGGGGATGAACGTCATTTAAGGCCACGGGGCGCTTTAAAATCTTGTATTTTTCTTTTCTGGGGGATACCTCCACCGTCTCCTTGGTACCGTCTTCCTTTTCCTTTTCCTCGGTCTTGGCCTCCTCGATGATGGTCTCCACGATGGTGTCCTTGTCCGTCAGCTCATCCTTCTCGATGGTCTCATACTGCGGCCCTTCGGCGCTGTTGGTCAGGTAGATCGGCGTGGGCATGAAGGAACAGTACTTCTCGATGACCTCTCTTGCCCGGTACTCGTTGGAAAATTCGGTGCTGTCCTCGTTAAGGTACAGGGTAATCGTGGTGCCGAATTCCTTCTTCTCTCCCTCGCCCATGGCATAGGAGGTGCCGCCATCGGACTCCCAGTGTACCGGAACAGCGCCCTGCTGGTAGGACAGGGTGTCGATGGTTACCTTGTCCGCCACCATGAAGGCGGAGTAAAAGCCCAGTCCGAAATGGCCGATAATCTGGTCCTCGTTGGCCTTATCCTTATATTTCTCCATAAATGCTTGGGCGCCGGAGAAGGCGATCTGATTGATATACTCCTCCACCTCATCCTCGGTCATGCCAAGTCCATTGTCCTCCACCGTGATGGTCTTGTCATTGGGGTTTACCGTAACCTGGATCTTGTACTCCATGTCCTCCGGCTTCTGGAACTCGCCCATCAGCTCCAGCTTCTTTAACTTGGTGATGGCGTCGCAGCCATTGGAAATCAGCTCCCGGTAAAAGATATCGTGGTCGGAATACAGCCACTTCTTGATAATCGGGAAAATATTTTCACTGTTAATTGTAAGGCTTCCAGTCTTTGCCATATACATCCACACTCCTTGCTTTCTGTGCTTTCTCTTTCTCTTCCATTTACCTTTAAGTCAATTCCTTTTTGACCCTGGGTTCATTCTAATACCATGAAGGGAAAAAGTCAAGAAAAAATTAGCACTCATTTTTAATGAGTGCTAGCAATTCCCATATTTTTCAAAAAGCTTTCCACATAGGCGTCCCATTCCCTGTCCGCCGTCCGGTCCATGGTAAAGGTGGCAAGGGATGTGCCGGTAATGCACTGCAGGCGGCTGTTTTCGTAGCGGATATTCAGGTACAGCCCCCGGATCTCCTCCTGTCCCAGAGATAAGCGGTTCTCCTCCAGGAACGCTTTCGTAAGCTTCGGCGATGCCTGCAGGGTGATCTGAAAGCTCTCCGGCAGGCGCTTCCCCTTAATCAGGGAAAAGCAGATGGGCCGCACCTGGCTCCAGGATGAATACGCCAAAAGCTCCATAGTCTCCTGCTCCTCGGCCGAGTAAAAGCCGGGATGAAGACGGCCGTCTATGGTAAAGCGGTTAAATGTGACAATACTTGCTTCCTTTAACAGAAAGCCATCGAAATCCTTTTCCAGGAACAGCTTCCGGGTAAAAGCTCCGATCTCCTCAATCTGAAATCCTGTCATTCCTTCTCCCATCCAGCTGCAGACCATTCTATTTTCTGCAAAACTGTGTTATGATAAAAGCTGTATTTTTTACATATGGAGGTAATCATGAATCAACCCATTTCTGCATCCGCCCGCATAGAGCGGCTCTGCCATACGCTGGAGGCTTCGGTCTCCCCCTATCACTGCATCCAGGAGGCCAGTAGACAGCTCCAGGAAGCATCCTTTGCCCCTCTTTCCCTGACGGAAAGCTGGGAGCTTGCGCCGGGCGGGCGCTATTTTATCAATGCCTTTGACTCCACCCTTCTGGCCTTTACCCTGCCCCAAAAACTGCCTGCGTCCGGGGATACTGCTCCCCTCCGCCTGCGCCTGGCCGCCGCCCATACCGACTGGCCCTGCTTAAAGCTTAAGCCCTCTCCGGAGGTGTCCACCGGCCGCTACGGGAAGCTGAATGTGGAGGTCTACGGCGGCCCCATCTTAAATACCTGGCTGGACCGTCCTCTTTCCATGGCGGGAAAAGTGTGCCGCATGACAGAGGATCCCTTCCACCCGGAGGTACGCTTCCTCAATCACCCCCAGCCCCTTTTCACCATCCCCAACCTGGCCATCCACATGAACCGGGAGGTCAATAAGGGCGTGGAGTACAATCCCCAGAAGGACATGCTGCCTCTGGCATCCATACTGACGGAGGAGCTGGACCGGGATCACTTTTTCCTGAACTTCCTTGCCAGGGAAACCGGCTGGGCCCCGGAGGAAATCCTGGACTACGAGATTTATCTCTACAATACGGACGCGCCCCAGAGGCTGGGCCTTCAGGGTGAATTTCTCTCCGCTCCCCGGCTGGACAATGTGACCTCCGTCCAGGCCTGCCTTTCCGGTCTGATGGAAGGAAGCTGCCAGGAAGGCATCTGCGGCATTATCCTCTATGATAATGAGGAGGTGGGAAGCTTCACCAAGCAGGGGGCCGACTCCATGCTTTTGGAGCGGGTGCTGGAAAAGCTTTTCTTGAGCCTGGGCCTTGACCGTCAGGCGCTCTTAAACAGCCTGATGGGCGGCCTGATGCTTTCCCTGGACGTGGCCCACGCCATGCATCCCAACCATCCGGAAAAATGCGACATTAAAAACCAGATCGTCATGGGAGACGGGCTGGCCATCAAGCTGGCTGCCAGTCAGGCCTACGCCACCGACGCCTCCTTTGCCAGCATCATCGAAGGCCTCTGCCGGAAAAACCATATCCCCTTCCGGAAGTTCTCCAACCGGTCGGATATCCGGGGCGGCTCTACCCTGGGAAGCATCTCCGCAGCCCAGCTAAATATGCCTACCGTGGACGCCGGTGTTCCCATCCTTGCCATGCACTCCTCCAGAGAGCTGCTCCATGTCAATGACCAGGCGGCCCTGGAAGAGCTGGCGCGGGCGTTTTTCTCCTGACAGGAAGCTTTACCCTGCCGGACCTGCAGGTCCGGCGGCATTGGCTTAATCCTTAAAATACTCTCCATACAATTCAAAAAAATTGGTAGTGGTGGTGTCCTCATCGGTCACACAGGATATATTATCCCAGACAGCGCCGGACACCTCCACCGGGTGCTCCGCCAGAAATTCATCGTAAAGCTGGCGGAAGGCCCCGTCCTTCTGCACCAGGGCCATCTCCGCCTTCCGGCTGGCGGTGGCCTCCTGGTCATAGGGGTTAATGCACTGAATCAGGTAATATCTGCCGTCATTTCCCTGGATCACCGGGCTAATCTGCCCCTGCTCCAGGGAAAAGGCGGCTTCTTCTATGGCCGCATCCTCTTCGCCTCTGCCGATGCTCTTTCGCACCTCTTCCTCTACGCTGTACTGTCCGGCGATGGAGGCAAAATCCGCCCCCTCTGCCTGCACAAGCTCCAGCACCTGATCGGCGGTATCCCGATCCTCAAGGACGATCTGCTGGATCTCAATCACTCTGGCCTGGCTGTCACTGATTTCCAGAGCCGCATCCTTAGTCAGCTCCTCCACGGTCTTGCAGGCCAGGGCGTAATCCAGATAAAGGTCATAGGCATCTGCCTCCACCGCCCCGGTGTAAGCCACATCCGCCGCGGTGAGACGGTTGTAATAATCCTCCGCCAGCCGCCGCACCTGCTCCTTCTCGCTGCTGTCTAACTGGATGCCGTACTCCTCGGCCATGGCACCCACCACCTTCAGATCCTCGGCAAACTGCCGGACCTGGGCAAGAAGGAAATCCTCGAAGGACTCCTCCTCACCTGGCATGGACACATTCCAGATCTGATCCGTATAAATCTGCTCGTACCGGTTCCGCTCTGTAGCCACTAAAAGCATGGCCTCTGGACGGCCGAAGCCCTCCACCGTCCGGCCGCCAGCCTCCGTCACCTGCTTTCCGGCACAGCCGCTCAGACCGCTTACAAGAGCGCTGGCGCCAAGCAGCAGGCACAGCTTAAAAAACCGGTTCTGTTTTCCTGTTCTCATGAAAATTAAAACCAACTCCTCATTTTTCAACCTATATGGGGCTGCCTTCTACGCCAGAAGCTCAAGGATTTTCAGCACCCCGTCATTAACATTGGTGTCCGCCTGGAAGCGGGCCGCCGCCTTGATCTCCGGGCGGGCATTGCCGATAGCAAAGCTGTAGTAGGCCCGGTTCAGCATCTCCAGATCATTCATCTGATCCCCAAAGGCCATAGTCTCCTCCGGCAGGATCTCCAGATCCTCCTGAATCTGGCGCACGGCCTGGCCCTTATTCACCTTCGGATTCATGCAGTCCATCCACATATCTCCGGAAATGGTGATTTTCAGCCGGTCCTGGTACTTTTCCCGGATGGCCCTTCCTGCCTCCTCGATCCCGTGCTTTTTGTACACGGAAATCTTGATAAATTCATCATCCACCTTAGTCAAATCCGGCACCTGCTTCACCTCGAAGCGGTAGCTTTCCACCATCCAGCGGATAAATTCCTGATTATCCGTCTCCATGTACACCACATCCGGGCCGCTGAGCATGATATCCAGCTCCGGGCACTTCCGCACATCCTCCACCATCTCCATGGCCGCCTGCCGGTCGATGGGCGTAAGGAACAGATTCCTGCCGCAGCAGCCCACATAGGCGCCATTGTCGGAAATATAGAAAATCTTTTCCTTCACCGGCTCAAACAACCGCTCGATGCTGTGCCACTGGCGGCCGCTGGCCGCTGCAAACTGGATTCCCGCCGCCCGCAGCCGCAGAATCTGGTCATAAAGCTTTGGATTTACGGTGTTTGAGCCGTCGGGCACCAGGGTACCGTCAATATCCGTTACGATCAGTTTAATCATTTCTCTTCTCCTCCTCTATGTGCGCCTCCTGCGCCAGGCAGCCCATGCATTTAAGCTCCTGGTATAGCCGCCCTACCGGCAGCCCCACCACATTGTTGTAATCGCCGCGGATTCCCTTAATGTAAGCGGCAAAGGGCCCCTGGATGCCGTAGGCGCCTGCCTTGTCCATGGGATCGCCGCTGTCCACATATCGCCAGATCTCCTGCAAATCCATAGGGTACACCGATACATCGGTCTTTTCCGAAAAGGTTCTCACCTCTCCCGGCTTACCGCAGCAGACAATAGTCACGCCAGTATACACCTGATGCTCCTTTCCCTGAAGGGCGGAAAGCATCTTTGCCGCTTCCTCTTTCGAAGATGGCTTTCCTAAAATCCTTCCTCCGGCGGCCACCACCGTATCGGCGCCGATGACCACGCCTTCCGCAAAACGGGCAGCCACCTCCTCGGCCTTTCTCCGGGAAAGCTCCTCCACCGCAGCGGCCGGGTCCTGAACCGAAATATTCTCCTCAGCCTGGCTGGGAATCACCTCCGCCTCCAGGCCGATCTGTCCTAAAAGCTGCCGTCTCCTGGGGGACGCCGATGCTAAAATCAGTCTCTGCTTCATTATTTCATCCTATCCTTTCCAGTCCTGGGGAACCAGCTTGTCCATGTCCTCCAGGATCCGCTCAAATTCTCGCTCCACCACCTCATAAACCAGAATATCCGGCGGATTTTCCTCCAGGTACTCCAGAGAAAATCCCTGCCAGTGGTAGTAATCAATCTGCGCAAAATACCGGGACATCTTATCCATCATCACTGTGGCAAAGGAATCCCGGTAAAAGGCCGCCCGCCTTCCATCCGGCGCACCCACAGCGCTGGTGCGGATCACCATGCCGTCGCCAACCTGATCCTCGGTGGTTACCTCCACCTCCTCTAAGTAGCCGTTTACGGTGCAGAAGTAATCCTCAAGAAATCGCTCCGGCATAGAAAACAGCAGAGCCAGGTCTCCAGGCCCCCGGTAATCATAGGGGATCACCACATCCTCCACGGACACCGCCTGTCCTCCCAGAGCCTCGATCAGCATCTGTCCGGCCACAAAGCCGCCGGCCTCATTCCAGTGGGTATCAGTCTTAAAATACCACAGCCTGTCCCGGTTTTCCAGGAAATAATCTTTAGGCGCCACCACCGGCACCTGGGTCTGCTCCTTTAAGCAGGCCTCCATCTGGTCATAGCGGGTAATATCGGAAAGCCGGGTATACCAGTCCGGCATGTACTCTCCGTAAATTTCCTCTTTATTGGGCGCCAGAATCACTGCAAACTGGATGCCCTGGCTCTCATAATACCGCCTGGTGCGCTCCACAGCACTGCTGATAACTGCCAGCTCCTCCTCGGTGTACAGGTTCTGCCCCCGGTAGTCCGCCACGCTGGCGCCGCCGTTGTAAAAATACCAGCCGTCCTTTCCCAGGATCACCTCTGTATTGTCCACAGAATGAAGAAGCCCCAGATTAATCCCCGCGTTCAGACGCAAAAGCTGGCTGCGGAAGGGCGCATGGTCATTGATGTACTCCTCCACAAGTCCCGGATATTCCGTAAAATTCTCCCTGCTGATGGGCGGAAGCTCCGCCAGCACCCGGTTCTCCGTATTCTCCTCCTCAAAGGCCGGAGAGACCAGGGGCCAGGCCAGATTCGGCAAAAGCAGAAATGCCCAGAAAAGGCCAATCATCCATTTTTTCATTGAAATCTCCCGTTCCTCCTTATGTCAAATCGCAATTTCCCTCATAAAATGCAAACGGAAATCTTTTCCCTAAACCAGAAAATAAAATTCGTTTTTCCCAAAAACGGGAATGGGAATCCGAATTAAAACCGGAAGTAGATAAAGGGATTATAGGTGTTGCTCACTAAAAGCATCACCGCGTAAAATAAGATGCAAAGCATAATCACCACATCCACTGCGTCCGTCTGATCCTCCCGATACAGTCTGGCCTTCAGGGAAGGAAACAGCTGCTGCAGGGGGCCGCAAAGCACAAGGCCCACCGCCATCCAGAAAAACAGCCGGGTGTCCCCATACATACGGATGGGATAAAGGCCTTCCTTCCAGGTGAACATATTCACAAAAAGGTCTGCCGCCACGCTCATGTGCTCTGCCCGGAAAAGCATCCACCCCACCAGCACCGCAAACATGGCATAGACATGGTTTACCCATTTCCATGGATTCTTCTTAAGCCACTTTCCCAGGAAAAGCCGCTCCGCCACCAGAAGGACGCCGTAATACAGCCCCCACAGCACGAAGCTTACGCTGGCCCCGTGCCACAGGCCGGTGGCAAAGAACACAATCATCAGATTCAGACAGGTTCTGGCCATCCCCTTCCGGTTTCCGCCCAGGGGGATGTAAAGGTACTCCCGAAACCAGGTGGACAGAGAAATATGCCACCTCCGCCAGAATTCCGACACGGAGGAGGACAGGTAAGGATAATTGAAATTTTCCATAAAATGAAAGCCAAACATCTTTCCCAGACCAATGGCCATATCCGAGTAGCCGGAAAAATCAAAATAAATCTGCAAAGCATACACCAGCACCGCAAACCAGGTGATAGCCGTCCCCAGCTCCTCTCCCGGCAAGGCAAAGATCCGGTCCGCCGTCTGGGCAAAGGTATTGGCCAGGATTACCTTCTTCCCCAGCCCATAGACAAAACGCTTGATGCCGTAGGCCTGCATGTCCAGGGTGCAGGTGCGCCGGGCAATCTGTGCCTCGATGTCATGATATTTCACAATAGGCCCAGCAATCAGCTGAGGGAAGAAGGAAATATACAGGGCCAGATAAAAGGGATTCCGCTGCACGCCGATATCCCCCCGGTACACGTCAATCACATAGGAAAGGGCCTGGAAGGTGTAAAAGGAGATGCCGATGGGCAGCGTAATCTCCCGCATGCTGATGCGGCCTCCCCCCAGCACGTAATTCACAAGCTCCGCCAGGAAATTAAAGTATTTAAAGTACGCCAAAAGCCCCATATTGACCAGCAGGCACAGCATCATAAGAATCCGGCGGCCGCTGCGCCCCCGGATTCCCCCCAGCCCCAGTCCAAAGAGATAATTCATGGCAATGGAAAAGAGCATCAGGAAAATATAGCGCGGTTCTCCCCAGGCATAAAAAAACAGGCTTGCCAACAGGAGGATGCCGTTTTTTGCGCTTTTCCAGGGAAGAATATGATAGAGAATAAACACCGCCGGTAAAAAATACCAGACAAAAACCAGAGAACTGAAGAGCATGTCAATATCCTTTCTGCTGCCGCGCCTTCCCTGGATGCGGACACGGCCGTGCCATGAGGACGGCGGCCCGCTGATCCAGAGAAAGTGCGCTCGAAATATCTCGCCAAGTGCTCCTATTATACCATGCCCTTTCTTATTCTACAACTGGACAGTTTTTTTAAGGAAACGCTGATTAAAGCGTTTCCTTAAGGATCTGCCAGCAGCCGCTTCACATCCAAAAGTCCCCACCCCTGCTGGTTGTGGGGAAGGCCCAGGTCTTTGGACCGTTCCCGCAAGCGGAGCTTTACCTCCTTGTTGGTCATCTGGGGATATTTTTCCAGGAGAAGGGCGATGGCGCCGGTGACCAGAGGAGTACTCATGCTGGTGCCGCTTTTGATCTGGTATTTCTGAGGGAGATTGGAGCAGCTGACGATCCGTGAGCCGGGGGCCACAATATCCGGCTTCAGCACACAGGCGGCGGTGGGACCCCGGCCGGAATAATCCACCATCCGGTTTCCCATGACCGTCACTGCCTGGTCATCATCTGAGCTTCCCACGGTGATCACCTTGCGGCTGATTCCCGGAGTGGTGATGCTCATGGCTCTGGGCCCCTGGTTTCCGGCGGCAATCACCATCACCAGTCCTTCGTCCCAGGCGGCATCCACCCCCCGCACCAGGACAGAATCCTCATGCATCACCTTTCGGCTGAAGGACCCTACAGAGATATTGACGATGCGGATGCCGTATTCCTCCCGGTGCTCCCGCACCCATTTAAGGCCCGCCAGCACATCAGAGGCGTAGCCGTTTCCCTTTTTGTCCAGCACCTTCACGCAGATCAGCCGGCATTCCGGCGCCATCCCCTGAAAGCGGTTCTCCGAGGCGCATCCGGTGCCGCCGATGATGCCGCACACATGGGTGCCGTGAGAATTATCATCATAGGGCTCGCTCCTTCCCCGTACCATGTCGCAGAAGCCCGTCACCCTTTCCCGCAGGTCGGCATGGAGGTAAACGCCGGTGTCCAGCACCGCCACCCCCACGCCTTTTCCCGTAACCCCAAGCTGAAAACTGTCTCCCCAGTTAATCTGCTTTTTTATACGATCCATGCCGGTACTTCCTTTTTCATTCCTCATTCTTCTCTTAAGATATTCCAAAACGCCTTCTGCGGTGCCCCTCCACGCACATTCCTTCACACCGGCAGGCAGGCCGTCACCGCGTCCCGTCATGACCGGCAGAAAGACCGCAAAATCCATTGAATTTGCTCCCATATCGTGATAAAGTATAAATTAGATTTCGGTTATTTTTCAAGATACCGTACAGAAAGGAGACTTTTAATATGAAGGATCAAAATTGCGCATACTGCATGCAGGGCGACCTTGTGGCACAGTTTGCATACCCCGTCTGCCAGATGGAAAGCGGCTATCTCTATGTATTCCGTGAGCAGAGCAAGCGCGGCCGTGTAATCCTGGCTCACAATAAGCATGTAAGCGAGCTCATCGACTTAACTGACGAGGAGCGGAACCAGTTTTTCGCTGATGTAGCTGCTGTGGCCCGGGCTGTTCACAAGGTATTCAGCCCGGACAAGGTAAACTACGGCGCCTATGGTGACACCGGCTGTCATCTGCATTTCCACATCGTTCCCAAGTACAACGGCGGCGATGAGTGGGGCGGCACCTTCCAGATGAACCCCGGAAAGGTTACCCTCACCGACGCGGAATATGAAGAGATGGCAGAGGCCCTCCGCCAGGCATTAAAAGAACAGTAAAGAATTTCAGAAGGGACTTACGTAAAACATGGCTATCGATAATACATTTGCAATCAAAAAGCTCCAGAAGCTGGAAGAGGTCTGGGCGGTCTTCTCCCCCCTTACCCGCCTGCCCTATGTGGACTGTGATCCGGAAACCTTTGACGATCAGATCTATCTGTACGCCGGAGAGGAGGACTGCCGCGAATATATAAAGCAGCTGGCAGAGAAGAAGGTTCCCACCTCCGTCTTAAAGATTCCCCAGGCGCAGCTGACCGGCTTCCTCAACAGCCTTTACGCTCTGGATGTGAATCGGGTGGTCTTCCACGACGGCGGCGGACAGAGCCCCATCGACTTAGAGGCCCTGGTGAAGCGCCCGGACATGGAAAAGCTTGCCGCTGCCAAGATCCCGGCGATGAACCCGTCTCTCACCCTTACCATGATTTACTTCCTGCAGGAGCTGCGCCGGCCCGTCAAGCATGACATGGCAAAGCTTCACGAGCTGGAGGAGGAGATGATTGTAAATCTGGTAAAATCCAGCTTTATTCTGGGAATTGAGACCATCAACGATGAGGAGAACACGGATCCGGAGAAGGTAAACATTAAAAATGTCCGCATCCCCTTTGTCAAAACCAAGGAGGGCGACATCTACCAGCCGATCTATTCTGATTTTTCGGAATTCCGCAAGTACACCGCCCGCAGCGCCCAGAAGCAGCGCATGTCCGTCCTGGGTCTGCGTCAGCTCCCCCAGTTCCTGATTAAGGAATCCAAGGGCTTCGTGCTGAATCCCGCCGGGGTGAACCTGGTGCTTACCGCCGACCAGCTGAAGCGGATTTTAAATGACTATCAGTAAGAAACAGGAAAAAGAATCCCCGGAAAGCCCGCGAGCCTCCGGGGATTTTTACAAAATAAACGAAAACCAGGGCAGATTTCCTTCAAAATAGTAAGAAATTAAGAAAATCTTCATAATCTATTTAAGGAACATTCAAACATTTTCCAGCAGCCTATGCTATACTAAGACCATAAGAAATGCACAAGCAACAATCCTTTAATTCCTTTTTGAAATTGAAATTCCTAAAGAAAAGCAACCCCGTGGCGTCACACACGGGGTTTTTTCTGTCCAAAATCATCTTAATTCATCTCATCAAATAAATCCGTAAAATCAAAGGTCGCAAAGTAATCCTTCGGCGTCTCTGCCCTGCGGATCATCTCCACAGAACCGTCCTCCTTTAAAAGAAGCTCTGCTGACCGCAGCTTTCCATTATAATTGTAGCCCATGGAGAAGCCGTGAGCGCCGGTATCGTGAATCACCAGGTAATCGCCCTTGTCGATGGCAGGAAGCATCCGGTCCACAGCAAACTTATCATTATTCTCGCACAGGGAGCCCACCACATCGTACTTGTGATCCAGAGGCTGATCCTCCTTCCCCATAACGGTGATATGGTGATATGCCCCGTACATAGCCGGGCGCATCAGGTTCACCGCGCAGGCGTCCACGCCGATGTATTCCTTATAAGTGTGCTTTTCGTGGATGGCCTTGGTCACCAGACAGCCGTAGGGGGCCAGCATAAAGCGTCCAAGCTCCGTATACAGAGCCACATCTCCCATACCTGCGGGAACCAGCACCTCCTCATAGACCTTGCGTACCCCTTCTCCGATGGCCAGGATGTCATTGGGCTCCTGGTCGGGACGGTAGGCCACGCCTACGCCGCCGGAAAGATTGATAAAGGAAACCTTCGCCCCCGTCTTCTGCTGCAGCTGCACGGCCAGCTCAAAAAGGGTGCGGGCCAGAGTGGGATAATACTCGTTGGTCACCGTATTGCTGGCTAAGAAAGCATGGATGCCGAAATTCTTCGCGCCCTTTCCCTTCAGGATGCGGAATGCCTCCTCGATCTGCTCCGTAGTCATGCCGTACTTGGCCTCGCCGGGATTGTCCATGATGTTGTTGCTGATGGAAAAGGTGCCGCCGGGATTGTAGCGGCAGCTGATGGTCTCCGGGATATAGCCCAGTGTCTCCTCCAGGCATTCAATATGGGTAATGTCATCCAGATTGATGATGGCGCCCAGCTTATCTGCGTAGGCAAATTCCTCCGGCGGGGTCTCATTGGAAGAAAACATAATCTCCTCTCCCGCAAAGCCGCAGGCCTTGGACATCATCAGCTCGGTCATGGAGGAACAGTCCGTGCCGCAGCCCTCCTCCTTTAAGATCTTTAAGATGAAGGGATTGGGCGTCGCTTTTACGGCAAAGTACTCCTTAAAGCCCTTATTCCAGGAAAATGCCTGGTAAAGCTTTCTGGCGTTCTCCCGGATCCCCTTCTCATCGTACAAGTGAAAGGGGGTGGGATAAGTCTCGGTAATCTCCCGGATCTGCTCCAGGGTGACAAATGGTTTCTTTTCCACAATAGTTCTCCTCTCTTCATGTAAAGGTAAATATACGCAAAGGCCCATGGCCGGGCCCGCGGCCTCTCTGGCCATTGTACCCGAACATGGACCTCATTGTCCAGCAGTATATTGAATTTAATCGATGGATACCACACGCATGCTGTTGGTCTGGGTAGCCGGCTCATTGCGACTGGCGTAGGTGACCATACCTGCGGTGATAATGGCGATATCGCCGGTCTCCACCAGGCCCCACTCCTTCAGCTCCTCAATGGAGGTCTCCACCAGCTCATCGGTAGAATCAGCTCTTCTGGACCAGATGGGCTTCACGCCCCAGTAAATCATCATCTGGCGCACGGAGGATGCGCTGGGGGACATGCCGATAATGTGGCAGCTTGGACGCCACTTGGAAAGCATCTTGGCGGTATAGCCGGAGATACTGGGCGCAGCGATTACCTTCGCCTTCAGGTCATGGGCTGTGGAAACGGAGGCGTGGCATACCGCATTGGAAATCACATGGTTCTTCACCGCAGATACCTTGCCCTCGCGATAGGAATCGTAATCCAGATGGGACTCGGTATCCTCCACGATGGTAGCCATCATCTTCAGCGCCTCGATGGGGTACTTGCCCATAGCAGTCTCGCCGGAAAGCATTACCGCGTCAGTGCCGTCATATACCGCATTAGCCACATCCGTTACCTCTGCTCTGGTGGGGCGAGGATTGCGGATCATGGAATCCAGCATCTGGGTAGCGGTGATTACCACCTTGCAGGCCTCATTACACTTGCGGATAATGGTCTTCTGAATGTAGGGAACCTTCTCCGGCGGGATCTCCACGCCCATATCGCCTCTGGCCACCATGATGCCGTCAGCCGCCTCGATGATCTCATCCAGGTTCTCGATACCCTCGGCGTTCTCCACCTTGGCGATAATCTGCAGGTTTGCGCCCTCCTCGTCCAGGATCGCACGGATCTCCCGGATGGCATCTGCCGTCCGCACAAAGGAAGCAGCGATAAAATCAAAGCCCTCCTTGATGCCGAAGCGGATATCTTCCTTATCCTTCTCCGTAAGAGCAGGGAGCTTAATCTTTACGTTGGGCACGTTCACGCCCTTCTTCTGTCCCAGCTCTCCGCCGTTTACCACTTCACAGACAATGTCTGTTCCTTCTACGTACTTTACCTTTAATTCGATCAGGCCGTCATCGATAAGGATCACATTCCCCTCGGTCACGTCCTCATTGAGGCCGCTGTAATTAATATGGGCAATGGTCTCGTCGCCCACGATCTCTCTGGTGGTCAGGGTAAATTCCTGTCCGGCAGTCAGCGTTACCTTCTTATCATCCTTCAGAAGACCGGTACGAATCTCCGGCCCCTTGGTATCCAGAAGAGCCGCGATGGGACGGTTTACCTCCTTGCGCACCTTCTTAAGAAGCTCCAGCCTTCCT
This sequence comes from Lachnospiraceae bacterium, assembly GCA_017889125.1. Lineage (GTDB taxonomy): Bacteria > Bacillota > Clostridia > Lachnospirales > Lachnospiraceae > Caccovicinus. The sequence continues at coordinate 22,432 of JAGHER010000190.1, forward strand.
CTCTGCTCGGCATAGTCGCCGTGAGAGAAATTAAAACGGGCTACATCCATTCCGTTGGTCGCCAGTCCCCGCATGATCTCCTCATTGTCGGTATTTGGTCCCATGGTGCAGATAATCTTCGTCTTTTTCATGCTGTTTCATCCTCCAAATCAGTTTTCATTTTCTTTGTGGGGGAAATCCAGAGGATTTCCAGTGACATGCTGATGCGTATACAAATGATCCTGGCAGTACTCATAGCTGCCCACGCACTTAGAACAGAAGCGGAACTCCATCTGAGGGCCGTCCTCCTCCGTCCTGCCGCACACAGCGCAGCGGTGCCGCACCTGTCCTGCCGGTTTGATCTTTACCTTGGCCTTGAATTCCTGGCGGCGCTTTATCTCCTTGGGGGAGAAGCGCTGGAATCTTCTGGTGGCCAGGAAGAAAACCACAACATTGAACAGGGACAGACCGATCTCCAGCCGGGAAGCAAGTCCTCCGGAAATAAACAGGTAAAGATAAATCGCCCCTTCGGCGATGGCCAGGTACTTTACCTTTACCGGAAGCAGGCCCCAGATATACAGCTGGATGTCCGGGAATGTCAAAGCAAAAGCCATAAACAGGGAAAAATTCAGGAATACCGGCGTAATCGATACAGACATACCGGTAACCAGGGTTACCACAACCGCTCCCGCCACATGACCGATGACTCCCAGAAGGAAGTACACATTAAAGCGGAAGGCGCCCCACACATTCTCCAGGGAGCTGCCAAACCGGTAGTAGGTAAGGCCGATCAGCATGTTAAACAGAACGCCGATAAAATCCAGCCTGCTGCTTAAGCTAAACAGCGGATACATCATAAAGGTGATCACCCGCCAGATCTGTCCCCCCATCAGGGCTGCGCCATTCAGGCACAGATACCGGTAATAAATGGAGGGATCCACCATCTGCACCACCAGGCCCAGCATATACATTCCCACAATATACCGCGAAAGATCCCGAATGGCATAGCGGCCGAACTTCCGCTCCAAACGATTAAAAAAATTCATATCTCGCCTCCGGCATTCCGATTAAAATAAGTCTTTTTTCCAGAAAATCCATGCCACCAGCAGCGAAAGCAGGGCGGCAAAGCCGAGAACGATCACAAAGCCGTACCGGCTGTAGGCAAAGGGTATGCCATCCAGATTCACATTCATCCCATAAAAGCTGGCCACCATGGTGGGAATCGATAAAACGATGGTGATGGTCGCCAGGAATTTCATGGAAATATTCAGATTGTTGGAAATCACTGATGCGAACACATCCATGGTTCCCGAAAGCACGCCGCTGTAGATGTTGGCCATCTCAATGGCCTGCTTGTTCTCAATGATAACATCCTCCAGAAGCTCTGTATCCTCCGGATACTTCTTGATCCGGTCGCTCTTAAGGAGCTTTTCCAGCACCACCTCATTGGAACGGAGGGATGTGGTAAAGTACAGAAGGCTCTTCTCCAGCTCCTGAAGCTCCAAAAGCTCCTGGTTCCGCTGGGACTGGTGAAGCTTGCGCTCGATTACCTCGCTCTTCTTATCAATCACCCGCAGGTACTGCAGGTACAGGGATGCGTTCTTGTATAGAATCTGCAGAATAAACCGGGTCTTCATAAAGGTGTGGAAATCTCTCACCCGTCCGTCCATAAAGGCGGAGATGACGGGATTCTCCTCCAGGCAGACAGTGATAATCATATCCCCGGTCATCACAATGCCCAGAGGGATGGTCACATACCAGTCCTTCCCGGCCCGCTCTTCAATGGAAGGAATATCCACAACCACCAGAATATACTGCTCCTCCACCTCGATACGGGAGCGCTCCTCCTCATCCAGAGGCGCCCGCAGGTGGTCACTGTCAATCTCATAGGCATCTGCAATTTCAAGGATTTCCGTGGCAGTGGGATTGGTCATGGCAATCCAGGAACCCGGCGCCCGCTCGTCCGTCTGACGGATCACGCCGTCTTCCGTCTTGAATATCTGTATCATTCCCCCCGCCTCCTTCATCCAGATGATCATTTATGCCTGCTATGCTTTATCATTATAATTTCTGAAATACCGTTTGTCAAACGAAAAGGCCCGGTTTTCACTTTTACACATATTTTTTATGCAATCTTTACACTTTTTTAACAGTCACTACCAATTGTTTTCTGATATAGATTATGGTAAACTAAAAATCGTTTCGTTATGCTTAAGATTAACGCAATTTCTTCCTAATTATATAGGTTTTTATGCAAAGGAGGTATGGGGAAATCCCCAAGCTATGAACAAACCGCATACCCTTGGAATCGACATCGGTTCCACAACAGTAAAAATCGCGATTCTCAGTCCGGACTCTCATATATTATTTTCCGATTACCAGCGGCATTATGCAAACATCCAGGAAACACTGGCAAGCCTTCTGCGTGAAGCGAAGGAAAAGCTGGGAGCGCTGGACGTGGTTCCATCCATTACCGGCTCCGGCGGACTGACCCTTTCCGGGCACCTTAAGGTGGATTTTGTCCAGGAGGTGGTGTCTGTGGCCACCGCCCTTCAGGATTACGCGCCTCAGACGGATGTGGCTATCGAGCTGGGCGGCGAGGACGCGAAGATCATTTATTTCTCCAACGGCATCGACCAGAGGATGAACGGAATCTGTGCCGGAGGCACCGGCTCATTTATTGACCAGATGGCCTCTCTTTTACAGACCGACGCCTCCGGCCTCAATGAATACGCGGCCAATTACAAGGCCATCTACCCCATCGCCGCCCGCTGCGGCGTATTTGCCAAGTCCGATATTCAGCCCCTGATTAACGAAGGGGCCACCAGAGAGGATCTGGCCGCCTCCATTTTCCAGGCGGTGGTGAACCAGACCATCAGCGGCCTGGCCTGCGGAAAGCCCATCCGCGGAAATGTAGCCTTCCTTGGCGGGCCTCTCCATTTCCTTCCGGAGCTGCGCAATGCCTTTATCCGCACGCTCCATCTGACCGGAGAGCAGATCATTGCCCCGGACCACTCCCATCTTTTTGCCGCCATCGGCGCGGCCATGAATGCAAAGGAGAATGGGCGGGCAGTTTCCCTGGATTATCTCATCGAGACCCTGACCCACGGCATTAAGATGGATTTTGAGGTAAAGCGGATGGAGCCTCTCTTCGAGGATCAGGCTTCCTACGAGGAATTCTGCCGCCGTCACGATGAAAGCCGGGTGGAGACCGGCGACCTTTCTACATACAGCGGCAACTGCTTCCTGGGCATCGACGCCGGTTCCACCACCACCAAGGTGGCCCTGGTGGCCGAGGACGGAAAGCTTCTCTACCGCTTCTACAGCAATAATAACGGAAGCCCTCTGGCTACGGCCATACGGGCTATGAAAGAGATCAGCGAGCAGCTTCCCGACACAGCCAAAATCGCCTGGTCCTGCTCCACCGGCTACGGCGAAGCCCTCCTTAAGTCGGCTTTAATGCTGGACGAGGGCGAGGTGGAGACCATCTCTCACTACTACGCCGCCTCCTTCTTTGACCCGGAGGTAGACTGCATTCTGGACATCGGCGGACAGGACATGAAGTGCATCCGCATCAAGGACGGCACCGTGGACAGCGTCCAGCTGAATGAGGCCTGCTCCTCCGGCTGCGGCTCCTTCATCGAGACCTTCGCCAAGTCCTTAAACTACAGCGTGGAGGACTTTGCCAGGGAAGCCCTTTTTGCCAAGAATCCCACGGATCTGGGCACCCGCTGCACCGTGTTTATGAATTCCAACGTAAAGCAGGCCCAGAAGGAGGGCGCTTCCGTGGCGGATATTTCCGCCGGTCTTGCCTACTCGGTGATCAAGAACGCCCTCTTTAAGGTCATCAAGATTACCAGCCCCTCGGATCTGGGCACCCATGTGGTAGTTCAGGGCGGCACCTTCTACAATGACGCCGTGCTGCGAAGCTTTGAAAAGATCTCCGGCTGCGAGGCCATCCGCCCGGATATTGCCGGAATCATGGGCGCCTTCGGCGCGGCCCTCATTGCCAGAGAGCGCTACGACGCCCAAAAGTCCACGTCCATGCTGCCCATCCAGAAGATTCTGGATCTGTCCTACCGCACCGTCATGACCAGGTGCCAGGGCTGCTTAAACCACTGCGTGCTGACCATCAACCAGTTTGACGGCGGCCGCCAGTTTATCACCGGCAACCGCTGTGAGCGGGGCTTAGGACAGAACAAGACGAAAAAAGAGGTGCCTAACCTCTTTGATTACAAATACCATCGGATGTTTGACTACGAGCCCCTGCCTGCGGACAAGGCCTTCCGTGGACAGGTGGGCATCCCCAGAGTCCTGAACATGTACGAAAACTATCCCTTCTGGGCCGTTTTCTTCCGGGAACTGGGCTTTGCCACTGTGCTCTCCCCCCAGTCCTCCCGGCAGATTTATGAGCTGGGCATCGAGTCCATCCCCAGCGAGTCGGAATGCTACCCGGCCAAGATTGCCCACGGGCATGTGTCCTGGCTGATTAAGAAGGGGCTTAAGTTTATCTTCTACCCCTGTATTCCCTATGAGCGGAACGAGACCCCGGAGGCCGGGAACCATTACAACTGCCCCATGGTCACCTCCTACGCGGAGAATATCAAGAACAACGTGGAGGAGCTTGCCACGGAGCATGTGGATTTCATGAATCCCTTCCTGGCCTTCACCAACGAAGAGATTCTGACAAATGCCCTGGTGCGGGAATTTTTAAATGCCTTCGGGCCTCATTCCAGCGCAGAGCATCCCATGACCCGGGAGGAAATCACCAAGGCCGCCCACGCCGCATGGCTGGAGTTAGAAGCTTCCCGCCGTGACATCGAGGAAAAGGGCGAGGAGACCCTTGCCTGGCTTAAGGAAAACCACCGCCACGGCATCGTGCTGGCAGGCCGTCCCTACCATGTGGACCCGGAGATCCACCACGGTATCCCGGAATTAATCACCTCCTACGGCTTTGCCGTGCTGACGGAGGACTCTGTCTCCCATTTGACGGATGCAGACCGGCCTTTAGTGGTTACCGACCAGTGGATGTACCACTCCCGGCTGTACCGGGCCGCCACCTTTGTGAAGTCCTGCCCGGAGCTGGATCTGATCCAGTTAAATTCCTTCGGCTGCGGACTGGACGCGGTGACCACCGACCAGGTCAGCGATATCCTCACCCAGTCCGGCAAGATCTACACCGTGTTAAAGATCGACGAGGTGAACAATCTGGGCGCCGCCAGGATCCGTATCCGCTCCCTGATTGCCGCCCTGCGTGTGCGGGATCAGAAGCATTACAGCCACAAGGTAGTTTCCAGCTCCTACAACCGGGTGCTGTTCACCAAAGACATGCGCAAGGATTACACCATCCTCTGCCCCCAGATGTCCCCCATCCACTTCGATCTGCTGGAACCGGCCATCCGCTCCTGCGGCTATAATATCGAGGTGCTGCAGAATGACAATCGTTCCGCCATCGATACGGGATTAAAATACGTCAACAATGACGCCTGCTACCCCTCCCTGATCGTCATCGGCCAGATTATGGACGCTCTGCTTTCCGGGAAATATGACCTTAACCACACCGCCATCTTTATGAGCCAGACCGGCGGCGGCTGCCGGGCTTCTAATTACATCGGCTTCATCCGCCGTGCCTTAGAAAAGGCCGGCATGAGCCAGATCCCGGTAATCTCCGTCAATGCCAACGGCATGGAGACCAACCCAGGTTTCACCATCACCCTGCCTCTGCTCATCAAGGGCCTGCAGGCCGTGGTATACGGTGATGTGTTTATGCGGGTGGTGTACGCCACCAGACCCTACGAGCAGGTGCCCGGCAGCACCAACGCCCTTCACGAGAAATGGCGCCGCCGCTGCATCCACGCCCTGTCCCAGAAGAATCCGGATATCATGGGCTTTTCCCGAAACCTGCGGGCCATCATCCGCGACTTTGACAAGCTTCCCCGGGTGGATGTGAAGAAGCCCAAGGTAGGCATCGTGGGCGAGATCCTGGTGAAGTTCTCTCCCCTGGCAAACAACCACATTGTGGAGCTTTTAGAGGATGAGGGCGCCGAAGCGGTAATGCCCGACCTGATGGATTTCCTTCTGTACTGCTTCTACAACAGCAATTTCAAGGCCGATCACCTGGGCGGAAAGCGTTCCACCGCCTGGATCTGCAACATGGGCATCTCCCTGCTGGAATTCTTCCGCAAGACTGCCCGCAAGGAGCTGGAAAAGAGCTCCCACTTTGGCCCGCCTGCCCACATTCGGAATCTGGCGGACATGGCCAAGGACTACGTCTCCCTGGGCAACCAGACCGGCGAGGGATGGTTCCTCACCGGCGAGATGCTGGAGTTAATCCACAGCGGCGTAAACAATATCGTCTGCACCCAGCCCTTCGGCTGCCTGCCCAACCACATCGTGGGCAAGGGCGTCATCAAGGAGCTGCGCAACAGCCATCCTGAGGCCAACATCATTGCTGTGGACTACGATCCCGGCGCCAGCGAGGTAAACCAGTTGAATCGAATCAAGCTGATGTTAGCCACCGCCCAGAAAAATTTAAACCAGAAAAAAGACGCCTAGGAGGCACTTTCTTATGAAAATCGTGGTGATCGACGGCCAGGGAGGCCGGATGGGAAAATCCATCATTGAACAGATTCGAAAAAGCTGCCCGGAGACGGACCGGTACGCTTTATATGCCATCGGCACCAACAGCACCGCCACCCAGGCCATGATGAAGGCCGGGGCCGATTACGGGGCCACCGGCGAGAACCCCATTCTCGTCAATTCCCGTGACGCTGACTTAATCATCGGCCCCATCGGCATCATCATCGCCGATTCCCTTTTGGGGGAAATCACCCCCGCCATGGCGGCCGCCGTAGGTTCCAGCCACGCCTACAAGATCCTTATTCCCGTAAAACGCTGCAGCCATATGATCATCGGCTGCCAGGATGCTCCCTTAAGCGAGTACCTGCGGCAGGTGTGTCAGGAGGTGACAAAGCGGATTATGGAGACAGACAGCTAGGGAAAGGCGTTAATCCGCATTTTCCTGGTTAAAAAGCAAAAACCTGTCATTTTCCCTTAATCAGGAATTTGACAGGTTTTTTATTTATCCGTTTTCTCCGGCTTTCTTTACTTTAATTCATTCTCATCTTCGCTGGTTTTCCTCTTAATCCGCGTAAATGGGATACCGGCTGCAGATCTTCTCTACCTCGCCCCGGATATAATCAGCCTTGGCCTCAAAGTCCGTAGCGGCCAGCCAGATGCACTCAGCGATCTTCTCCATGTCGCTCTCCACCAGACCTCTGGTGGTGACGGCGGGAGTGCCGATGCGCACGCCGGAGGTGACGAAGGGGCTTCTGGGATCGTTGGGAACGGTGTTCTTATTGAGGGTGATAAATACCTCGTCACAGCGGTTCTGCAGCTCCTTGCCGGACACCTCCATGCCGCGCAAATCCACCAGCATCAGATGGTTGTCCGTGCCGCCGGTGAGGATCTTAAAGCCCTGCTTCTCTAAGGCTGCCGCCAGAGCCTTGGCATTCTTTACCACCTGCTCCTGGTAAGCCTTAAATTCCGGCTTCAGGGCCTCGCCGAAGCACACGGCCTTTCCGGCAATGATGTGCTCCAGAGGGCCGCCCTGGGTGCCCGGGAAGATGGCTTTATTGAAGTTAAACTTCTCTGCCGCTTCCTTATTAGCCAGAATCAGGCCGCCTCTGGGGCCTCTTAAGGTCTTGTGGGTGGTAGTGGTCACCACATGGGCGTAAGGAATGGGGCTGGGATGAACGCCGGCAGCCACTAATCCGGCAATATGGGCCATATCCACCATCAGGTAAGCGCCGCACTTGTCCGCGATCTCCCGGAAGCGCTTAAAATCAATGGTTCTGCCGTAGGCGCTGGCCCCGGCGATAATCAGCTTCGGATGATTCTCCAGGGCAAGCTTCTCCACCTCATCATAATCGATGTAGCCCTGGTCATTGACACCGTAGGGAACGATATGGAAATACCTTCCGGAGAAATTCACCGGTGAGCCGTGGGTCAGATGGCCGCCGCAGTCCAGGCTCATGCCCATAACCGTATCGCCCGGCTCCAGCATAGCGATGAACACTGCCATATTGGCCTGTGCGCCGGAATGGGGCTGTACATTGGCATAATCACAGCCGAAAAGCTTCTTCGCCCGCTCAATGGCGATATCCTCCACCACATCCACGCACTGGCATCCGCCGTAATAGCGCTTTCCCGAGTAGCCTTCTGCATACTTATTGGTCAGCACCGTGCCCATGGCCATCATCACCGGCTCCGACACAATATTCTCAGAAGCAATCAGCTCCAGATTCCGACGCTGTCTGGCAGCCTCTGCCTGGATGGCCTCGCCTACTTCCCTGTCATACTGGGTGATAAAATCCATTACCTGATTTACCATATCTCTCCTACCTCATTTCCTCTATATTTCCCGCGGTTTCCACGTACCCGCGATAGCCGCGCTCTCCCAAAGCTTAAGAAAACGCTGATTCAAGCGTTTCCTCAGGCTGCGGCCCGCAGGCAGATATGCCCACATGAATAGTTACATTTTACCATGTTAAAGCGGAAAGTCAAGGAGATTCCGGGAAACGGTACTGGCGGATAATGATCTGCAGGCTCCGCCGTCCATTGTACTCATTGATCTCCGGATAATAAATCACATCCATCACCCGCCGGTTTCCCATCTCTTCCATAAAGGCATCACCGTCCCCGAACCATCTGGCCTCCATCACATAGCCGGATTCCTCTGCCAGGGAAAGCATCACCACATTCCGGTTCTTCCCCGCCACCCGGGCACTGCGGATCTTCAGCCGCCGCTGGGCAAACTGAGGCCGCTCATTGCCCTGGCCAAAAGGCTCTAAAAGGGAAAGCTCCTGGATAAAAGGTTCGCTAATATACTCCAAAGGCATGGCCACGTCGATCCAGATCTTCTCGATAAAATCCTTTTCCGTCAGGGTCTCTCTAGCTCGCTCATTTAGCCTCCGGCGCAGGGCCTCCACATTTTCCGGGGCCAGGGAAAGGCCGGCCGCCATGGGATGGCCGCCGTACTTTAAGAGCAGGTCGTCAGCCTCCGTAAGGGCCTTGAACATGTGATAGCCTTCAATTGACCGGCCGGAGCCCTTCACCGCCTCCTCACCCGGCGTCAGCACGATAGTCGGCTTGTGATACCGCTCCCTGAGCCGCCCCGCCACAATGCCCGCCAGGGACTCGTGGCAGTCCGCCAGATACACCACCAGCACCCAGTCGTCGGAAAAACATTCCTCCGTAAGAGCACAGGCCTCCTCCACGCCCTTTGCCGTCATATCCTTTCGGATATCATTTAATTCCTTCAGATGATCCGCCAGCCGGTCCGCCTCCGCCTCATCCTCAGAGAGAAGCATGGAGAGAGCCAGCTTCGCCGTCTCCAGCCGCCCGCTGGCATTCAGGCAGGGGCCGATCACAAAGCCGATCTGGTAGGCGCTGATACGCTCCGGATCAAGATTATTCTTCGCAATCAGCTTCTTAAGGCCCAGATTGCGGGTGCGTCCCAGGCGGCGCAGCCCTTCCTTCACCACGATCCGATTCTCATCCTGCAGCTTCATCACGTCGCCTACCGTGGCAATGGCGGCAAATTCCAGCATATCCAGCCATTCCTCCTCCGGAACGCCGAATATCCGGTAAAGGCCCCAGACCAGCTTGTAGGCCACCATAGCCCCGCAGATTTCCGGGTAAGGGTAGCGGCTGTCCTGGCGTTTGGGATTGACCACAGCCGCAGCCTGGGGAAGCACATCCCCCCCCTCCTCGTCCCGGCGGATATCGTGATGGTCGGTCACCAGCATGGTCATGCCCAGCTCACCAGCCAGCCGCGCCTGATCCAGGGCAGCGATGCCATTATCGCAGGTGAGGATGGTGTCAATGCCGTCGGCCGCTGCCGCCCGGATAATGGACTCATTGATGCCGTACCCGTCCTTGATCCGGTCAGGAATCTCGTAATCCACCTGGGCGCCAACACGGGTCAGCCCGCGGTAGAGAAGGTAGGTAGAGCAAATACCATCGATGTCATAATCCCCCACAATCCGGATCCGCTTCTTCTCCTCAATCTTTCGCTGGAGAACCTCCAGACAGCGGCCCATATCCGGCAGAAGCATCGGTTCGTAAAGATCTGCCACCGTTCCATTCAGGTATTGGTACACCGCATCCATCCCCACCACATCCCGGTTTCGGATCAGCCTGGCCGTCACCGGGCTGATGCCGAAGGCCGAGCCGATGGCCTGAAAATCTGCTTTTTTTGCCTGTATCAGCCATTGTGTTCTGCTCATTTTATCCGTTCCCCGCTTTCTCATCATCTGCGCATAAATATAATCAAACACGCATAAATTAGTCAAGGCACAAAAAAGCCAGGTCATATGACCTGGCTTCACACTCTAACGTGCGCGAGAGGATTCGAACCCCCGACACCTTGGTCCGTAGCCAAGTGCTCTATCCAGCTGAGCTACGCACACGTATCACTGTCGATTTCCTCAACAGCGATAATTAGTATACATCGGAAATAA
>JAGHER010000020.1 GCA_017889125.1 Lachnospiraceae bacterium
GAGATGTTCACGCACTCCGCCCCCTGAATCTCGGTCTCGCCGTCAGCACAGAGACCGGCCACGGCAAAGGTCATGGCGATCCGGTGGTCAAGGCGGCTGTCAATAACCGCGCCATGAAGGGGCGCGCCGCCCTGGATAATCATGCCGTCCTCTGTCTCCTGGACCTGTGCGCCCATGGCGCTTAAGCCTTCCGTCATCACCTTAAGGCGGTTGGACTCCTTCACCTTAAGCTCCGCAGCGTCGCGGATGACGGTTTCTCCTTCCGCGAAGCAGGCGGCCAGAGCCAGGATGGGGATCTCGTCGATGAGTGCAGGAATCAGGCTGCCCTCGATGCAGGTTCCCGTGAGACTGCTGCTGCGCACCAGAAGATCTGCTGCCGGTTCGCCGGAGCGGTCATGGCGGTCTAAGAGGGTGATATCTGCCCCCATGGCCTGAAGGACGGTGAGGATACCGCTGCGGGTGGGATTGATGCCCACATTGCGGATCAGGATTTCTGAGTGGGGGATGATGAGTCCCGCAACCAGGAAGAAGGCGGCGGAGGAAATATCTCCAGGCACCTCCACCGGGCAGGCGTAAAGCTCATTGGCAGGCTGGATGATGGCAGTGGTCTCCTCTGTGCGCACCTTTGCGCCGAAATGGGACAGCATCAGCTCTGAGTGGTTCCGGGAAAGATACGGCTCCGTCACCCGGGTTTCTCCATCGGCATAAAGGCCTGCCAGAAGGATAGAAGATTTTACCTGGGCGGAGGCCACCGGGGATTGATAGTGAATGCCGTGGAGGGGAGCGCCCTGGATCAGCAGGGGAGCGCAGCCATTTCCTGCGGCGCTTCGAATCCTTGCGCCCATCTGGGTGAGGGGAATAAGAATCCGGTCCATGGGGCGCTTCTGGATGGAGGCGTCGCCGGTCACCACTGAGTCAAAGGCCTGGGCGGAGAGGATGCCGGAGATAAGCCTTGTGGTGGTACCGCTGTTTCCGCAGTCAAGAACCTCCGAGGGCTTTTTTAAGCCGTGCATGCCTGCGCCCTTTACCAGGACGCGGCTGCCCTGATTTTCGATTTCCACGCCCATCTTCCGAAAGCAGGAGATGGTGGAAAGGCAGTCGGCGCTCTGGAGAAAGCCGGTGATCTCCGTGGTTCCCCTGGAGATGGCGCCGAACATCACGCTGCGGTGGGAGATGGATTTGTCTCCGGGGACCGCAAGCTCGCCCCGGAGGCCGTTGATTCTGGAAAATTTCATGGTAGTCAACCCTTTCTTCGCCTATGGGCGGATCTCGTAATGGTAGTGCAAAAGCCGCTCTCGGGCGGTTTCCATGGCTTCTTTTTCGTAAAAGGTAATCCGCAGGGCGCCTTCTCCCTGTTCACGGTTGTTGTTGATGCCGATATTTTTGATATTGATGCCCTTTGCCGCCAGGATCACGGCGATGGTGGAGATGGCGCCTGCCTCATCCACCACATCCACAGAGAAGGAATAATCCGGTGCCAGAGGGCCTTTTGCCCGGCTGGTAAAGGAATTGCGGTAGTCCCTTGCGCTTTCAAAAAGCTCATGAAGGGCCGGATGGCTGGCGGCGCGGATTTCCTTAAGGATCCCGGTGAGAGACTGGATGTAGCGCTCCAGGATCTGGGCAATGGGCTCCTGATTGGTGACGCAGATCTGCTCCCACATCTCCGGCGAGGAAGAGGCAATGCGGGTGATATCCTTAAAGCCCCCTGCCGCCACCTGCTTCATGGTGCCGTTGCTGTCATCCGAATCCCGCACCAGGTTCACCAGGCTGGAGGCCACGATATGGGGAAGATGGCTGGTGGCCGCCACCACCTTGTCATGCTCCTGATAGTCCAAAAGCATAGGGATTGCGCCGATGGCCCGGGCGATGGCCGTAAGCCTGCGGCATAAGGGATCTGCAGAATCCTCCGGCAGAGTCCCGGAATCCTCCGGAGAAAGGCCTCCGGAAGGGGTAATGATGTAAAAGGCATTCTCCAGCAGATGGTCGGTGGAGTGCTCATAGCCTGTCTTTTCGGAACCGGCCATGGGGTGGCCTCCGGCAAAGACGGATTCCATGCCCAGACGGCGCACCTCTTCATGAATGCTTGTCTTGGTGCTTCCCACATCGGTGATAAAGGCCCCTTCCTTAAGAAGGGGCTTTAATGCAGCCAAATACTGGGCATTGTACTCTACCGGGGTACAGAGGAAGATCACGTCGCACCGGGAAAGCTCTGGGCCAATGCCATCAAGGATCACATCCACGATGCCGTCTGCCTTCGCCTGCTCTAACCGTGAGCGGGTGCGCATGTAGGCCATGATTTCAATATCCGGATTAAAACGCTTAAGGCCTCTGGCAATGGAGCCGCCGATCAGCCCCAGACCGATAAAGCCGATGGTTTTCTCATTCATATCTTGTTCTCCTTAAACTCAGCCAAGCTTCCGCCCCGCAAGGTCGGCGTAAGGCTTAAGATTTGCCATAAGCTGGTCAAACTGGGCAAAGGTCAGAGACTGCGGGCCGTCAGAGAGGGCACAGGAGGGGCAGGGATGCACCTCAATCATCAGTCCGTCTGCCCCCACAGCTGCGGCAGCCTTGGATAAGGGCTCTACGTAGGCACGGACGCCGGTGGCGTGGCTGGGATCCACAATCACCGGCAGATGGCTCTTGGCGCGGATCACCGGAACGGCGCTGATGTCCAGGGTATTGCGGGTGGCAGTCTCGTAGGTGCGGATGCCCCGCTCACAGAGAACGATGTTGGGATTGCCCTCGGAGATGATGTATTCCGCCGCGTTCAGCCACTCATCTACAGTGGCCGCCAGACCCCTTTTCAGCATAACGGGCAGGCCGGAGCGTCCCACTTCCTTAAGCAGCTCGAAATTCTGCATGTTTCTTGCGCCGATCTGCAGCATGTCCACGTACTTTGCTGCCATGGACAGGGCGCGGAGGCTGGTTACCTCGCAGATGGTGGCAAGGCCCGTATTCCGTCCTGCCTCTTCCATATATTTAAGGCCTTCCTCCTCCAGACCCTGGAAGGAGTAAGGGGAGGTCCTGGGCTTAAAGGCACCGCCGCGAAGGAGGGTGGCGCCGGCTTTTTTCACGGCTTCGGCACATTCCATCAGCTGGTCGTGGCTTTCGATGGCGCAGGGACCGGCCATAACGGTGAAGGTGCCGGGGCCGATGGAGGTATTTTTTACCGGGATGACAGAATCTTCCGGATGGAATTTTTTATTCACCAGCTTGTAGGATTCGGTGACCTGGACGATCTTGTCCACGCCCTCAGAGATTTCTAAGTTTATGCCTCTGAGCTTGCTCTTGTCGCCGACTACGCCCACGATGGTGACCTCGTCGCCCTTAGAAAGGTGGACCTGGAGTCCCTTTGACTGGACGATATCCGTTACCTGCCGGATGGCCTGGTCTGAAGCATTGGGTTTCATAATAATAATCATGGTATATTCCTCGTCTTTCTGTAATGTCAAATAAATCTGCATCCCATTCTAAAGGAGTTGCAGGGGAATGTCAATGCTTTTGCGCGTTAAATTTCAGCAGTTTAAAGTATATGCGTAAAGGCGCAGATTTCACCTGAACGGCCGGAAAACGGTGATTTCGCCTGATTTTTCCTCATAAAAGCCGGATATTGCCGGAGAAGTGTCTGGAAACTATAAGGGTACTTTCGAAATAATTTGTTAAATTCATGCAATTTTACTTGTAAAATTTCGGTTTTTTTAGTACAATAGCCTCATGGACTAAATACGATGTTACAGGAGGAATGTATATGAACGTTTATGGAACCAGTCAAATCCGCAACGTTGTTCTTCTGGGCCATGGCGGCGCAGGCAAGACCACTGTTGCGGAAGCTATGGCGTTAGTTGCCGGAGTTACAAAGAGAATGGGAAAGGTAACGGACGGGAATACCATCAGCGATTACGATAAGGAAGAGATCAAGAGACAGTTTTCCATTTCTACATCCCTGATTCCGCTGGAATATGAGGGCGACAATGGCCCCATTAAGATCAATCTCCTGGATACTCCCGGATTCTTTGATTTCGTGGGAGAGGCCGAGGAGGCCATCAGCGCCGCAGATGCCGCCATCATCGTGGTAAACTGCAAGGCCGGCATCGAGGTAGGCACAGAGAAGGCCTGGGAGATGTGCGAAAAGTTAAATCTTCCCCGTCTGATTTTCGTTACCAACATGGACGATGACCATGCCAGCTACCGTGAGCTGGTGCTGAAGTTAGAGACCCGCTTCGGACGCAAGATTGCTCCCTTCCAGCTGCCCATTCGTGAGAATGAAAAGTTTGTTGGTTTTGTAAACGTGGTAAAGATGGGCGGACGCCGCTTCACCAATTTAAGCGACTACGAAGAGTGCCCCATCCCTGATTACGTAGAGAAGAATCTGGGCATTGCCAGAGAGGCTCTGATGGAGGCTGTGGCAGAGACCAGTGAAGAATATATGGAAAGGTACTTCTCCGGAGACGAGTTCACCGTAGAGGAGATCCAGCAGGCACTGCGCAGCCATGTGATCGACGGCAGCATCGTGCCGGTAATGATGGGTTCCGGCATCAACTGCCAGGGCTTCAAGGTACTTATGCAGGTAATCGACCGCTACTTCCCCTCACCGGACAAGTTCGAGTGCGTGGGCGTGGACGTATCCACCGGCGAGCGCTTTACTGCCAAGTACAATGACGATGTATCCTTATCCGCCAGAGTCTTTAAGACCATCGTAGATCCCTTCATCGGCAAATACTCTCTGATGAAGATCTGCACCGGTACCTTAAAGCCGGATTCGGTTATCTATAATGTAAATAAAGAAGCAGAAGAGAAGATCGGCAAGGTTTACCTCTTAAGAGGCAAGGAGCAGATCGAGGTTCCGGAGTTAAAGGCCGGCGATATCGGCGCTGTGGCCAAGCTCACCGTGACCCAGACCGGCGACACCATCGCCCTGCGCAGTGCCCCCATCGTTTACCACAAGCCGGTAATCTCCAAGCCTTACACCTACATGGCCTACAAGGCAGTGAACAAGGGTGATGATGACAAGGTATCCTCCGCATTAGCGAAGCTGATGGAAGAGGATCTGACCTTAAAGACGGTCAATGACGCGGAGAACCGCCAGTCCCTCCTTTACGGCATCGGCGATCAGCAGCTGGATGTGGTAGTCAGCAAGCTGCTGAACCGCTATAAAGTTGAGATTACCCTGGAAAAGCCCAAGTTTGCTTTCCGCGAGACCATCAAGAAGAAAGTAAAGGTACAGGGCAAGCACAAGAAGCAGTCCGGCGGACACGGCCAGTACGGCGACGTTATTATGGAATTCGAGCCCTCCGGCGATCTGGAGAAGCCCTACGTATTTGAGGAAAAGGTATTCGGCGGATCCGTTCCCAAGAACTACTTCCCGGCAGTAGAGAAGGGTCTGCAGGAAGCCGTTCAGAAGGGCCCCTTAGCCGGATATCCGGTAGTGGGCGTGAAGGCTACCCTGTTAGACGGCTCCTACCATCCGGTAGATTCCTCCGAGATGGCCTTTAAGATGGCTACCCACCTGGCCTTCAAGAAGGGCTTTATGGATGCAGGCCCTGTGCTCTTAGAGCCCATCGCTTCCCTGAAGGTGACGGTTCCGGATAAGTACACCGGTGATGTTATGGGTGATCTGAACCGGAGAAGAGGCCGCGTGCTGGGCATGAATTCTGACCACCACGGCAAGCAGATCATCGAGGCCGATGTGCCCATGTCTGAGCTGTTTGGATACAATACGGATCTGCGGTCCATGACCGGCGGCATCGGTATCTATGAGTACGAATTTGCCAGATATGAGCAGGCTCCCGGCGACGTTCAGAAGAAGGAAGTAGAAGCCAGAGCAGCCAAGGATGAAGACTAAGGATAAGGCTTAGTGATAAAAGCAGGCAGGCTTTTGTAAATGACGGATATTTACAAGAGCCTGCTTTTTGTGTACAATAGCTCTGACTGGTTGGAACGAAGGAGACGCTTAAGCTGCGTTTCCGAGACAGACGGAAGGAGGACTTATTGTTGAATGATTTTCAGCAGGATGCCCGGCTGACGAAGGAGCTTCGCCCGGACCGGCATCATTTTTCCCGAATTGGAACCGGGTTCCTGATTTATAATCTTCTGGGGATTGGATTTCAGATGGCGGTGCTGATGGTGCTGCGATTGACCGGCGTGTATTATTTTTCCCAGGTGTGGGATCTCAGCTGGGTGCTTAATATTGTGTGTATGTATCTTCTGGCTTTTCCGATTACCGCCTGCTACTTTCGGACGATCCCGAAATTTGGTAGCCTGCGGAATGA
Organism: Lachnospiraceae bacterium; assembly: GCA_017889125.1. Classification (GTDB taxonomy): domain Bacteria; phylum Bacillota; class Clostridia; order Lachnospirales; family Lachnospiraceae; genus Caccovicinus. The sequence continues at coordinate 6,270 of JAGHER010000020.1, forward strand.
AAAGTGGGAATTTTCTGCCTGGGTGGTGGCCTTTCTCATTGGCACGGCCATGATGTACCTGGGGAATCTAATGGGAAATGTGATTACACAGATTTTTGATGCCCAGTCCTCCAATTATCAGGGGCTGATGGAGATGATTGAGGAAGGGAATATGGTGCTCACCTTTCTGGCAGTGGTTATCGGCGCGCCGGTGGTGGAGGAGCTGCTGTTTCGGAAATTTCTTGTTGACCGGACCATCGGCTACGGGGAGAAATTTTCGGTGCTGCTTTCCGGCATCCTCTTTGGCCTCATGCACGGGAACCTGAATCAGTTTTTCTACGCCTTTGCCCTGGGATGTCTTTTTGCTTACATCTACTGCAAGACCGGAAAGATCCGCAACACCATCATTTTCCACATGCTGGTGAATCTGGGCGGCGGGGTGATTGTGCCCCTGCTGATGCGTCCGATCAGTGATCTTCTGGCTGCCGGACAGCTGGATATGGCTTCCCATCTGGCAGAGATTATGGAAAATCCCCTTCAGATGGTGTGCCTGATTTTGCTGAGCGGGTACAGCATTGGGCAGATGCTGGCGGCCCTGGTTGGCTTTATCCTGTTTTTTGTGTTTAAGAAATACATCTGTTTTTATCCCGGCATCCGCAGGCTTTCCGGACAGCAGCTCTTTTTCTCTGTGGTGGCTAATCCGGGGATGGCTGTGTTTATTGTTTTGTGCCTGCTGACCTTTTTTGGGTGATACCTTTGCAGGGCTGGTGACTGGATATTTTGCCTCAAAAGAGATGGAAAGGCGAAGAATCTATTCGCTTTTCCATCCTAACCAAAGGTTACGATAAGTTTTTGGAGTCATATTTTCATGCTTTTTAAATACGGTCACAAAATGGCTGGTATTGAAAAATCCCACCAATTCGCCAATTTCATAGACCGGGATATGGGTTGTCTTTAATAGCTCTTTTGCGTGGTGCAGTCTTATGGAGGTCAGATAGTCGCCTGGAGTTTGACCAAAACCGGAATGGAAGCGACGGATGAAGTAATATTTGTTTATATGGAAGCAGTCTGCTATTGTATCTAAAGACAAATCTTCCATGTAATGACTGTCCAGATAGCTTCTGGCTTGATAAATTACAGCAGGAATTGAAGAAAGCTCTTGCCTCTTACGGCTGCAGGTGATCGCTTCAGTCATCATCCCATTAATCAGATTAGCTGCAGTAATGTCTGAGAGCACATCATTGGTATCGCTATATACATGTAAAAGCTGTCTCATATTCTGTTCACAGATCGAAGAACTGGGCAGGCTGACAACAACATTTCCTTTATTATATTTTAGAAACAGTTCAAAATATCGTTTAACCTGTTCACCATTTATGTGGATCCACAGATGGTGCCAGGCTCCAGTGTCTGAATCTGTACGGTAGTGCTGAGGCAGTGAACAGTCAATCCAGAAGAGTTGTCCCGGCATAAGGTCACAGGTCATTTCTTTATAGGTGAGTATGCCTTTCCCCGATAAAGTATAATTCATATGATAAGAGGGAAGCCCATCCCTTTTTGTTTCAAAGCCCGCTCCGGCTTCAAATTCGCCGAGCTCCATGCTATATGGAAAATTTTTACGCACGTCTTCTGAGATCATCGGCTGGAGAAATTTGTGTTGGATTACGGTATCCATGGCATGATATTCATAATAGTCATATCCTTTTCTGTTCGGAAATTTAATATCATTATTCTTCATCCTTCCCTCCTGATTCTGCCGTTATCCGGGCATATAAGCAAAAAACAAGCTGCTCCGGGTCAATATATTGAAACTTTCTGTCAATAATCCTTAATGACTCCACGGATTTTTATAACTATAATATACATAAAAGCAAGAAAAAAGTCCATGGATTTGTTGAAATGGCCATCAACAAAACGAAATGATAAGGTTTTATCCGGCACAATAGGAAAAGGAGTAAATGAAAATGAATATAGAAGTAAGGGAATATACTTACGATACAATGCCCGAGTACAGTGATATTGTGGAAGGAGCAGGTGAATTGCTGGCAGATCCGGAAGAAATTTCGCTCTCTTATATACCAGATGTTGTATATGATGAAAAAAAGCAGCTGCATCTTCAGATTATTAAAGCTGGAAAAGCGGATAGGGAGTGCCTATTCCCCTGCATTGTTTTTATACAGGGTTCAGCCTGGAAAAAGCAAAATATATATCAAAATGTAGCTAATCTTTCCCGACTGGCAAAAAGGGGATATACGATTGCCATAGCAGAATACAGACATAGTGAAATTGCACATTTCCCTGCACAGGTCATAGATGGAAAAAATGCAATCCGGTTTATGAAAAAATATTGGAAGGACTACAATGTAGATCCGGGCAGAGTAATTATTATGGGAGATTCCTCTGGCGGACACACCAGTGCTTTAGTAGGAATGACGGCAAAGACGAATCTGTATGATGAGCCGATTAATAGTGAGAACTGCCAGGTAAGAGGAATCATTGATTTGTACGGAGCAGTGGAAGTTACATTGCCAGACGGATTTCCTTCCACGTTAAATCACCAGCTGCCGGATAGTCCAGAAGGTATGCTCATGGGCTACAATATTCGTGAAAATATGGAAAAAGCGGCCTGTGCCAATGCGAAAACTTATGCAGAATTTGCGTATCCGCCCATGCTGATTTTGCATGGGACCAAGGACAGAACGGTATTTTGTCAGGAAAGCGTGAACTTGTATAGAGCCGTCAAAGAAGCTGGTCATCAGGTAATGCTTGTCCTTGTTAAAAAGGCAGATCACGGCGGTCCGGCATTTTGGAGCGATGCGGCTTTTGATTTATATGATGAGTTTGTTCAGAAATGTTTACAGGAGGAAGGAATATGAGTTTCCCAAAAAATTTTTTATGGGGTGGCGCTTTGGCTGCAAACCAGTGTGAAGGAGCGTATCTTGAAGATGGAAAGGGGCTTTCTACAGCAGATGTGATCACTGGCGGAAGCGTGAATCATCCGAGAATGTTTGCACCGAACATCAAAGAAGAATATTATTATCCAAGCCATGAGGCAATCGATTTTTATCACCATTATAAAGAGGACATTGCTTTGTTTGCGGAGATGGGGTTCAAGGTACTGCGTCTTTCTATAAACTGGACAAGAATTTTTCCAAACGGAGATGACAAGACACCTAACGAGGCCGGATTGAAGTTTTATGACAATGTATTTGATGAGTGCCATAAATATGGAATAGAACCTTTGGTTACACTTTGCCATTATGAGATTCCGTGGAATCTGGCAGTAAAGTACCACGGCTTTCATAATAGAAAAGTGATCAAATTCTTTTTGAATTATGCAGTAACATGCTTTGAACGATATAAAGATAAAGTAAAATATTGGCTTACCTTTAATGAAATCAACTGTTCCGCCATGCCAGCAGGCGCCTTGAGCGGGTTGGCGCTTGTACAGGAGGAAGACCTGAAAAGGACAGAGCCTTTTTGCCTGGATGGATTAAAAGATGTACCGCAGGAGAGATACGAAGCGCTTCACAATCAGTTTGTTGCATCTGCACTTGCAGTGCAGGAAGGACACCGGATTAATCCGGATTTTATGATTGGATGTATGCTTTGCCATATTACCTGGTATCCGCATACCTGCAACCCAAAGGATATACTGGCATGCCAGCAAAAAGATCACCTGTTTAATGATTTTTGCGGAGATGTAATGGTTCGGGGAGCTTACCCGGATTATATGATGCCATACTTCAAGAAGAACAATATCGATACATCATTTATTACAGAAGGGGACAAAGAAATTTTAAAAAAGGGCACAGTTGATATGTATACTTTTTCATACTATATGACGAACTGTGTGACTGTGGATCCACGGGTGGAACAGGTGGGAGGAAATCTCATTGGAGGGGCACGAAATCCTTATCTGAAATTGTCAGACTGGGGATGGCAGGTCGATCCAGATGGACTGCGCTATACGCTTAATCTTCTCCATGACCGCTACCCGAATATACCTCTGATGGTCGTCGAAAACGGATTTGGCGGCGTTGACAAGGTTGAAAAGGATGGAGCAATCCATGATCCATACCGTATTGATTATCTGAAGAAACATATCAGCGCGATGAAAGAGGCTGTGGAAGAAGGAGTGCCGCTGATAGGCTATACTTCGTGGGGGCCGATCGACATTGTAAGTGCGGGGACCGGTGAAATGTACAAACGCTACGGCTATATTTATGTAGACAGACACGATGACGGAACCGGTACATTTGCACGCCGTCCGAAGGATTCGTTTTATTGGTATAAAAAAGTGATTGAGACAAACGGGGAGATTTTATAGGGGGAAGCCGTCATGGCAAAAGATTTTCAAAAAATTGCAGAACAGATGCTGCCTTTACTCGGCGGTAAGGAGAATATTGTATTTTTAACGCATTGTGTAACACGATTAAGATTTAACCTGGCAGACAGGGAAGCAATTCAGTTGGATACATTCAAAAAAGTCAATGGAGTATTAGGCGCGCAGTGGTCAGGTGATCAGCTCCAGATCATCATTGGTCAAGATGTTGCAGACGCCTATCAGGCAATGTGCCGAGCGGCAGGCATCTCCGGCCAGGCGGCATCTCCGGGCGAAAAGAAAAAGAAAAAATTCAAACTATCAGATATTCTGGATATGCTGGCCGGATGTATGACACCGCTGATCCCACTGCTGTTGGGCTTGGGCCTTGTAAAGGTCTTGGTAATGTTCCTGGAGATGACCCATTTATTGAGTACAGGAAGTTCCACATATGCCGTACTGACTGCACTGGGTGATGCAGGTCTGTATTTTCTCCCAATTTTTGTTGGAGCTACTGCTGCCAGAAAATTTGAAACGAATATTGCTTTGAGCATGTGGATTTGCGCATTGATGATCCATCCGGCAATTCTTGCTGCTTCTACTGCGGAAACCGCACTTCATATCTTCGGGATTCCGATTTACCAGGCTGGATATACATATACACTTGTACCGTCTATTCTTGTTGTATGGGTAATGTCATATGTGGAGCGGTTTATCACCGAACATTCACCAAAGGTAATCCGAAATATTACCGGGCCGCTCTTAACTGCATTGATTATGACGCCGTTGACATTGTGCCTGCTTGCACCTCTTGGAAATATGATCGGTATCTATGTATCTGCGGTTTTGAACTGGCTATATAATACAGCAGGTTTTCTGGCGGTGGGGCTAATGGCAGCATTTTGCCCGTTTATCGTCATGACGGGAATGCATACGGGCCTGCTTCCGATCATGGTTCAGTCCTTTGCGAGTTTAGGATGCGAGGGATTTATGCTCCCGTCAAATGTGATTTCTAATATCAATCAGGGAATTGCTTCCATTGCAGTTGGAATAAAAACAAAAGACAGTGATCTGCGGGCCGAAGCACTTTCCTGCGGAGTGTCTGCTGTTGTAGCTGGGGTTACAGAACCGGCAATGTTTGGTGTTACGATCAAATATAGGACCCCTATGTATGCGGCGATGATCGGAAGCTTTGCAGGAGGACTTATTGCCGGGTTGGGGAAAGCAACGGCTTATGCGATGACCACAAGCAACGCATTGTTTGCGCTGCCTGCATTTCTTTCAAATGACCTTTCCAATATAATTTGGATGGCAGCTGCTATTGCAATTGGAGCTGTGATTACATTTGTATTGACACTTATCCTTTATAAAACCAATAATATCCAGGATACAGAGATTCAAGGCAAGCCAGAAGAAACGAATAATCCGGCTGCAGAATCTGGTGTTGTGTATGCGCCGCTTACGGGGAAAATTATTCCATTGGAGGATATTCCGGATCCCGTCTTTGCTTCAGGAATAGTCGGTTGGGGATGCGGTGTAGAGCCGGAAGATGACACAGTATATGCACCGTTTGATGGAAAAGTCGTTATGGTTGCGGAATCGAAGCATGCGGTCGGGATAACTGGAAAAGAAGGCACAGAAGTGCTGATTCATGTAGGTATAGATACAGTGAAAATGAACGGAAACGGATTCCGCACCTTTGTCAGTGCGGGACAGACAGTTAAAAAGGGGGAGCGTCTCCTCCAATTTCACAGGGAGAAGATTCGGGAAGCCGGATATCCTGCAGTAACCGCAGTGCTTGTAAATGGCGTGGAGAGTGCGGATGCTGTGAAGATATTGTCAAGAGGACAAATCCAACACGGAGATCCGTTGATGAAGGTATAAAGCGCTGTATGCTGCGGGGCTGGATTCTTTGGCACCGGCTCTGGAAGAATATGCTTGACAGCCTCCACTTCTTATGTTAAATTTACTGTTAGCTTAAATGCAGTGACGGGGAAGAGTAGCGCGTCCGGAGAATCCAGAGAGCTGCCGGCTGGTGAGAGGCAGCATCAAAGGCGGGTGAACTGGCCCCTGAGCAGCTGTCCCAAAGGGGTCTGCCGAAAGGCGCCCGGAGTAGGCACAGACGGTCTTGCCCGCCGTTACCGGGAGATGAGTGCATGCAGCTATTGCTGTGTGAAACAGAGTGGTACCGCGCAGAAGGCTTATGCCCTGCGTCTCTGGCTGAGGAGCCGGGGATGCAGGGTTTTTTGTTTAATAGAAAACTGTGTTTCCTATTAAACAAAAAATGCTCCGCAAGGAGGCGCACTCCGCGCAAAGGAAGATGGCTGCTGACGCAGCCGCGCTCCGGCGCGAGTGTGCGCCTAGCGCACACTCTTTTATGCATACAGATTTAGGAGGAAAGAAAATGGCGTCACATTACAATCACGCTGCCATCGAAAAGAAGTGGCGGGAAAACTGGGAAAAGAATCCCATCAATGTTAATGACGGAAAGAAGGAGAAATACTACTGTCTGGATATGTTCCCCTATCCGTCGGGAAGCGGCCTTCACGTAGGCCACTGGAGAGGCTATGTTATTTCGGATGTATGGAGCCGTTATCAGCTGTTAAGGGGTAAATACGTGATCCATCCCATGGGATGGGATGCTTTCGGCCTTCCGGCTGAGAATTATGCCATTAAGATGGGCATCCATCCGGCTATTTCTACGGCACAGAATGTGGCGAATATCAAGAAGCAGATCAACCAGATCGCGGCCATCTATGACTGGGATATGGAGGTCAATACCACCGATCCCGAATTCTACAAGTGGACCCAGTGGATCTTCGTGCAGATGTTCAAGAAGGGCCTGGCTTATGAGAAGGAATTCCCCATCAACTGGTGTCCTTCCTGCAAGACCGGTCTGGCCAATGAGGAAGTGGTGGACGGATGCTGCGAGCGCTGCGGCACCCCGGTGACCAAGAAGAACCTTCGTCAGTGGATGTTAAAGATCACCGCCTATGCAGAGCGTCTGTTAAATGACTTAGATAAGCTGGACTGGCCGGAGAAGGTAAAGAAGATGCAGACCGACTGGATCGGCAAGTCCTACGGCGCAGAGGTGGATTTCCCGGTAGAAGGCAGAGATGAGAAGATTACCGTCTACACCACCAGACCGGATACCCTTCACGGCGCTACCTTCATGGTGCTGGCTCCGGAGCACGCCCTGGCAAAGAGCCTGGCTACCGATGAGACCAGAGAGGCAGTGGAGCAGTACATCTTTGATTCCTCCATGCGCTCCAACGTAGACCGTATGCAGGCCAAGGAAAAGACCGGCGTATTCACCGGTTCCTATGCGGTGAACCCCTTAAACGGCGCTAAGGTGCCCATCTGGCTGTCCGATTACGTACTTGCGGATTACGGTACCGGCGCCATCATGTGCGTACCGGCCCACGATGACCGTGACTTTGCCTTTGCGAAGAAGTTTAACATTCCCATCATCCAGGTTATTGCCAAGGATGGTGTGGAGATTGAAGACATGACCGAGGCCTACACCGAGGCAAGCGGCACCATGATTAATTCCGGCGAGTGGAATGGCATGGAGTCTGCTGTGCTGAAGAAGGAAGCTCCCCATATGATCGAGAAGATGGGAATCGGCCGCAAGACCGTCAATTACAAGCTCCGTGACTGGGTATTCTCCCGCCAGAGATATTGGGGCGAGCCCATCCCGATCATTCATTGTCCCAACTGCGGCTGCGTACCGGTTCCTGAGGAGGAGCTGCCCTTACGGCTTCCCGATGTGGAAAGCTACCAGCCTACCGGCACCGGCGAATCTCCCCTGGCGGCCATTGACGAGTGGGTGAACTGCACCTGCCCGGTCTGCGGCGCTCCCTCCAAGAGAGAGACCAACACCATGCCTCAGTGGGCCGGTTCCTCCTGGTACTTCCTGCGCTACGTGGACAATAAAAATGACAAGGAGTTAGTATCCCGGGAGAAGGCGGACAAGTACCTGCCTGTTGATATGTATATCGGCGGCGTGGAGCATGCTGTGCTTCATCTTCTGTACTCCCGCTTCTACACCAAGTTCCTGTGCGATATCGGCGCCATCGACTTTGACGAGCCCTTCAAGAAGCTGTTCAACCAGGGTATGATTACCGGAAAGAACGGCATCAAGATGAGCAAGTCCAAGGGAAATGTGGTATCTCCCGATGATCTGGTGCGGGATTACGGCTGTGACTCTCTGCGGCTTTATGAGCTGTTTGTGGGTCCGCCGGAGCTGGATGCCGAGTGGGATGACCGGGGAATCGAGGGTGTCTCCCGCTTCCTGAACCGTTTCTGGAATCTGGTTACGGAGAATAAGGATAAGGACGTTAAGGCTACCAGAGACATGCTGCGCCTGCGCCATAAGCTGGTATTCGATATCGAGCAGCGCTTTAACCAGTTCAGCCTGAACACCGTCATTTCCGGCTTCATGGAGTACAACAACAAGCTGATCGAGCTGGCCAAGAAGGAAGGCGGCATCGATAAGGAGACCTTAAAGACCTTTGTGATCCTCCTGGCACCCTTTGCTCCCCATATCGGCGAGGAGCTGTGGCAGCAGTTAGGCGGAACCGACAGCGTCTTCCACGCCACCTGGCCGGAGTGCGACGAGGAGGCCATGAAGGACGATGAAGTAGAGATCGCCGTTCAGGTAAACGGAAAGACCAGGGCCGTTATCAGCCTGCCTGCAGACGTATCCCGTGAGGATGCGCTGGCAGCCGGAAAGGAAGCGGCGGCAGATAAGATTACCGGCCAGATTGTGAAGGAGATTTATGTGCCTGGGCGGATCATTAACCTGGTTTGCAAGGGGAAATAAGCGGTCAGGAAAATTATTATAATAAACGAACAAAACCGTCCGAAGCCTGTATTGCTGGCAGCTTCGGACGGTTTTTTTGAACATTCTCGGCAGACAAAGTTTCACACCACTGGCCCGGCTCCTCCCTTCTGCCGGGATAGCTTTTTGGAGAGAAGGCGGAGAGTGTCCAGCCGCCGCTTTTCTCCAGGGGAGAGGCGGCCGGTGAGAATGGAGGCAATCAGCTGGGTTTCCTGGTCGGTGAAGGTGAGCCCGGCCTTCTGAGCCTCTAAGTTCAGGTCGGCGAAGGCCGAGAGAAGCTGGTTTTTCGGCATCTGGGCGATGCGGGTGGCAAAGGAGGAGAGAAGATCCAGCTTTCGCGGATCCATATCTTTTAAACGGGGATCATTTTTCCAGGATTGATTCATATGGCGAACCTGCCTTTCATGGGAATGTGTTGGGGGCGGTGGGAAGAGCCTTTAAGCAAAGGCCTGCATAGCCTGCAGCATCAGCTGGATATTTTCCATCCGGGACTGCTGCTCCGGTGAGAGGATGGATTTAAGCTTTTCCATCATCATGGCGGGCGACGGTCCCTCCTGGGGAGGCGCTGTCTCCTGATAATTCCTGCGGATCTGGAAGCCCTGCATGATGTTGATGATCACATCCATCATATCCTGCTCCTGGGGTGTGCCGTAGGGCTTCATGGCATTCATCATTTCGATGGGCGACTGGTGCTCCTGCTCAATGGAGCAGATGCCCATTTCCCCCAGCTCCTCATCCTGGAATAGCTGTACCGTCCGCACTAACTCGCTGCTTTTTACCAGCAGGGAAAAGAATTTCTGCTGGGAGACTGTCACATAGGGAAGAGCTGCCTTAATCATCTGCAGATGATGATCGGCAATGAGATAATCCAGATCCGTAAATTTCAGATCCTGTTTTTCCATAATTACCGCCTGTTTGTTCTTTGATGTATGTATATGGATGATGTACAGGATTTATTCTCAATGCATATGATGATACCAGGGGGGAAATGGTATCAAAGTAAAGGAGGTTTTGCACAATGATTTGCCCCAGACTGATTATTGACGGCAATGCCGTCTATGAAATAGATGAAGAATGTATGGAAAAGCTCTGCCGCAGCCAGGCCCTCCGCGAGCAGGAGAGGAAGGAAAGGGAGAGAAAGGGACAGCGGGAGAGAAGAAACTAGAAGAAAGATAACTCTGCCAACACACAAAAACGGCATCCCCGAAAGAGGATGCCGCTTTTGGAGCCGGAGGCCGGCTAACATGGAAATCAGCAGCAGCAGAAGCCGCCATTTCCGCCGCCGCAGAAGAGCAGGAGGATGATAATCCAGCAGAAATCTCCTCCGAATCCGCCGCAACCGCAGCCGCAGTTATGTTCGAAACAGCCGTTGTTATTGCCTCCTCCGCAGCAGCAGCACAGGATCAGGATCAGGAAAATCAGATTACAGCAGCTGTTTCCTCCCGACTGGCACTCGCATCCGCAACCGCAGTTTGTTGCCGCAACATCACTCATATGAATTCCTCCAAGATTTTCTTTACACTCCATCATATGAGGGGCGGCTTGCCATAGTTTCCTGAATTTTAAAAAAGAATGGATTCTTCTGTTTAATTCTTCCGTTTAACAAAAGTTTTCGTTGAGGAAACACGGGGATGCGGTTATAATGTAGCTTGTCGGGAGGTCTGCAGCCAGGCCTTCTGAAAAAGAAAAAGGAGCTAAGATGCGGTTATGGAATTAAATGCAGAGAATATGAAAAAACTGCGGGGCCTGATCCTGTTTACGGTGATTGTGGTGGTCATCGGCGTGAATTACCGGGGAGTTATCCGGATTCTGGGACTTTTATTTAATATGATCTTTCCTTTTATCCTGGGCGGGGCCATTGCCTTTGTGCTGAATGTTCCCATGCGCTTTCTGGAGCGGTGCGTGCCCATTCGGAAAAAGGGAGCGCGCAGAGGAGTTAGCATTATGCTTACCCTGATCCTGGTGGGCGGCATTCTGGTGCTGGTATGCTTTGTGGTAATGCCTCAGCTTATTCTAACCCTGCGGTCGCTGCAGAACAGCGTCCCCAGCTTTTTTATGCATATGCAGACAGCCCTGGAGGAGCTGTTTGCCAGCGAGCCGGCCATGGTAGATCTGATTAACAGCATCCAGATTGACTGGCCTCAAATGGTGAAGGACATGGTGAGTTTCCTGCAGACTGGCGCAGGGACCGTGCTTTCCGGCACCATTTCAGCGGCGCTGTCCATCGTAAATGGCGTTACCACCTTTGTGATTGCCTTTATCTTTTCCTTATATATTCTGGCGCAGAAGGAGGATTTGTCCCGTCAGGCGGCGCGGCTGATCCGGGCATTCTGCACAGAGAGGACTGCCTCGGGCATCCTTCGGATAGCCTCGCTCACGGGCCAGACCTTTTCCAGTTTTCTTGCCGGCCAGTGTCTGGAGGCGGTGATTCTGGGCGTCATGTTTTATGTGGTTCTCCTCCTGCTGCGGCTGCCCTATGCCCTGCTGATCGGTGTGCTCATCGCCTTTACTGCGCTGATCCCCATATTTGGCGCCTTTATCGGCTGGGGCGTGGGCGCCTTCCTGATGTTAATGAATAATCCCATGGAAGCGCTGATTTTTACCATCACCTTCCTGATCCTTCAGCAGGTGGAGGGAAATCTGATTTATCCCCATGTGGTGGGCGGTTCCGTAGGGCTTCCTTCCATCTGGGTGCTGGCGGCGGTGACCATAGGCGGCAGCGCCTTCGGAATCGTGGGCATGCTGGTATTTATTCCTCTCTGTTCGGTGCTTTATACCCTGCTTCGGGAGGAGGTAAACCGCCGGCTGGCCATGAAGGCACCGGCTGCACCAAAGAAGAAAAATCCTCCCTCCGCCGGACCAGCGGCAGGGCAGGCGCAAAAGGCCAGACGGAATGAAAAAGGAAAGCCGCAGCGGTAAAAGAAAGCCTGGGCCCCTTAAGAAGGGAAGCCCAGGCTTTTAATATCGGAAAGAAGACTGGCGGAAAGGCGGAGATTTCCACGGCCCACGCCGATCTGGATGTCCGGCTTGTTCGCTCCATGGAAATCAGAGCCGCCGGTGGGAAGAAGGCTGTAGGAAGCGGCCAGCTCCTGAAGCTGGGGAATCTGTCCGCGGTTATGGGAGGAGTGATATACCTCCAAGCCCATAAGGCCCATCTCCTTTAGTGCGGCAACCAGCCGCCGGTTTTCCTCCCACCCAAGCTTGTACTGCATAATGTGCGCCAGGGAGGGGAAGGCCCCATTGGCACGCAGGATCCGCAGCGCATGCTCTGGCGTGATCCGTTCCTTTCGCATGCAGTAGGGGCCGCCATACTGGAGATATTTCCGGAAGGCCTGATCCAGAGAGGAGGCGTAGCCCTTTTCCGTAAGCACCCTGGCAAAATGGGCGCGGGTGATCACCGTATCCGGATTTCCCGCAGTCAGATCCTCCAGGGTGATGGAGAAGCCGGCCTTCTGAAAACGTGCAAGCATTTCCTGATTCCTTCGGTTGCGGATTTCCAGAAGAGCGCCGATTTCCGCCGCAAAGGCCTTCTCCTCCGGATGGATGAACAGGCCCAGAATGTGAATCTCTTTTCCCTGATATTCACAGGAAAGTTCTATTCCCGGCACCAGCTCAATGCCTGCCCTGCGGGCCGCTTCGGCTGCTTCGGGAATGCCGGAAACTGTGTCATGGTCAGTCAGGGCGATGGCTTCCAGCTTCTGGCTGGCAGCCAGTTCCACAACCTGGGCTGGACTTAAGGTACCGTCAGAAGCTGTTGAATGTACATGCAGATCAATATATCCCATAGAAAATCCTCCTTACATTTCCCTATATCATAGCACGTTTTGGGGATTTGTGGGAAGGGGGATGGGGGAAGTTAAATTTTAAGGAAATATTAACATTCCAGAAAAACGTAACAGAATTACAAATTTTGCCCAGAAACTGGCTGTAAAATTTAATAATTTAGTAATTCTATTTTATGGAAAGTATGCTATACTAGACTCCGTTAATGAAGAAACAATAAATAAGAAATAAACGGGTGAACAAAATTATGAGCGAATTAGAAAAAAACCGCCGGACTGCGGGACAGAGCAGAGCCAAGGGAAGTGCATCCGGCAGGAAGAAGAGCAGTTCTTCTTCTAAAAATACCCAAAGCCGGGGAACGAAAAGCACCCAGAGCCGGAGTACGAGGAGCGGAAGCCAGGGAGGCGGGAGCACATCCCGCTCAACAAGGAGCAGTTCCAGAGGAAAGACCAGCTACGGGCGCAGCGCCTACACCACCAGGCGGGGCGGAGGCGGCTGGTGGATGGCTATAGTGATTCTGGTCCTGGCAGTAGCGGTGGTTTCCATTGTTTTTGCCGTAAAGGGAAAGAATACATTTACCGGCAGCACCGAGGCGGAAACAACCCAGCCGCAGGAGACAGAGCTGGTGCGGGAGGTAAAGGTTGATGATGTGGATATCACCGGCATGAACCGGGAGCGGGCAAAGCAGACTATTGAGGCGGCCTACCCCTGGTCCATGACGATAACCTACGGTGAGGAAATCTATCAGGTTCCCAATCTGATGGAGGAGAAAATCAACAGCCTTTTAGATGAGATTTACGCCGGAGAGCCTAAGGAGGTTTACTCTCTGGATACGGCCGGACTTGCGGAGGCGGTGACGGCCCAGGCGGCCGCCGTTGCAGAAAAATGGGATAAGGCAGCAAAGAACGGCTCCATTGATTCCTACGATGCGTCTGCCGGAAAGTTCACCTTTAAGGACGGAGAGAACGGTATAGCTGTGGATCAGGAAAAGCTGATTGCCGATATGAATGCAGCCATCGCAGGGAAGCAGTTTGATGCGGCCCTGGAGGTCTCTGTGGCACAGGTAGCGCCGGAGTTTGACCAGGCAGCGGCAAAGGAGCAGTACAAGACCGTAAGCACCTTCACCACTAACACCACGGCAAACAGCAAGCGCAACACCAACATCCGCTTAGCCTGCGAGGCCATGAACGGCACTATTCTTCAGGTGGGAGAGGAGTTCTCCTTTAATGACGTGGTAGGCGAGCGCACCGAGGCAAAGGGCTACCAGGCCGCCGCAGCTTACAATAACGGCGAGGTGGTGCAGGAGATTGGCGGCGGAGTCTGCCAGGTTTCCACTACCCTTTACAATGCAGTGGTCCGGGCTGGATTTAAGATCACCACCAGACGATCCCATACCTTTGAGCCCTCTTACGTGACGCCTGGACAGGATGCCACGGTAAGCTACGGCGGACCGGATTTCAAGTTTGTGAACAATTCCAGTGCAGCCATTGGGATTAAGGCAAGCTATTCCAATCAGGTAGTGACTGTTTCCGTGTACGCGATTCCCATCCTGGAAGAGGGCGTAAAGTATGATTTAAAGTCCACAAAGCTTAAGGATATGGATCCGCCGGCACCTACCTATGAGGAGGATCAGACCCTTCAGCTGGGCGAGGAAAAGGTAAAGAGTCAGGGCAGCATGGGAAGCTACTGGGAGACCCGGCTGATTGTAACCAAGAATGGCGAGGTTGTCAGCCAGGAGGTAGATCACAATACTACCTACAAGGGCCATGCTCCGGTAATCCTGCGCAATACCTCCGGTGTGGTGATTACGCCGGAGGAGACCACCACGGCAGAGGAGACGCCGGCATCTGAGGGTGCGGCAGACGGCATCACGCCTTCGGAAACCATCGAAAGCTCTGAGGCGGCAGTCCAGACGCCTTCCGGCGGGGAGGGAGCAGTACCGCAGCCTAGCGCTTCGGCTCCTGTGGAGTACGGCCCCGGCTTTGCCGGCCCGGGAGAGGCGGAAACGATTTCCGGCCAGGCTCCCGGAAGCAGCGGACCGGCGCCTGGCGGCTCTGCCGGAGGCAGTGTTGTGGCGCCAAATCCCCTGGGCAATTAGTAAACCGAATACATACAGCATGCAGAGGCCATGTTTTCCATCCTTTATATGGAAGATGTGGCCTTAAAAACATTGTATTTTTTGACGTAATTATTTGCATTTTATAGATTTATTGATATAATATATACAGGTCAGGGGGTCCTGCCTGGCAGGAGCCCGCTATCTACACATTTTATGCAGGAGGAAAGTAAAATGGCAAGAAAAATGAAAACCATGGATGGCAATCAGGCTGCATCTCATGCATCCTATGCTTATACCGATGTAGCTGCCATCTACCCGATTACCCCTTCTTCC
>JAGHER010000191.1 GCA_017889125.1 Lachnospiraceae bacterium
AAAACCTGCAGTGATTTTCTGGACAGGAAGGCCTTTTCCCTGGCGGAAGGGAGGACCCTTTTTGCCGCCGCTAATTTCCCCAGCCCCATGTTTCTGGCCGGGTATATGATGGCAAAGGCTGCTGAAGCTGCCGGGCCGGGATTTTTTTCGGTTCCCTTATGGAAGCTTGCCGCCGCAGTATATCTTCCGGCGGTGCCAATCTTTTTTCTGGCCGCCAAGGTGTATCATTTTAGCGCATCTCAGCCAGCCTGCGGCTTCAACACAAACCGCAGCCCTGAACCAATCCATCGCCCTGTGCTGGTGAGCTCACCGGCATCGGTCAACTCATCGGCATCGCCCAGCTCCTCTTCACCGACCGGCTCACCTATACCGGAAGAAAGCCCCGCTCCCACCATCGATGAAATCCTCTCTTCCTCCGCCGAAACCATGGTAAAGATCGGCATGTACCTGATGCTCTTTTCCATCCTGGCCGAGTTTCTCACCGCCCTCCCCATCCCGGGAAGGCTTCTGCCTGTGATCCTGGTGGCCGCGGCGGAGATGACCACCGGCATGGATCTGGCTGCCCGCACGCTGCAGGGCCTTCCCGCCCTGTTCATCATCGTAGGCGCCGGGGCCTTCGGCGGATTTTCCGGGATGTTTCAGGTAAACAGCGTACGAAAAAATGCCGGACTGTCCATCCGGCATTATCTACTCTGGAAGACCGTCCATATGCTGGGGGCCTGTCTTATTTTTGCTCTCCTGTGGGGGCTTCATTAACCGGCTCTTCCTTCACAATGCCGCCGGCCAGTTCCTGACGGTTGGAGGATACGATATCATAGCTGGACTGCAGGGAAGAGATGAAGGCGTCCATCCGTCCTCTGGATTCCTCCATGGTGTGATTGATAATGGCCTGAAGGCTGCGAAGCATATCGTCGGTGTACTGGATAGAGCCCTGGCGGATGTTGTTGGCATCATCAACAGCCTTGTCCACGATGGCCTGGGCCTGGGCAGTGGCGTCCTCCACAACGGCATTTGCCTGGGCGTAAGCCTTCTGCATGATCTCATGCTCGTTTACCAGCTCATTGGTCTGAGCGGTAGCCTCGGCAACCATGGTATCCGCCTGGGTTCTGGCCTCGTTTAAGATAGCCTCCTGGTTGCTGATGATCTTCTGATACTGCTTGATCTCATCGGGCACACGAAGGCGAAGCTCCACCAAAAGCTCCTCTAACTCTTCCTTATTCACAAGGATCTTCGTGGTGGACAGCGGCTGATATTTGCAGCTGTCAATATACTCTTCGATTTCATCAATTAACTGCTCAATTCTGCTCATTGCTTATCTCCTCACTTTTTTCTTATCTCATCGTATTTTTTCAAAACCCGTTCTTCCACATAGGGGTGGAGGAATTCGCTGATATTTCCGCCCCAGGAGGCAATCTCCTTGACAATGCTGGAGCTTAAATAGGAATATTTCAGGCTGGTTGTCAAAAACATGGTGTCGATCTCCGGGGCAATCACCCGGTTCGTCTGGGCCAGCTGCAGCTCGTACTCAAAATCCGTCACGGCCCGCAGGCCTCTGATGACCACCTTAGCGTTGTTTCTTCTGGCAAATTCTATGGTAAGGCCGTCGAAGCACTGAATCTCCACATTAGGGATGCCGGCGGTCACATTCCGAAGCATGTCCACCCGCTCCTCCACAGAAAATAAGGGCTTCTTGGCCTGATTGTTCAGCACACCGATGATGACCTTGTCCATCACCTTGGATGTTCTCTCTATGATATCAAAATGTCCTAACGTTACCGGATCGAAGCTGCCCGGATAAATGGCGATTGACATTCACGCTTCTCCTTTAGCTGTAAAAATATGTTTGTTCGTCTTGTATTCCTTGATTTTCAGGATACGCCATCCCATGGGCTCCAGCCAGCTGATGTCCGTGGCCATGGACGCCTCGAAAATTACCGTAGTGCGGGCATCAGCCAGACCGGAATGATCCAGCCAGCGGATTACCTGCTGCTCTAAGTCATGGTTATAAGGCGGATCCATAAAGATATAATCAAAAACGCCCCGGCCTTCCAGCCGGTTTAAGGCATCCAGCACATCCATCTCCAGCACCTGCGCCCGGTCTGCCAGCCTGGTAAAAGCCAGATTCTCCCGGATACAGGCTGCCGCCTTCGGGTTCTTTTCCACAAATACGGCTTCCCCGGCGCCACGGCTCAATGCCTCGATGCCGATGCCTCCGCTTCCCGCAAACAAATCCAGAAACCGGCAGCCGTAAAGCTGGTTCTGGAGCATGTTAAAGAGGGTCTCCTTGATGCGGTCGGTGGTGGGTCTTGTGTCTAAGCCTTCGATGGTCTTTAGCTGCAGCCGCCTTGCGCTTCCTGCTATTACTCTCATAAAATCTCCTCACTTTATCGCATCTAGTATAATATGAATATCCCGGATGTACAAGGGATTTTTTTCGTTTTCCGTATTTTTTCGCCGTGGAAGCGAATTTTCTCCCCGGTTCGTCCGACTGTATAATTCTAACAATTTACGAAAAACCTTCTAGTGTATTCTGCGGATTGAGGCACATAATAGGATTGTAGCACGAAACAAGCCGCAGGTAAAGCCGCCGGAAAACAAAAACCAGCAGCGCTGCGGCAGCGAAGAAAAGGAGGAAACACTATGGCAAGCAATTCTTCTAACTCTACAAACGTACCGGAAGCAAAGGAAGCAATGGACCGTCTGAAGATGGAAGTTGCAAGCGAGATCGGCGTGCCCTTAAGCAACGGCTATAACGGCAACTTAACCTCTGCCCAGAACGGCTCTGTAGGCGGATATATGGTTAAGAAGATGATCGAGGCCCAGGAGCGCCAGATGGCCGGCAAGTAAAGGCCTGAAAAAATCCTCTTTTTAACAGCACAGAGGGAGTAATAAACCTACATGCGCCCGGCAGGCGGGTGTACCGCCAAGTCATGAAAGTATGGCGGGCGCATGAGGCATCCCTGAATACATGCCGCCTATTCGGCAGCAGGATTTTCAGGGTAAAGAAAGGACCGCCTCAGTGTGAAACGGACATGACTGTGCGTTTGGCACTGGAGCGGTTCTTTTCTGTGCATGTTATTTGAAAATCAGCAATTTAGCCGCGATTCTTAAGCCCTGCGCCATACCTTACCGGATGTACTCTACTTTCCCGATTCTCTCCTTCGGCGCTGGCTCGCCATTACCATAGCCTAAGGCCGCCAGCCCGTAAACCACATGCTCATCGGGGATATGGTATTCCCGAAGAAGGCTTCGGACGGCCGGTTCGTCGCACACATCCCGCAGCTGATTGATCCAGACGGAGCCGATGCCCAGGGAAGCGGCGGCCAGGAAAATATTTTCCAGTGCGCAGGCATTATCCTCCATACCGTAAGGGCTGGTCCGCTCATTGGAAGGAATGATGATTACCTGCGGCTGATACATATCGTATCCGGCGCGGCCCAGAGCTTCGCCCATGGCCTTTGCCAGCTCCTGGATCTTTTCCCGGCTTTCAATCACCGTGAATTTCCAGGTCTGGAGTCCTCTGGCACTGGGGGCGTGAAGAGCACAGTCCATGATGGTCTTCAGATCCTCTTCCTTTAAAGGTTTGTCCTGAAAGCTGCGGATGCTTCTCCGGCTCAGGATGGTTTCAATTGTGGCGTTCATACCGATTACCTCCTTAAGATCAAAGATTTAATTGCTCATAGCTCTTTTGAAAATACGTGTCAAGCCGCTTTTTTAACTCCTCATGGTCAGGAGATGCAAGCTCCGGATCTTCTTTAAACAGCCGGTTCACTTCCATGGAAACGGTTTTCAGCAGATCCGCATCCGTAAAAATGTCCGCCAGCCTAAATTCCAGATCACCGCTCTGGCGGATGCCGAAAATATCGCCCGGCCCCCGAAGCTTTAAGTCCTCGGAAGCGATGTAAAATCCATCATTGGAGCGGTTTAAGATGTCCAGACGCTCCATGGCTCCCTCGTCGCCGGAGCCGTTAATCATAATGCAGTAGGACTGATGGGCCCCTCGCCCTACCCGGCCCCGAAGCTGATGCAGCTGAGCCAGGCCGAAGCGCTCGGCATTTTCAATCATCATCACCGTGGCGTTGGGCACGTTGACGCCCACCTCGATTACGGTGGTGGACACTAACACCGTGATTTCCCCGGCAGCAAACCGCTCCATGATCTTATTCTTTTCCTTCCCCTTCATCCTTCCGTGGAGATACTCCACCGTCACTGACTCCGGCAGGGCCTTCCGCAGAGATTTCGTGTAATCCAGCACATTTTCTGCGTCAATCATCTCGCTCTCCTCCACCATGGGGCAGATCACGTAGGCCTGCCGTCCCTGGGCCGCCTGACCGGCGATAAAACGGTAGGCATTCTCCCGGTAATCTTTCCCCACTACGCAGT
The DNA here is from genome assembly GCA_017889125.1 of Lachnospiraceae bacterium. Lineage (GTDB taxonomy): Bacteria > Bacillota > Clostridia > Lachnospirales > Lachnospiraceae > Caccovicinus. The sequence goes on from JAGHER010000191.1 coordinate 4,384, forward strand.
TTTTAATGGGAAGGCGGTTGGCCGGAAGCTCGTCAATTTGAGAAATGTCCAGATCCCCGTAAAGGATGATGGCTAGGGTGCGGGGAATGGGGGTGGCACTCATCACCAGCACGTGAGGTGCTGCTCCGCCGCTCTTTTTCCCCAGGGCCTCCCGCTGGCCTACGCCGAACCGGTGCTGCTCATCGGTAATCACCAGGGCTAACCGACGGTAATTCACCTTCTCCTGGATCAGGGCGTGGGTGCCCACGATGATGTCCGCCTCCTGGCTTTCTGCCATCCGGTAAGCCTCCCGCTTCTCCTTTGCGGTCATGGAGCCAGTGATGAGCACGGCCTTGTATGGCAGCCCGCTCTGGGCTAAAAGCTGGGTAATGGATTCGTAATGCTGTCTGGCCAGTACCTCAGTGGGCACCATCAGCGCCCCCTGGCAGCCGTTCCCAGCCGCAAGGATAAGGGCCAGCACAGCCACAATGGTCTTTCCAGAGCCCACATCCCCCTGCACTAACCGATTCATGGCCCGTCCGCTGCACATGTCACTGGAAATATCCTGCCAGGTCCGCAGCTGGGCTCCCGTAAGGGCATAGGGAAGGGAGGAAATGAGGCCTTCCGTCTCCTGCACCGGCTTCATGGGAAAATCGGATTTCAAATCCTCCCGCTTCTCCTTAAGGCGGCTTACCGCCGCCAGGAAGAAGAAAAATTCATCGAAAACCAGCCGCCTCCGGGCAAAGAGAAGCTCTTTAGAATCCTTCGGATAATGGATATGCTCGATGGCAAAATTATATTCGGCCAGCTCATAGCGGTGGCGCAGATCCTCCGGGAGAAATTCCCGCTCAAGCTTTCGATGGGCAAGAGCCTGGGAAACGGCCTTTGCGATGGCTTTATTTCCCAGGCCCCTGGTCTGTCCGTAAATGGGCTGCATGGAATGAACCAGCCGGGAATAATCCTCCTCCGAAAATACCTCCGGCTGTTCCATGGCAAGGCGGCCGCGCTTCCTGACTACGCGGCCGCGAAAGATATAGGGCGTTCCCGTCTTAAGCTGAGAACGCATATAGGGCATATTGTACCAGGTGAGGGTGAGGGCGCCGGTCAGATCCTTTACCGGGGCGCTCACCAGCTGCAGGCCGCTAAACCGAAGGAGGTCTGCAGGCTTAGTCAGCACCGTCCGAACCGCACCCGTCTGGTTTTCCTGAAGCTCGCCGATGGAAACCGGCTCTTCCATGGGATCATAAGCTCTGGGATAATAATGAAGGAGATCCTCCACTGTCTCGATCCCCAGCTTCCGATAAAGCTTTCCCGTCTTCTCACCGATGCCCTTTAATTCTTCGATTGGCTGTCCTTGTGTCATCATACGCTACTCAGCAGAAATCAGATAATAGTATACCGGCTGTCCGCCATTCTGAAGCTCGATCTCCACCTGGGGGAACTGAGCCTGGGCCTCCTCTAAAAGGGCCTGGGCATCGGTCTCTGCCACTTCTTCGCCGTAATAAAGAGTAACCAGCTCAGCCTCCTCATCGATCATGGCCTCCAGGGCCTTTAAGGCAGCCTCCTCAATGGTCTTTTCCACAGCCAGCATTCCCCTGTCGCCGATGGCGATCATGTCGCCTTCAGTGATCTCCATGCCGTCAATGGAGGTGCTGCGGACGGCGTAGGTGATCTGTCCGGTGCGTACCCGCTTCATCTCCTCAGCCATATTGTCCAGATTTTCCTGGGCGCTCAGATCCGGGGTGAAATTAATCAGGGCCGTAATTCCCTGGGGAACGGTCTTGGAGGGCACCACGTAAAGCGTTTTCTTTTCCTCCAGCCTGGCGGCCTGCTCGGCGGCCAGGATAATGTTTTTGTTGTTGGGGAAAATAAAAATCTGCCGGGCGTTGACCTGATCCGCTGCGTTGAGGATATCCTCCGTGCTGGGATTCATGGTCTGTCCGCCTTCAATCACGTAATCGGCGCCGATCCCCTTAAAGATTTCCGACAATCCTTCTCCGGCAGATACAGTGATAAAGCCAAATTCCTTGGTCTCCTGGGCCTTCGCTGCCTGCTCTGTGCTCTCCTGCTTTGTCTTTTCCGAAGCCTGTTCCGCTTTCTGCTGGGCGGCAAGCTTCTCCGCGTCCTTAATCAGCCGCTCTTCATGCTCCTCCCGCATATTGTCTACCTTCATGCGGGAAAGGGAACCGTAGGTCAGGGCCTTCTCAAAGGCAAGCCCCGGATGATTGGTGTGCACGTGAACCTTCACCACATCTTCATCGGCCACCACCACAAGGGAATCGCCGATGCCCTCCAGATAGGTCTTTAACTCCGTCTCCTCCAGCTCAGTGAAGGGATGGGCAGCGTTGATAATAAATTCCGTACAATAGCCGAAGCGGATATCTGCCGTCTCGATGGAGGACTTGTCCTTGGAAGCCATGGATGATGCCGGTGAAGAGGTCTGGGACGCAGAAGCAGAGGCTTCCAGATTAAGGGAAGGCTCCTTCCCCATAAGGCCGTCCACACAGCCCTTCAATACCACCATCAGTCCCTGGCCGCCGGAATCCACCACACCCGCTTCCTTAAGTACGGGAAGCATCTCCGGTGTCTGGCTTAAGACCGCATCGCCCTCTTCAAGGATCAACTGGCAGAACTCCAGGATGTCCCGGGTATCCCCAGCCAGCTCCGCAGCCTTCTCCGACATGCCCCGGGCTACCGTAAGGATGGTGCCCTCCTTAGGCTTCATGACTGCCTTGTAAGCCGTCTCCGTGGCGCGAACCATGGCATTGGCCAGAATCTGGGTGTCAATCTCCTGGCAGTCCCGGATCTCCCTGGTGAAACCTCGGAAGAGCTGGGATAAGATAACGCCGGAATTTCCCCGGGCACCTCTTAAGGAACCGGAAGAAATGGCCTTTGCCACCGTGTCCATGGTAGGCTTTTCAATGGCTGCCGCCTCTCTGGCTGCTGACATAATGGTAAGGGTCATGTTTGTGCCGGTATCTCCGTCCGGAACGGGAAATACATTCAGTTCGTTGATCCACTCCTTGTTGGCCTCCAGATTGGCAGCGCCGGCCAGAAAGGCTTTCTGAAGCAGATTTGCATCAATGGTATTCATCTCACCGGTATCCTCCTTAATCGATTACTCTGACACCTTCTACGTAGATGTTGATCTTATCAACTTCCATTCCGGTGAATTCTTCGACTTTGTATTTGACGTTTTCAATCAGATTGTCCGCAACTGCGCAGATGCTTACCCCATAGGCGACAATCACATGGAAATCAATGGTCATATGGTTGTCCTCCTGAATTTCCACTGTGATGCCGTGGGTCAGACTTTCCCGCTTCAGAAGCTTTACCAGGCCGTCCTTCATGCTGACGGCGGCCATACCTACGATACCGAAGCATTCTACGGCCGTAGTGCCCGCATACATTGCGATAATGTCTGAGCTGATCTGAATCTCGCCCAGCTTATTGTTGATTCGACCCTTCATACACTAGCCTCCTCATAGATTATATGGTCAAGTATACACTATTTTTTGAAAAAAAGAAATAATTTTTTATTTTTCCCTTGCTTTTTTAAGGAGTTTCTGCTAATATACATTTGTTGTGGATTTAATCCAAGTACCGTTAAAGGAGGTGCGAATGATGGCTAAATGTGCAATCTGTGAAAAGGCTGCTCACTTCGGCAACGCTGTGAGCCATTCCCATAGAAGATCCAACAAGATGTGGAAGGCGAATGTAAAGTCTGTTAAGGTTAAGACCGTTGGCGGTGCTAAGAAGATGTATGTGTGCACTTCTTGCTTAAAGTCCGGTTTAGTAGAGAGAGCTTAAGCAAAGATGCTTAGATCCGGCAGGATGCGTTGATGACGTTTCCTGCCGGATTCTTTGTATTTTACCATACTTAACAGCACAGCAGGTTATAGCCTACGATGAGGCAGGCGATGATAAAGATCAGCGTAGTCAGCGTCACCGGGATAAACAGAATGGCGACCATTCCGCAGCTGAAGGAAAACAGCATCAGTCCATAAACCCGTTTCAAAAGAATCCCCTCTTTTGGCATGCATATAGGATAAGGTATGCCAAAAGAGGGGATTTTATTCGTTTGATGTATTGGTTTTGTTTATTTATTCTTCTGTTTTCTTTCCAGCAAGCTCTTCCGCTGCATCCATGGCCGCTGGCGAAATCTCGCCGCCGCCCTTGGGGCCGCCGGCAAAACGATTGACCAGATCCGGCACCAGATCCAAGGCCTTGGTCATGGGATCCTGATTCTTTACGCTGACCAGTCTGGTGGCGCCGTTTTGGATGACCAGCACAGCGCTGGGGCTGATCTTGGCGCTCATGCCGCCTGCACCATTGTTCTTGTTCTTTCCCTTATCATCAAAAGCGCCGGCTGCCATGCCGCAGGATACATCCACAAGAGGAAGAATGATGGCATCGTCCACCTTCAACGCCTCTCCCACTACGGTTTTTGTGGTGACAAACTGATCAAGCCCACGGAAAAGGGCGTCGATTGTCGTAGAAAAATGATTATCTGCCATATGCTCCCTCCTGATTTTATGCTGATTTCTTTATGCGTTCAGCGCAGCACCTTGGGCCGGGCTGAACGCTGGTTGATTTCATATGCTGATTGCCTGCGCTTTTTAGTCTGTACTTTTTTTGCCTGCGCTTCCTCACGCGTCTATCTGCGGTAACGCATCAGGCGGCCTGCCCAGCTGCGGATATTGGCATCCAGAAGCAGACGCAGGACGAAAAATAACAGCACTCCCGCCCGCACCTTTCCGCGGACATGAAGCTCTCCCTCCAGGATGCTTTCATCGAATACCGGGTGAAGGATAATCCTGTCCCGGGTAAAGGGATACAGGACTGCTGCCAGGGACAAAAGCTTTCCCATCCAATAGGGGTCCTCCAGGCCGAAGGACACCTCCCCCTGCCCTTTTCGCGGAAGGATATGCCGGAGGATTTTTTTTATCTGCCGGGTCAGAAGCCGGGCCGATTTCTGATTTGCCGGATCCTCCAAAATTTCCCGAAGCTCCTCCCATTTTTCCAGAAGCCACTGGAAGCGGTCCTGGGCCTGCTTTATTTTATCACAAAATGAGCGAAAAGCAAACCGGACTTTCTCTCTAAGGGAGGAAAGGCGGCTTTTTCTCCGGCTGAAGGTGTTCGTCTCACCGGAGGGTTCTGATTGACGAGATTCTTCAATATGGCCAGATGTCCCGGCTTTTTGCGGCAGCTCGTTTTTTTGTCCGGCAGCTCTTGTTTTGTCTCCGGATTCTGTCATTTGTCCCGACTGATTTTGGGCCTTGAGCTCCTGACCGGACACCCTAGCCTGTTCAGTCATGGGATCAGCTTCATGTCCAGCCTTTACCCTGGCCGGATCGCTTCGCCAAACGGGAATCCCGAAAATGCGCAGCACTGTGTTGGCCTTTCCTTCTTCATATCCAAAGTTCAATCGGGCAAACCAAAAGCAGCGCACCTGTACCCTTGCCGTCAGCTCTCCGTACCGCCTGCAGGCGTCTGCCTGGTAGCGGACGGCGCAGAAAAGCACAAAAAGCAGGATTCCCAGAATCAGTCCAAGAATCCCCAGAATAATCCACATCAGAATTTTTAAGATGAAAAGC
>JAGHER010000192.1 GCA_017889125.1 Lachnospiraceae bacterium
AAGACCTATGTGGGCGCCATGCCGGGACGTCTGGTGGAGGGGCTGCGCCAGGCAGGCACGGCCAATCCGCTGATGCTTCTGGATGAGATTGACAAGGTAAGCAGCGATTACAAGGGCGATACCTCTTCGGCCCTTTTGGAGGTACTGGACGGCGAGCAGAATGTGCGGTTCCGGGATCATTACGTGGAGCTGCCCATCGATCTGTCTCAGGTGATGTTTATCGCCACGGCCAATACCACCCAGACCATCCCCGGCCCCCTCTTGGACCGGATGGAGGTGATCGAGGTCAACAGCTACACGGAAAATGAAAAATTCCACATTGCCAAAGATTACCTGGTGCGAAAGCAGCTGGAGAAAAACGGCCTTACGGGAGAGCAGGTCACCTTTTCTGACCGCGCCCTGGAAAAGATCATTCACAATTACACCAGAGAAGCCGGTGTGCGGAATCTGGAGCGGCGCATTGGGGACATCTGCCGGAAGGCGGCCAGAGAATTTCTGGAGAACCGCAGGACTTCCCTGCGGCTGACTGAAGGGAATCTGGAAAAGTACCTGGGAAAAGAGCGGGTGACCTTTGAGGAGGCCAACGAGGAGGATCAGGTGGGCATTGTACGGGGACTGGCCTGGACCAGCGTAGGGGGAGATACCCTGCAGATCGAGGTGAATGTGATGCCGGGCAAGGGGAACCTTCAGCTCACTGGCCAGATGGGCGATGTGATGAAGGAGTCGGCCCAGACCGCCCTCACCTACGTGCGCAGCATCTGCCCGAACTATCAGGTGCCTGATGATTACTTTGAAAAGCACGATATCCACATCCACATCCCCGAGGGAGCTGTTCCCAAGGACGGGCCTTCTGCCGGAATCACCATGGCTACCGCCATGTTTTCTGCCGTAACCAACCGGAAGGTGGATGCCAAGACGGCCATGACCGGGGAGATTACCCTCCGGGGCCGGGTGCTGCCCATCGGCGGCCTGAAGGAGAAAATCCTGGCAGCCAGGATGGCCCGCATGAAGAAGGTCCTTGTGCCGGAGAAAAACCGGCCGGATATGGCGGAGCTTTCCAAGGAGATTACCAAGGGACTGGAGATCGTGTACGTGAAAACCATGGAAGATGTGCTTAAGGAGGCTTTGATTTCATGATTATCAAAAAAGCAGAACTGGAGACGGTCTGCGGCATTACCAGCAAGCTTCCGGCCAACACCCGGCCGGAGTTTGCCTTTGCGGGAAAGTCCAATGTGGGCAAATCCTCGCTGATTAATGCCATGATGAACCGCAAATCCCTGGCCAGGACTTCATCCCAGCCGGGAAAGACCCAGACCATCAATTTTTACAATATTAATGATGCGGTGTATTTTGTGGATCTGCCCGGCTACGGCTATGCCAAGGTTTCTCTGGAAGCCAAGGCAAAATGGGGGAAGATGATTGAAAATTACTTAAAGAAATCCCAGGTTCTTAAGGCCGTCTTTCTCCTGGTGGATATCCGCCACGACCCTACGGAGAACGATAAGATGATGTATGACTGGGTAATCCACAACGGCTACCGCCCGGTGGTTATCGCTACGAAGTTAGACAAGCTGAAACGGAGCCAGATCGCGGCTCATGTGAAGGCTGTGCGCACAGGACTGGGAATGGAGAAGGAGGATGTGCTGATCCCCTTCTCCGCTGAGACCAAGCAGGGACGAGAGGAGATCTGGGCGCTGATTGAGGGCATGTGCAGCGAGGAGACATCCGAGTAAGAGAGATGACTGCGCAGAAAGCTTCTTTAAGAAAGCTTTTGCGATACAGCTTCCATCGGCACAGACTCGGTGTGGGCACGTTCCAAAACAACTGGTTCCGGCCGGGGTTTTTCTCCTGCCGCTTCCCCATCAAGTTTCATTTCTCCATCAGATTTTACGTCATCATCAGATTTCATCTCCCCATCAAAGGGAGCAGATACCGCCAGGCTGCGGATCTTAATCCGCGCCAGGGTCTGGACAACGCGCATAAGCAGTGCTGCCGCAAAGGCAGGAAGGACAAAGGTAAACCAGAGCCGCCGCTTAAAACGGCGGCTTTGCTGTTTGATATTGCGGATGCGGTTTATGGTCATATTGGAGCCCACTTTCTTTTCGTTATTTATCTTTGCCAGCCGTTTATCCTTTCCGGGATTCCCGACTCATTAAGGACTTCATGGCAAAGGAATAGATCTCCTGGCTTTTGCTGCGCCAGTTGCTGCACATGTATTCTGCCTGATCCTTATCGGGAACGGACAGATCCAGCTGGATCAGAGGAACCTTGCCTTCACGCACCTCGCAGTGGACGATATAGTCCTGGCTGGTGGATTTGTAGAAGTCGGATATAACGCCTACCTCGTCACGGAGACGGTATTTATTCTCCTTCAGATACTGATCCATGTCCTCAATGACAGTTGGAGAGATCTTATTGCCGAAAAAGCTCAGGGTGTCCTCGCCTTCGGGAGTGATCTCGTAGCGGGTGCTGTTGTGGGTGGATTCCATGCGGATCAAACCGGCGTCCAGCAGCTCGTTTAACGCCTGCTGAAGCGTAAAATAGGTGGTATAATCGTGTTCGAGGAAAAAATTGGAAAGCTGCGCATTAGTCAACGGAAAATTTACCCGTTTCAGCATATACAGATTCATTAATTTGTACAATGTCATTGGCTCGGACAGCATAATACCCACCTGATTTCTTTTTTTGATTTTTATTTCCTCTATTATGATAACAACTTAGCCCTTTTAAATCAAGCGGAAATATGGTAGAATAAGTTGATATTAGGGAGATTTTGGGTGACATAAGATGAAAGAACGAATTAATCGACTTGCCAGAGGCATTCTGGATATGGATATACCGCAGGTTGTCATCATACCGAAAGCGCTGAATGAGGCCGTCCAGGCAGGGCGGATTACCACCGGCGAATTTCACGTAAACAGCGGCAACGGCATGCATATAAAAGGGCTGGTATACACCAGCCACACGAGAGTAAAAATCGAGAATCCGGCATTCGGCGGGATGCGCAACCGGATTTCCTATCAGGTTGATGCTACCCATCTGGAGGATGGGGATCAGATTGAGGGGGAGATCCGGCTGGTGACCAATGGGGGAGAGTTTATGCTCCCCTTTCAGTTCCCTGTGCGGCTGGGTGTCTCCGGCCAGACCCTGGCCGGATTAAAGACGCCGGCAGATTTTGCCGCTATTGCCAGAGAGGATCTGGAGACCGCTCTGCGGCTTTTTGATTATGAGGATTTTGTGAAGGCGCCCTTCATGCAGGATATGCATGTGCGGGCGGTTTATGATGGCCTTAAAGGTCATGGCGACCGGGGAAACCAGCTGGAGGAATTTTTGGTTTCTCTGGGGGTGAAGGAGCCGGTGCGGCTGACCATAGCCCAGGATACCCGGCGGTACGGCCGGCCTTCTGAGGTTCTGGAGGATAATGTGGCTGCAGAGCGGAGCGGATGGGGCTACGTATCCCTGGAGGCCCAGGCGGATGTCCCGTTTATCGAGATACCGAAAAGGCAGTTTTTTGCCGGGGATTTTGAGGAGAATCTGTGCCGGATTCCTTACTGGATCCTGCCGGAGAGGCTTCACCGGGGCCGGAATTTCGGCACCATCCGTCTGATTACGGCCAAGGAGACGGTGACGATCCCTGTTCGGGTGGAAAGTGAACCCAGGCTTGCCGGGGAGCTTTCCCGGCGCCGCTTCTGGAAGGCGGCAGGGCAGTTTTTGGAGCTGCGCCTGGATGTGGAGGATGGCCGTTATGAATTTAATGCCCTGCGGGACCGGATGCTCCGGGAGCTGGATGTGATGCGCAGCCAGCCGGAGGATAAGAATATGGCGGCCCTGTGGATGGCGGAGACTCTGGCGCGCCAGGGGAACCGGGATCAGGCGGCCCTTGTGCTGGATGAGTGCAGGGATGAGATTTTGATGTCCAGGCGGGACATGGTAGATTATTACTGTTATTTCCAGTATGTTCATCTGCTGCTGCAGCCCAATATCAGCCAGAAGGAATCCCTTCTGCGCCTGGTGCGCAAGTACCTTTCTGAGGGCGGGCACCCGATCCTGTTTTTCATTCGCCTGAAGTTAGATGAGTCGGTGAAGGAGACGCCCATGAGCCTGATGGCGGATATGCGCAGGCTTTTCGAGGGCGGCTTTCACAGTCCCTTCCTGTATACGGCAGCCTATGAGATTCTTAAGGAACATCCGGAATTTCTTCAGCGGCCGGATGCTTTCCTTCTGCAGGTGCTGAATTTTGCCAGCCGCAGAGGGATTGTGGATGAGGGGACGGCTGTCCGCATTGCCCAGCTTACGGGCTTAGAGAAGCATTACAGCCGGATGCTTCACCGGATTCTGGTGCGCCTTTACGAGAGCTATCCCAGAAAGGAGATCCTGGCCGGGGTCTGCAGCATGATGATTAAGGGCGAGTGCAGGAAGCCGGAGGATTTTCGCTGGTACGAGGCAGCCCTGGAGGAGGGCTTGAGCCTGACCCGGCTGTATGAGTATTTTCTGTATTCTCTGCCTAAGGATTACAACCACCTTCTTCCCAGAGAGGTGCTTTTATATTTTTCCTACGGACATGATCTGGACCGGCACAGCAGGTCGGTGCTGTACAAAAATATCCTGCTGTTTATGAATCCGGGCACCAAGCTGTACCAGTCCTATGAGCGGGATATGGAGCAGTTTGCCCTGGATCAGCTGTTCCAGTCTCAGATTAACAGCCGTCTGGCGGTGATTTACGATCACATGATCTATAAGGACATGATTGACGAGCCCATCGCCAGGGTACTTCCGGCCATACTCCGGTCTTACCGGATTTCCTGCCGGAACCGGCAGATGAAGTACGTGGTTATCCGCTACGAGGAGTTAGATCAGGAGGATGTGTACCGGCTGGCTGACGGAGTGGCCTATGTGCCCCTCTTTTCCGGTACTACGGTGATCCTTTTCCAGGATGCTTTTGGAAACCGGTACGCAGACGTGCAGTATCTGAAGACGCCGGTGATGGACAAGGCGGAGCTGGAAAAGCGGTGCTTTGCGGTCTATCCGGCCCACCCCATGCTTTGCCTTACGGCCTGCCGGGCGGCGGCAGCCAAGGAGACGCCGGTGGAGGAGGACATCCAGATTTTAGAGCGCACTATACAGGAACTGCCTCTCTGTGATCTGTACCGGAAGAGCCTTTTGGCGGCCATTATTGCCTATTACCGGCGGCTTGCGGGAGAGGAGAACTCCTCCCAGTGCGAGTGCAGCTATCTGCTGACTTTGGATATGGAGGCCATGAGCCGGAGGGAGAGGATTTTGATCTGCGAGACCCTTATCAGCCAGAATTATCTGGAGGAGGCTTACGGAATTTTGAAGGTTTACGGCTGGGAGGGCCTAGATACGGGGCGGCTGTCCAAGCTCTGTTCCAAGATGATCCTTCAGCAGATGTTTGATGAGGACAATTTCCTGATGGGTCTTTCTTTCCAGGTCTTTGCCGACGGGAAGGCGGACAGCGTGATTCTGGATTATCTCTGTGAGCATTTTAACGGGGATTCTGATGAGATGTTCCGGCTTCTTTCCCAGGCGGTGCCTGCCCGGGTGGAAACCTACGATCTGGAGGAGCGTCTCCTGTGCCAGATGATGTTTTCCGGAAGAGTGAAGCATCTGGATCAAACCTTCCTTCTGTATTCCAAGCGGAAGAGGATGAGCGAGATCGTGGTGAAGGCTTACTTTACGGTGAAGTCCATGGGGTATTTTCTGAATCATGAGACGGCGGATCCGCAGGTTTTTGCCTACCTGGAGGCCACGGTGAACCGGATGGAAGATATGGAGAAGGCGCCGGTGATTTACCTGCTGGCCCTGACCTTATATTATTCCCAGTGCAGGGAGCTTAAGGATGACCAGATTCGCCTGTGCCGCAGGATGACCGATCAGCTTCTCGGGGACGGGCTGGTATTCCCTTACACCAAGAAGCTTTCCCGGTTTGTGCCGGTGCCCCAGAGCGTGCTGGACAAGGCCATGATCTGCTTTGAGGGGCATAAGGATGATAAGCTGGAGCTTCTGGTGCGGATCCGTCCTGATGAGGAGGAGTACCATGTAGAGGAGCTTCGCCGGGTATATCAGGGATTTTACGTGTGCAGGAAGGTCCTCTTCGAGGGGGAGACCATGGAATACCAGATTTACCGCCAGGAGGCCGGTGAGCGGAAGCTGGCGGCAGAGGGGACGGTATCCTGTGAGCTGGCGCCCCGGAACCTGAAGGAAAGCCGGTTTGCCAGCCTGAATGATATGGGTCTCTGCCTGAGCATGAAGGAGGAGGCCGGACTGAAGAAGAGTATGCAGGAGTATCTGATGCGGAACGCGGCGCTGGAGGAGCTTTTCCCGCTGGCGCGGTGATCGGATAGGAAATGCGAAAAAGAATACAAGGGGGACATCGATGGAGGGACTTGTGATTGGGCTGGACCTGAGTGATTTTTACACCCAGGTCTGCTGCTGGGAAAGGGAGAAGACATGGACGTTTCCCACGATTCTGTGCAAAAAAAAGGATGAGGATCAGTGGTATATCGGGGACGAGGCCTACAGCTGCAATCTGGCCGGGGAGGGAATCCTTGTGGACAAGCTCCCGGCTTTGGCCAGGAAGGGGGAGGCAGTTCTTTTGGGGGCGAAAAAATACAGCCCCAGAGAGCTTTTGCAGGAGTACTTAAAGCAGGTACTTTCTCATCCCAGGACGGCCTTTAAGACGGAAAAGATCAGCCAGCTGGTGATTACCTTGCCCCAGCCGGACAGTCAGATTATGGACTGTCTGCTGTACTGTGCGGATTATCTGGAGATTCCCAGAAGCCGTTTTCATGTGATCAGCCACGGGGAGAGCTTCCTCTACTATGTGCTGGCACAGAAAAAGGAGATCTGGTCCGGGCAGGTGGGGCTTTTTGATTTGTCCCAGAGCGGCCTGTGCTATTACGAGATGAAGGTGCAGCGGGGGCTTAAACAGAGCACTGTGCTTTCGGATTATGAGAAGATTGACCAGGGGATGAATCTGGATCTTCTGGACAGCTCCTCCGGTATCCGCATGGCGGATAAGATCCTCTGCGGGTGCGCGGAGCGGCTTTTAGCCAAGAAGCTGTTTTCTGCTATCATCCTTACGGGGCGGGGCTTTGAGAAGCCCTCCTGGGCCGCGGAATTTATGAAGGTCATCGGCCGCCGCAGGAAGGTCTTTGGGGAGACGGTGCTTTTTGCCCGGGGAGCCTGCGTGAAGGGTCAGGACTGCCTGGAGGCAGAGACCAAATTCCCCTATGTGATGATCTGTGAGGGACGGTTAAAATCCACCATCTCCATGGAGGTCATCCACGAGGAAAAGCCTACCCAGCTGGTGATTGCGGCTTCCGGGGACAGCTGGTACGAGGCCAAGAGCACCCTGGATTTTATCCTGGACAATCAGGAGGAGCTGGTGTTTCAGATCCAGCCTCTGGATTCCCGGAAGCGGTATGAGATCCGCATGCCTTTAGAGGAGATTCCTCACCGGCCAAACCGCACCACACGGATTCAGATGAAGGTGGGCTTTCTGGATGAAAGCACTATGGCGGTGATGGTCCAGGACAAGGGCTTTGGCGAATTATTTCCGGCTTCGGATATTGTGATACGCAGGGAGATTGCTTTATGAGTTTACTTTTATGCAGGATGGAACCGGTTCAGCATCCCTTTGAGGTGCCGGAGCTGGGAGTGCGGCTTTATTCTTCCCAGGAGCTGTGCTATGTGATTTATGAAAACCCGCTGCTTGTAATTGATGATTTTGTGGATGACCGGCTGATTCAGTTTGTCCGCAGCGAGTTAAATATGGAATTTCTGGCGGGAAAGCTGGATAACTGGAAGAAGAGCAATGAGAACCCGGATAATCTGCTGCTTTTGATCCTCACGGAGTGTCAGTACTACACCTCGTCGGAGGTGAGCCATTACCGCCAGCTGCTGATTCAGCTGCGCAAGAAGCACCCTGCCCAGCTGGCAAAGGACAGGGCCGATTTCTTTTTCGGGAAGCGGCAGTACGGGAGGGCAATCTCTCTCTATGAAAAGCTTCTGGATTCTCAGCGGGACAATGTGGTGGACGAGGAATTTTTAAGCCGCCTCTGGTGCTGTCTGGGGGCCTGCTATGCCAGGATGTTCCAGTCGGAGAAGGCATATCATGCTTATGACCGGGCATTTTTCTATAACAGCAGGAATCCGGAGATCCTGGAGCGGATTTATTCATTAAAGGCCATGTTCCCGGAGCTTAATCTGGATGAGCGGTATCAGTCGGCCATCCAGGCCAGGGATACGAAGGCCTGGGATGAGCGAATTGAGGCGGCCCGGAAAAACAGCCGGGAGTCCCAGGCGGTGAAAGATCTGGATCAGCTGTTTATGAAGGATCCTGACTACCGGATGGAGGGGGCGGCAAAGCTTGTGCAGCAATGGAAGCAGGAATACCGCTCCATGATGTAGAGGCGGCAGGTGCAGAAAATCGCGAAGAATCGACGAGGGAGGCATGAAAATGGCTGCCTGTGACAGCTGCGTGTATTATGTATACGATGAGGACTGGGAGGAATACTGCTGCACGGCCAATGTGGACGAGGATGACCTTGCCCGTATGGCGCTAAGCAGCCGCTCCGAATGTCCATACTACCGCCTGTATGACGAATACCGGACGGTGCGAAAACAAATGTAGAGATATCATTTGCAGAAGGGAAGTGTTTCCAATGTCTTTTGAGAAGGCAATGGCATATTTGAAGGAAAAGGGAATGGAGGACAGGGTGCAGACCTTTGAGGTGTCCAGCGCCACCGTGGAGCTGGCGGCAAAGGCCGTAGGCTGTGAGCCGGAGCGGATTGCAAAAACCCTGTCTTTTCTGGTGAATGAGAAGGCGGTTCTGATTGTAGCTGCCGGTGATGCCAAGGTGGACAACCGCAAATACAAAGAAGCCTTTCATACCAAGGCCAAGATGCTTACGCCGGAGCAGGTGACGGAGCTGGTAGGCCATCAGGTAGGCGGCGTATGCCCCTTTGGGGTGAAGGAAGGGACAGAGGTGTATCTGGACGAATCCCTTAAGCGGTTTCCTGTGGTTTACCCGGCCTGCGGCAGCGCAAACAGCGCGGTGAAGCTTACGGTTCCGGAGTTAGAGAGCTGTTCCGGATACCTTTCCTGGGTGGATGTGTGTAAGGGCTGGCAGGAAAACCCCTGATCAATGCAGCTTGGCAAAGGCAGCGTGATAAATACAGCTTGACAAATACCGGAAAAGTCAGTAATATCATTATCATGAAAAGGCAGAGAAGAAGAGGAGTACATCCGATGCCCTGACAGAGAGGACCGTTCGGCAGGCTGAAAGGCGGTCTCAGAAGGCGAAGGTGGAAGGTAGCTTCGGAGCCGGGGCGTTGAAGGGGTATGCTTATTCCAGCAGATCCAGTAGAGGCCCACGGGACGTCCCGTTACAGACGAAGGAGATTGCCGGAAAGGAGCCTGATTTAGGAAATCATTCTGGCGAACAAAGGTGGTACCGCGGTCATACGCCCTTTGCATGGAGTCCATGCAGAGGGTTTTTTATTTAACAGAAAACGGTGTTTCCTGTTAAATAAAAATGCTCCGCAAGGAGGCGCACTCCGCGCAAAGGACTATGGCTGCTGACGCAGCCGCGCTCCGGCGCGAGTGTGCGCAAAGCGCACACTTTTTTATCGCTTACGCAGGGGAGGTGACAGAGAATGCGGGAACAGCTGACGGAAAGCGATGTAAAGAAGATTGAGGAAGAAATCAGCCACCGCAAATTAGTGGTCCGCAAGGAGGCCATCGACGCGGTGAAGGAGGCCAGAGCCCAGGGAGACTTAAGCGAAAATTTTGAGTACTACGCGGCCAAGCGCTTTAAGAATCAAAATGAAAGCCGGATCCGTTATCTGGAGCGGATGCTTAAGACCGCTTCCATTGTATCGGACCAGTCCAGGCCCGATGAAATCGGCATCAACAATACGGTGGAGCTGTACTTTGAGGATGACGATGAGGTGGAGACCTACCGTCTGGTGACCTCCATCCGGGGAAATTCCATGAAAGGGCTCATCAGCATTGAGTCCCCTCTGGGCAAGGCCATCAAGGGACACAAGGAGGGCGACCGGGTCCATGTGATGGTCAATGACAAGAGCGGCTACGATGTGGTAGTCCGCCGGATCATCAAGACCCAGGATGACAGCCAGGACAGTATACGCAGCTTTTAAGCAGGTGTTTCAGGAAATGCGGATGAAAGCATTTCCTGAAAAGAAAAGGGAAATCAATCAGAAGGAGAAAAAATACGCCATGAAGGAACTGGAAAAGACCTATAATCCAACGGCCATTGAGGACCGTCTGTATGAAAAGTGGATGGAAAAGAAATATTTCCATGCTCAGGTAAACCGCAGCAAGAAGCCTTTTACCATCGTGATGCCGCCGCCAAATGTAACCGGGCAGCTGCATATGGGCCATGCTCTGGACAATACCATGCAGGATATTTTAATCCGCTATAAGAGAATGCAGGGCTACGAGGCCCTCTGGCAGCCAGGCACGGACCATGCGGCCATCGCCACGGAGATCAAGGTAATCAGCAAGCTGAAGGAAGAGGGAATCGACAAGGCCGACCTGGGCCGGGAAGGCTTCTTAGAGCGCTGCTGGGAGTGGAAGGAAGAGTACGGCTCCCGCATCATTAATCAGCTCCACAAGCTGGGCTCATCCGCTGACTGGGACCGGGAGCGGTTTACCATGGATGAGGGCTGCTCTGACGCGGTTCTGGAGGTGTTCTGCAAGCTTTATGAGAAGGGCTACATTTACAAGGGTTCCCGGATCATCAACTGGTGCCCGGTATGCCAGACCTCCATTTCCGATGCCGAGGTAGAGCATGTGGAGCAGGAGGGAAGCTTCTGGCACATCAATTACCCGGTAGTGGGCGAGCCGGGACGCTTTGTGGAGATCGCCACCACCAGACCGGAGACCCTGCTTGGAGATACGGCAGTGGCGGTAAATCCCAAGGATGAGCGCTACCAGGATCTGGTGGGCAAGATGTTGAAGCTCCCCCTCACCGACCGGGAGATTCCGGTGATTGCCGATGAATACGTGGACATGGAATTTGGTACTGGCTGCGTGAAGATTACCCCGGCCCATGATCCCAATGACTTTGAGGTGGGCAAGCGTCACAATCTGGAAGAAATCGTCATCTTAAACGATGATGCCACGGTTAATGTTCCCGGCCCCTATTTTGGCATGGATCGGTACGAGGCCAGAAAGGCCATGGTGGCAGACTTAGAGAAGCAGGGCCTGCTGGTTAAGGTAGAGCCTCATTCCCACAACGTGGGAACCCATGACCGGTGCAAGACCACCATTGAGCCTATGGTAAAGCAGCAGTGGTTCGTGCGGATGAAGGAGATGGCGCAGCCTGCTATTGAGGTATATAAGAGCGGTAAACTGCGGTTCGTTCCGGACAATTTCGGCAAGACCTACCTGCACTGGCTGGAGGGAATCCGCGACTGGTGTATTTCCAGACAGCTGTGGTGGGGACACCGGATTCCGGCTTATTACTGCCAGGACTGCGGCGAGATCGTTGTGGCAAAGACGGCTCCGGACACCTGCCCGAAATGCGGCGGCCATCACTTTAAGCAGGATGAGGATACCCTGGATACCTGGTTCTCCTCGGCGCTGTGGCCCTTCTCTACTCTGGGCTGGCCGGAAAAGACGGAGGAGATGGAGTATTTCTATCCTACCGATGTGCTGGTAACCGGCTACGATATTATTCCCTTCTGGGTAATGCGTATGGTATTCTCCGGCATCGAGCAGACGGGAGAATGCCCCTTCCATACCGTATTAATTCACGGCCTCGTGCGGGATTCCCTGGGACGGAAGATGAGCAAGTCTCTGGGCAACGGCATCGATCCTCTGGAGGTCATCGACAAGTACGGCGCTGACGCCCTCCGCATGACGCTGATTACGGGCAATGCACCGGGCAACGATATGCGCTTCTACTGGGAGCGTGTGGAGAACAGCCGGAACTTCGCCAACAAGGTATGGAACGCTTCCCGCTTTATCATGATGAACATTGAGAAGGCTCCGGATGCATCCGTATCTCTGGAGGAGCTGACCCTGGCGGACAAGTGGATTCTCTCCAAGGCAAACACCCTGGCCAAGGACGTGACGGAGAATCTGGATAAGTACGAGCTGGGCATCGGCCTGCAGAAGGTGTACGATTTCATCTGGGAGGAATTCTGCGACTGGTATATCGAGATGGTGAAGCCCCGTCTGTACAATGACGAGGACAGCACCAAGGCAGCGGCCATCTGGACCTTAAAGACCGTATTGATCCAGGCCTTAAAGCTCCTTCATCCCTTCATGCCCTTCATCACCGAGGAGATTTTCTGCAACCTGCAGGATGAGGAGGAGTCCATCATGATTTCCTCCTGGCCCGTTTACCAGGATGCCTGGAGCTTTACCGAGGAAGAGAAGGCCGCAGAGACCATCAAGGAGGCTGTTCGCAGCATCCGAAATGTGCGCACCTCCATGAACGTTCCGCCCAGCAAGAAGGCAAAGGTATATGTAGTGTCCGAAAATGAAGAACTGTTAAGCATTTTTGAACACAGCAAGGCCTTCTTTGCTACCCTTGGCTATGCCAGCGAGGTGACCATCCAGAAGACCAAGGAGGGAATCGGCGAGGATGCAGTTTCCGCTGTGATTCCTCAGGCAGCCATTTACATGCCTTTTGCGGAGTTAGTGGATATCGAGAAGGAGATCGCCCGGCTTAAGGCAGAGGAGAAGCGCCTGACCGGCGAGCTTGCCCGGGTAAATGGAATGCTGAACAATGAAAAGTTTATCAGCAAGGCGCCTGCGGCCAAGATTCAGGAGGAGAAGGACAAGCTCCTTAAGTACTCCCAGATGATGGAGCAGGTGAAGGCGCAGTTAGCGCATCTGGAGAAATAACATGAAACTGAAAAACGGCTTATTGCTGCTGCTGACGGCAGGCATCTGGGGCGTGGCATTCGTGGCCCAGAGCGTGGGAATGGATTATGTGGAGCCATTCACCTTTAACACAGTGAGAAGCCTGATTGGAGGGCTGGTCCTTATCCCGGTGATCCTTCTTTTCGGCGAGAAGAAGGATGCCGGGAAGGCGGCAGAGGTCACCCGGAAGGAGAGAAGGACGCTCCTTCTGGGGGGCGTCTGCTGCGGGACCGCCCTTTGTCTGGCTTCCAACTTTCAGCAGTTTGGCGTAAAATATACAACAGTGGGAAAGGCCGGGTTTATCACGGCCTGTTATATTGTGATCGTGCCGGTGATTGGCGTTTTGCTGGCATGGTATCGGAAGTGGAGGAAGAGGGCTGACGGCCAGGTTCCCGGCGGCCAGATACACGGCGGCCAGGCTCCTGGCGGTCAGGCTTTCGACTGCCAGGCTTCCGGCGGCGCAGAAGAGGAAAAGGCGGGAAATCCCATGATCTGGGCTGCCGTGGCCCTGGCTGTGGCGGGGCTTTACCTTTTGTGCATGGAGGGAGACAGCCTGCAGGTGTCCATGGGCGACGGTCTGGTGATGGTCTGCGCCTTCCTATTCTCCCTGCATATTCTGGTGATTGACTATTTTTCTCCCATGACGGATGGGGTGAAGATGTCCTGCATTCAGTTTTTCGTCTGCGGGATTCTGTCTGCTGTGGGCATGGTACTCTTTGAGGAGCCCTCTCTTTCGCAGATTGCGGCGGCATGGGCGCCTATCCTTTATGCCGGTGTGATGAGCTGCGGCGTGGCTTACACGCTGCAGATCGTCGGCCAGAAGGGGATGAATCCGACCATCTGTTCTCTGATTCTCAGTCTGGAATCCAGCATTTCTGTGCTGGCAGGCTGGGTGATCCTGGGGCAGGCATTAAGTGCCAGACAGCTGGCGGGCTGCGGCATCATGCTGGGAGCCATTATCCTGGCGCAGCTTCCGTCAGGACGTAAGGAGGATGCTGACTGTGCGGCAAAGACGGAAGCCGGTGCTTAGGCGGGATGCTGGCAGTACGGCTTCAAATGTCGGAATCTGACGGGTTTTTGCGGATGAATCTGGTTGAAAATCCGGCAGGAACCTTTATAATCTAAGTGTGCGGCTGTTTACGGATGGCTGCGTTGAGACGGGAAGGCGGATAAGATGAAGGCAGAGGAATACGTAAATCAGATCCCCATGTGGACCAGGGAGAAGAATTCCCTGGAGGATGTGCGGACAGTCCTTGGACGGCTGGGGAATCCTGACCGCAGGCTTTCGGTGATCCATGTGGCGGGAACCAATGGAAAGGGCTCAGTCTGCGCCTATCTGACCAGCGCCCTGAAAAAGGCCGGGTACCGGGTGGGAACCTTTGTTTCTCCTCACCTGACGGATATCCGGGAGCGCTTTCTCCTTGACGGGGAGATGGTCAGTCCGGAGGCCTTTCAGCTGGCTTTTGATCAGGTAAAGGTGGCTGTGGACCAGACCATGGAGGAAGGGCTTAAGCATCCTACCTTTTTTGAATTCCTGTTTTATATGGCGGCGGTGCTGTTTGCCGGGGAGAAGGTGGATTTCTGGGTGATGGAGACCGGCATGGGCGGCCGTCTGGATACCACCAATGTGGTGGAGCGCCCTCTGGCTTCGGTGATTACCTCCATCAGCCTGGATCATACCCAGTATCTGGGAAGCACTGTGGAGGCTATTGCCGGGGAGAAGGCCGGGATTATCAAGGAGGGGGTACCGGTACTCTTTTCTGACGGAGACAGCCGGGCTTCCGGGGTAATCCGCAAAAAGGCGGCAGAGAAAAAGGCGCTGCCCATCCCTGTCAGCCTGGCCGGTGTCCGGCTGCGCGAGGAGAAGGACGGCCTGCGGGCGGAGATTCAGGATCTCTCCCTGGGAGGAACGGTTTCCCTGCGGCTTCCCTTCCCAGCAGTCTATCAGGGAGAAAATGCAGCGATCGCCTGGAACTGTTTGTCCCTGCTTTTAAAGGAGGGGATTCTCAGGACGGACTGCAGAGAAGAGCTGCTCCTTGGCATGGAGGAAACCAGGTGGCCGGGACGGATGGAAGAGGTATTGCCAGGGGTATTTTTCGATGGCGCCCATAATCCGGGAGGGATCCAGGCCTTAATCCAGACGGCTCTGCGGCTTAAGAAGAGGCAAGGCGGAAGAATCCTATTGCTGTTTTCCGCGGTAGAGGATAAGGATTACGGCCAGATGATCCGTGAGCTTTGCGAAAGCCTTCATCCGCAGGCCGCCGCGGTGGTGCGCTTGCACAGCGAGAGAGGGCTTTCTGCCGGGGAGCTGGCCCGCTGCTTTGCTGCAGAGGGCTGTCCGGCTTCGGAATTTTCAGAGGCGGAGGAGGCTCTCGGATTCGTCCTTTCGAAAAAGCAGGAGGGAGATCTGGTGTTCTGTGTGGGGTCCCTGTACCTGATTGGGGAACTGAAGGAAGTCATAAGGAGGCGTTATGATCAACTTTGAAGAAGAAATCCGGCGTTTTAAGCCCAGCCTTGAGGTGGAAGAGGTGGAGGACGCCATTGTAAAAAGTGACCTGACGGATATGACCGACATCATGATGGAAATGATGAAGGAAATGAAGGAAGATTAGAAATCAATGGATTATGTGAAAAGAAACCGCCAGATTGCAAACAGCTATTACAATCTGGGACTGGAAAAAGCAAACATCCGGGATTTGACCGGAGCGGTAAGCTGCTTAAAGAAAAGTCTTCGTTTTGACAAATACCAGATGGATGCCCGGAATCTTCTGGGACTGATTTTCTATGAGATGGGGGAGACGGCCGATGCCCTGGTACAGTGGGTAATCAGCATGAATCTCCATCCCACGGACAATCCGGCGGACCGGTATCTGGGAGAGATCCAGAGAAAACCCGGCCAGCTGGAGCGGGAGGGCCAGACCGTAAAGACCTACAATCAGGCTCTGTGGCATGCCCAGAACGGCAATGCAGATCTGGCAGTGCTGCAGCTTGCCCGGGCGGTGGAGGCCAATCCCCATTTTATCAAGGCCCACATCCTGCTGGCATTGATCTATATGTCCAGAGAGGACTATGTAAAGGCAGGAAAATCCCTGTACCGGGTCCTGCAGATTGATAAAAACAATCCCAAGGCGCAGTGGTATATGTCGCTGGTAAAGCAGAATACCGGGCGGGAGGAGGTGGAGAAAAAGCGTCTTAAGAATGCCTTCTCCCACCGGAAGATGGAGGATGATGACATCATCATTCCGCCGGAGTACAAGGAAAATACCGGTCTGGGGAGTATTCTCCTGATTACGGCCGGGCTGGTCATCGGCATGATGGTGGTCTTTTTCCTGATTATGCCGGCGAGCACCAGAGCGCTGAACACAAAACACAATCAGGAGCTGATTTCCTACAGTCAGAATATCAGCGATCTGAATCAGCAGCTGGCGGCCCTGACGGAGGAATATGACAGCCTCCAGGCCCAGGCGGAGGAGATGGAGACGCAGCTTTCCACCATTGAGGCAGACCAGCAGGCGGTGTTAAGCCAGTATGAGGCAGTGATCGGCATCCTGCAGGCCTACCGGCAGGATGACCTGATGACAGCGGCCCAGCTGTATGCTGGCCTGGATCCTGCCCTGATTGCCAGTGAGAGCGTGCTGGCCATCGTGAACCAGATCACCGAGGAGATGACCACAGAAGGGTATCAGCGGCTGGAGGAGCTGGGAACCTCCGCGTGGAACGGCGGCAATCTGGACGCGGCCATCCAGTATTACGAAAAGAGCCTCCAGCTGGTGCCGGACAACACGGCTGTAATGTATCTTTTGGGCCGGGCGTACCAGCAGCAGGGCAATACCGACATGGCAAACCAGTGGTTTACCACCATTATCGACCAGTATCCGGACAGCGAACAGGCAGAGCAGGCCCGGGAAGCAAGAGGATATTGACCATATGCATAAAAAGAAAGAACACGAAAGAGAACCTTCCTTCGTGTTCTTTCTTTTTATGTGCGACACGCCCGGCAAGTGTCTGCCGTGCCTGCACGAGCAGATATTTGCGGAAAATTTTGCAGAAAGGGGACAAAATCATGAACACAAATACCTTTACTTACGAACCAAGAGGGCAGATGCTGGTGATTCACCTGCCAAAGGAGCTGGATCATCACAACTGCAGAAATCTGCGGTATGAGACGGATCTTCTCCTGTCAGAGAACTACATAACCAGGATTATCTTTGATTTCAGCCAGACGGAATTTATGGATTCTTCCGGCATCGGCGTGCTGCTGAACCGGTACAAGCAGATGGCGGGAAGCGGCGGCTCGGTGGTTCTTTACGGGGCGGGGGCTCAGGTGCGGCGGATTCTCCATGTGGGAGGCCTTGCCAGGCTTGTGCCCTGCTTTGAGACAAAGGAGGCAGCCCTTACCTGTTCGTAAGGGGTAAGGATTGTGGGCTGAGAGCTGGAAAAGGCTGCCGGAGACATATGCCAGGAGAAAGGAGAGGAAGCGTGCCATGGAGGCCAAAGAGATGGAGCAGGAGAGGAAATGTGCCATGGAGGGCGAGGGAATGGAGCAGGAGAGACGCAGGGATGGGAAAAATGGAGAGATGTTGGGGACGGACGGATTTCAGATGGAAATGGAAGGCTTTTCCCGGAATGAGGAATTTGCCAGAGTGGTAGTGGCGGTCTTTATGAGCCGGATGAATCCCACTCTGGAGGAGCTGGACGATGTGAAGACGGCAGTTTCTGAGGCGGTTACCAATGCAGTGATCCACGGCTATCAGAATCAGGGGGGAAAGGTGGGCATCGCCTGTTCCATTGCAGGCAATGAGCTGACCGTGACGGTGTGGGATCAGGGAAGAGGCATTGCTGATTTAAAAAAGGCTATGGAGCCCATGTATACCACGGACCGGTCAGGAGAGCGGTCGGGGATGGGATTTTCCTTTATGGAAGCCTTTATGGATCACCTGGAGGTGGAATCCTGTCCGGGCAAGGGAACTACAGTCCGGATGAAAAAGCGGATAGGAGGCTGACTCCATGGATGAGACCATGAATCTGATTCAAATGGCTCACGAAGGAGATAAGGCGGCCAGAGACCGGCTGGTTGTAGAAAATATGGGACTGATCTGGAGCATTGTCCGCCGGTTTGAGCGGCGGGGGCATGAGACGGAGGATTTGTTCCAGATCGGCGCCATCGGCCTGATGAAGGCAGTGGATCATTTTGACCTGGATATGGGACTGCGCTTTTCCACCTACGCCGTTCCCATGATTACCGGCGAGATCAAGCGCTTTCTGCGCGACGATGGGATGATTAAGGTAAGCCGCTCGTTAAAGGAGTTAGGATTCCGGGTAAACCAGGCCAGGCAGGAGCTGGGGGGAAGGCTTGGGCGGGAACCTACGGTGGAGGAGATCGCCAGTCAGCTGGGGGAGAGCTGTGAGCAGGTGGCGGCTTCCATCGAGTCGGCAGCGGAGGTGGAATCCCTCTACCGGCCGGTGGGCGTCCAGGATGAGAGCGGGGCCCGCCTGATTGACCGGATTCCGGAGGAAAATGAGGAGCATGAGCGGCTGTTAAATTCCATCACTCTAAAGGAGGTGATGGATGGGCTGGAAAGCCGGGACCGGGAGATTATCCTCCGCCGGTATTTTGGCAACCAGACCCAGAGCCAGGTGGCAAAGGAGCTTCATATTTCCCAGGTGCAGGTGTCACGGCTGGAAAAAAAGATTTTAAAATCTATGCGGGAGCAGTTTTTTCAGTAGGCGGGGATAGTGAAGGAAGCTGGCAGCAGTACAGATTGCGTATAGATTTGACATCTGCAGGGCATAATGGAAAGGAAAATGGATTCGGGAAGTTTTAACTGCTTCGCGAAATTGCAGAAGAAAGGCGGGATAGGATGAATTCACTGAAATTTATTTTGGGCCTTCTGGCGCTGATTCTTTCCATGACGGTCATTGCGGCCTTGATCTGGATTGCCCTTTTTGGCCTTCCCCAGGGGGCCATGGACGGCGGGACATTAGTAAGAGAGGACAGCTGTCCGGTAAGTGCCATGTGGCAGGAGGCAGAAGGATGAGCGGGGCGGAAAAGGACAGGCAGGTTTACCTGAAAATCAGCCAGATTACCCAGGTGAACAAAAAAGATGTGTACCTGAAGGATGTGGCCACGGTCTACTGCAGCGATCAGTCCCTCTTAAATCGCTGCAATGCCCTGAAGATCAAAACCATCCGCGAGGACAAGCAGAAGCGGTACGTGGAGGATGTGGTGCCGGTGATTGAAAAGATAGGAGGTCTTGGCTCCGGGATCCAGGTACAGAATCTGGGGGAGGCGGACTATATCATTGATTACCGGCCGCCTGCACCTCCCCGGCTGGTCTGGCAGTGGATCAAGACGGCTTTTGTCTGTCTGGTAAGCTTCTGCGGAGGCGCCTTTGCCATTATGACCTTCAATAACGATGTGGACGTGCCGAAGCTTTTCGGGGATTTGTACAGGCTTACTGTAGGCGCAGAGTCTGACGGCTTTACCGTGCTGGAAATCTCCTACTCCATCGGTCTTGGCTTAGGCATTCTGGTCTTTTTTAATCATTTCCTGAAATGGAAAATGAACGCGGATCCTACTCCTCTGGAGGTGGAAATGCGCACCTACGAGGAAGATATTTGCAAAACACTGATTGAGGATGCCGGAAGAAAGGAGAGGGAAGTAGATGTACAGTAGCGCGAAACTGCTGTTTCTTGCCTTTTTCGGCCTTTCTGCCGGGGGTGTTATCGCTGCCGGGGTTTTTGCTTTTCTGGCGGTGATCGGCGTTTATCCCCGGCTGATTGGAAAGACGGGAACAAAAAAGCACGTAAGGCTGTATGAAACCTTTATTGTCGCTGGCGGTATTGTGGGGAACCTGGTGAACCTTTTTGGAATCCCGGCGCCTCTTGGCGGAATGCCGGCAAAGCTTCTTCTCTTTTTCTTTGGAGGCGCTGTGGGTGTTTTTGTAGGCTGTCTGGTCATGTCCCTGGCAGAGACGTTAAATGCCCTGCCGGTGATTACCCGGCGCATCCGCCTGGCTGTGGGATTGCAGTATATTATCCTGGCGGTGGCGCTGGGGAAGGCGGCCGGGTCACTTTATTATTTCTGGCAGGGGATTGGGAACGGGTGAGTTATTTCCCGCAGCATTTTTTGTACTTCTTTCCGCTGCCGCAGGGGCAGGGATCTGGGAGAATAAGTGTCCCGCATTACCGCAGGACGACGATAAAGTAAGCAGCAGCTGCTTTAATGTGGGCCTGGGCATGTCATATTTGCCAGCTCATCCAGTAAAGCAGCTCTTTTTTTACCCAAGGAGCTGCCGGACTGCTTTTCAGAGCAGCATTATCGCCGCTTTTTGGTGGAATCCAGTTTTTCCTAGCGAGGATAAGGGGATGGGGCAGAGAGGAAACAGAAACCCGTTTTTCAATTTCTGCCCGGAGTGCAAGATTTTCCCCAAACTGGACTTTCATTTATGCAAAAGTGAGGTAATCCGCTCTCACAGAATCCCAGCCATCTTCCCAATCCAGCAAAGCACCCCCAGTACCCAGCTGGTAAAGACCCCAAAAAGGATTACCGGGCCTGCAATGGTAAAGATCTTGCAGCCGATGCCAAAGACGTGGCCTTCCGCCCGGTACTCGATGGCCGGGGAGACGACGGAGTTGGCAAAGCCGGTAATGGGAACCAGGGCCCCGGCGCCGCCGAATTTCACCAGCTTGGGATAAAGACCTAAGCCGGTGGTCAGGATACTGAGACCGATGAGGATAATCAGCGTCCAGGCAGAGGCGGCGTCCTTTTCCAGTCCCATCCCGCCGGTAAGCCAGTTTGAGATTCCCTGGGAAAATGCGCAGATCAGGCCGCCGGTGAGAAAGGCTTTTCCCACATCCAGCCACACATTATTCATCGGGGTTACTTCTTTTACGTATGCGCTGTAAGCGTCCTTTTTTAATTCCATGTGATTCCTCCTGCATAGTTCATTTTGTGTTTGTGTTCTGCTGCCGGCGTTTTGTTTCGCCGCTGTTTCCTTATTATCTGCATTTCCTGTCATTTCTATCCCGTTCTTTTCTGGAGTCAAAAGTCACCCTGTTCCATGCATAGAAACAGCGAAACCAGAGAAACTACATGAAAAGAAAACGCCGTCAGGCGGAAGACGAAGACTTGAAGAGGAAAGGAGCGGAAAACTGGATGCAGAAGGGAAAAGCAAGTATACAGTTTGATGAACCTCCGTACATCATATCGGCAGCCTCTGTGGCAGGCACCAAAGAGGGAGAGGGGCCTCTGGGCTCATTGTTTGATGTAACGGAACAGGATGATATGATGGGGCAGAAAAACTGGGAGGCGGCAGAAAGCAGCCTGCAGAAGAAGGCGGCGGAGCTGGCTGCAAAAAAAGCCGGCCTGACCACAGGGAGCATCCGGTATCTTTTCGCCGGGGATCTTCTGGGACAGCTGATTGCCACATCCTTTGGGCTGATGGATCTGGAAATCCCCCTTTTCGGTTTGTATGGAGCCTGTTCCACCATGGGAGAGGCCATGAGCCTGGGGGCTATGGTTGCGGAGGCGGGATATGCGGATCGCTGCCTGTCCCTGGCCTCCAGTCATTTTGCCACTGCGGAAAAACAGTTCCGCTTTCCCCTGGCCTACGGGAACCAGCGCCCATACTCCGCCACCTGGACGGCCACCGGCTGCGGCGCAGTGGTGATTGCCAGCCAGAAGGCGGCCAGGAATGAGCAGACGAAGAAGCCGTTAGCAAAGATTACCGGCATCACCACGGGAAAGATTGTGGATTTCGGCCTGAAGGATTCGATGAACATGGGCGCTGCCATGGCGCCTGCGGCATTTCACACCATCTGGCAGAATTTCCAGGATTTTGGCTGGGATGAACGGCAGTTTGACCGGATCATTACTGGTGACCTGGGGACAGTGGGGCAAACCATTCTTCTGGATCTTCTGCGGAAGGAAGGGTATGATATCACCGGTATCCATATGGACTGCGGCATTGAATTGTACGATGGGGAAAAGCAGGATACCCATGCGGGCGGAAGCGGCTGCGGCTGCTCGGCACTCACCCTCTGTGCCATGATCCTTCCCAAGATTCAGGAGGGGATCTGGCGGCGGGTGCTGTTTGTTCCCACCGGAGCCCTCCTTTCCACGGTAAGCTACAATGAGGGAAACAGTGTGCCGGGCATTGCCCATGGCGTGATCATCGAACATGTGGAGTCCGTGTAGACACAGATCAACGTTTGTTGGAGCCAGTATGGCTGCGGCGAAGGAAGGAGCGTAATCATGGATTATCTGAAAGCATTTTTTGTGGGCGGTGCAATCTGCGGCCTGGTACAGATTCTTCTTGACCGGACGAAGCTGATGCCGGGGCGGGTGATGGTGCTGCTGGTGGTCACCGGCTGCATCCTGGGCGCTGTGGGGATTTATGAACCCTTTCTGGAATGGGCAGGGACGGGCGCGGCAGTGCCGCTGCTGGGCTTTGGAAATACCTTGTGGAAGGGCGTAAAAGAAGGGATTGGTACAGACGGATTCCTGGGAATCTTTAAGGGCGGCCTTACCGCCAGCTCTGCCGGAATAGCGGCGGCACTGGTCTTTGGCTATCTGGGCGCTTTGATTTTTAAGCCCAAAATGAAGAAATGATTTAAAGAAAATAAAGCAAAAAGCAGGAGCAAAAAAGCAAGGCTGGAGGCGCTGCATAACCCGGACAACATCGCTGAAACAATGATTTGCCTGGATTCTGCAGTATCTCCAGCCTGCTTAAGCATGAGAGTGTTTTGAAAGCAACTACAGTATAAACCTTGGTCTTACACCAGGGTCAACCAAAGAAATCTATCAATTTTCTTACGACTTATGCGAAAAAATTACATTGTGTTACGTTCTTCTTACTTCCCTTGACCTTGGTCTTAGTCCATGGTTTACTGTTAGTGGCAGGTCAGGGAGAACACCTGGCAGATCCCGAAAGCCGGTTTCATTCCGGCGCTATCCGATGGGAAAATGAGAACAACGAACAGAATGAGAAAGGAGATCTTACTATGAGCGGTAAGAACAGTAAGCTGCCTCAGATCCTGGCGGCAGCAGCAGTCATGGCTGCGGTATCTGCAGTACCTGCCTTTGCAGCATCTGGCTGGCAGATGGAAGGAGACCAGTGGGTTTATCTGGATCGGTATGGAGACAAAATGACCGATACCTGGAAGAAGAGCGAGAATGGCTTCTGGTTTTATCTGGATGATGACGGATACATGGCGGTGAATCGTCTTGTGGAAAATGGCGACGATTACTACTATGTAAATGAAGACGGTGCCAGAGTGAAGAATGAGTGGCGGAAGCTTGAGGATGACAGCGACGAGGAGGCCTACACCGACGGAACCTGCTGGTACTATTTCGGCAATGACGGAAAGGCAGAGAAGAATGACAGCGGCCGCGCCAAGCTGACCACCATTAATGGAAAGAAATACGCCTTCAGCGATACCGGAAAGATGCTTTACGGCTGGGTAAGTGAGGACGGTGCTATGGTTACCGATGAGTCCGACTGGGCTTCCGGCCTGATGTACTGCGGCGAGGAGGATGACGGAGCAGCGGCTCTGGCTAAGTGGGTGCTTCTGGATGTAGATGATCCTGAGGCTGACAGCGACGCGGAAGGCTACTGGTTCTACTTTGGAACCAACGGAAAGAAGACCATGGATACCAGCAAGACCATCAATGGGTATAAGTACCAGTTCGATGAGAATGGTGTTGCCCAGTTTAAGTGGTATACAGCCAGTGATTCCACCGCATCGGCCAGCGAATACAAGTATTACAACATGCCGGATCAGTGCTGGCTGGCAGACGGATGGTTCCTGACTGTTCCTACAGAGGAGGTAGATCCGGAGGCTTATGAGAATGATGAAGAGTACTGGTTCTACGCCGATAAGAAGGGTGAGCTGGTAACCAGCAAGATCCGCAGCATCAACAATTATAAGTATGCCTTC
Organism: Lachnospiraceae bacterium; assembly: GCA_017889125.1. Classification (GTDB taxonomy): domain Bacteria; phylum Bacillota; class Clostridia; order Lachnospirales; family Lachnospiraceae; genus Caccovicinus. Next base: position 23,861 of record JAGHER010000192.1, read on the forward strand.
AACGAGAAGGGCGAGATGCTCCAGGGACTCTACGCCATCACCTTTGATGAGGACCGGAATATTGCTACATATGAAAAGATTGAAAACATTGACGAAATGCCTGGCGCAGATGAGGAAATTGCCGTATACTATTTTGGAAATACACCGAAGGACGGCGTGATGGCCACCAAGAAAAAGGTAACCGTTGACCTGGATGATGACAGCTATGAGTTTGGCTTCCGAACCAACGGTGAGGCCATCAATGGTATTTCCGACAATGCTATCTATGTTCATGGCCGGAAGCTGAAGGCAGATAAGGAGCTGAAGTTAGAGACGGTAGAATACGGCGGAGAGATCTATCTGATCAATTCCTCCGGTACCATCCAGAAGAATAAGACCAATACCAAGGATGCGGATGATTACTACTACTGTACCGATTCCAAGGGTATTGTAACTTACAGCGGAAGCGAGAAGTGGACGAAGTAAGCGTTGAGACGGAATCCACCAGGAGTGCTTTGGAATGGGGGCTGCAGCAGATAAGCTGCAGCTCCTTCCTGGCGTTCAGATGAAGGGGGATTTGTCTGGAGGAAAGACAGCAGCAAATACAGTCTGCTGCATTTGCACAAAATACGGAAAGCAGGGAGATTATGGGAAAAGAGTACACCATCGGACAGGCAGCAGAGCTTTTAAATATAAGCCGGGATGCGCTGCGGTTTTATGAAAAGAAGAATCTGGTCATGCCGAAGAAGAAGGAAAACGGTTACCGCTACTACACAGAAGAGGACATCCGTCTGCTGCTGGATTTGATCTGCTGGAGAAAGGCGCAGTGCAGCATTGAGGAGATCCGCACCATGTATGATGAGGGCGGGCCTGCCTGCCGGAATGATTTCATTGCCCAGAGAATTCGGGAGGAGAAGCGGCAGATCCAGGAGCATCGGAAGCTTTTGCGTAAGCTGACCGTGCTTCAGTATGCGGTGAAAAAAATCAACGCCGGGCTGGGACGCTACACCGTCTGCACCATGCCTGTTTTTTTTCAAATATCTCCGCAAGTGGAGAGCTTTGATCAGGTGCGCGGGCTCTGGTTTGCTGTGTCCAGCCAAGATATTGGTCTGGAGCATTGCATGCTTCACGAAGAGTACAAACCTGTGGAGAATGAGACGGGATATCAGTATCGGTGCTATCTTGCCATGGCGGAGTTCGCAGTAAAGGAGCTTAAGCTGGAGGATAAGGTAAAGGATGCACCGGTTCTCTCCTGGAATCGCTGTGTACATACGGTTTACGAGGCCGATACAGAGCAGGTGGATCAGGATGCTGTAGAACGGATGAAGCAGTGGGCCGCAGAGCAGGGAATCCGCCTCACCGGAGAGGTTCATGCTCATTATCTGTGGAATAATCAGAAGGGCGGGAAGTTTATTAAATCCTATATCGAGCTGTTTATGCCGGTGGAAAAAATTGAAGAATAGTACTTGAAAAATTTAGAAAATGTGCTATAATATCCTTGTTGCGCAGATGTAGTTCATCGGTAGAACACCAGCTTCCCAAGCTGGGGAGGCGGGTTCGATTCCCGTCATCTGCTTATGAAAAAGCCCTTTGTTTACGGGGCTTTTTTCTATATAGAAAAATGTTTCACAGAATGCGCATACTTTTTTGAGTAATCAAAAAAGGAATCCCATGAATTCCAAAAGAAGAGGTTTTCAACAATAATGATGAAAAAGGAGAGGAGCTATGGCGATTGTAGTAGATCATGAATCCGAATATAAGGGAGAACGAAAAGTAAGAGATGCCATAGCTGAACATTTTTCGGATGATGTTGTTGTCTATAATAACCGAGAGATAAATGGCAGAGAATATGATGTTTGTCTTCTGGTTAAAGATGTTTGTGTGTTTATTATTGAGGTTAAGGGATGGTGGGCAGATAAGATCAATGTGCACGGCATTGATGATATAGAAGTAGAAGGCTATGCAGAACAGCAGAAGTCTCCTAAAAAGCAGGCTAAGTCATATTGCATTCAATATTTTACAAAACTGAAAAAACAGTTTGGCGTGAGTCCGTTGGTAGTAGATTTAGTGGCATATCCGTTTATTACCAAAAAACAATATTACGAGAGCCATTTGAATATGATTTCAGAAGAGCAGTTTACTCTTTTCAAAGAAGATCTAGGAGATCATGATTCTTTGAAGAAAAAATTCCAGATGGCGTTTGATGCAAAAAAGGCCATACCGCATGCAGAACTGAATGGGGAATTAATGTGCCGAATCAGAAGAAATGAAGAACCGGACTACGATGAGCCTGAAGACGAGGATCTGATTCAGGTTTATTCCACGCTGTCCATTTTTCCAGACGATGTATCTGGCAAGCGGATCAAGAGAATTGTTGCAGCATATTTCAAAGGAATAAAGCAGATTGTATTTGTTTCAAAGAGACCTTTGTTTGAACGGATTCTAGGTGAGTTGAATTTTTCTTATAAGAAGGAAAATATTGAGCCGGGAGACAGGCTTAAAATAGGCTATCGAAATGGTATAGAAGCTATTGTTTCACGAGATTCTTACAGGGCGTTTAATTTTGAGGTGTATCTGATTCTGGGTTTAGAGAAACAATGCTCTGAGGAAATTGTAATTGAAGAAGGACAGGCTGATCAAAACGAAGAATTATTGTCCTGGATTGGGGAACACTCCCATTTTAATTTGCAACAGTATAAAGTAGAACACGCTTCTGTAGATCAGAACACTCTGGTGGAAGCAGGTGCTGGAACCGGAAAGACTTATTCTATGGTATCCAGGGTGGCGTTTCTGTGCAATAAAAGAAAAGGAAATATTACGAGTATAGAAGATGAGTTGGCAATGGTCACTTTCACAAACGATGCTGCTATTAATATGAAAGTTCGATTAAAGCAAATGTTTGTCAATTACTATATATTGACTGGAAACGAATGCTATCTGCAGTATGTCGAGGGTGTAGATCGAGCCAACATATCGACCATTCACAAATTTTCTTTGGAACTTCTGCGAGGAGCGTCCTTTTATACAGGATTGGGGACGAATTTCAGGATATCCTCTGATGAATATAACCGTGGTAAAATTTATGATATGTATTTAAGTGAGTTCCTTCGGGCAAAGGAGGAAAATAATCCGAATTTTATCAGTGAGATACCTGTTCCAATTTATGATTTGAAGAAAAAGATTATCGGTATTGCAGACCAGCTTCTTCAGAAAAGCATCAATCTGACTGACATTAAGCCGGAGGAGATGGGGGTGACTATTGATAACGCCCTGCCGTATTTTAATGAACTGATCCAGCAGGTAGTACTCCCGGCAGAAATTGAATACCTTTCTGTCATTAATGATCGAAATGCTATGGACTTGAAAGAGTGCATCATTTTGTTGAATAAGGTATTGGACTATGGGGCAAGTAACATCAGTAATCTGAAATTACGGTATCTTTTTGTTGATGAGTTCCAGGACACTGACGATGTACAAATCGAGGTGTTCCAAAAGCTGCAGAAAACGATTCTATCCGATTGCAAACTTTTTGTGGTAGGTGACTTGAAGCAAAGCATTTATCGATTTAGGGGAGCAAGACTAAGTGCTTTTGATCAGCTAAAAACCTATAAGAGATATGACTGGGAGGTTCATCATCTTAATATCAATTATCGTACGGATGCCAGACTTTTAGAATTGTACGACTCGATTTTTCAGCAGATGGCGGCAGATGGATACTTGCCATATAATCAGCAGGATGATCGCCTCACCAGTGAAAAGATATTTGAAACTGACGATGAGGAATTGATGCAGTGCATTCCGTGTCATGGAAAAGATGAGGAAACATTTTTTAATACCTTGTTTGGGATTTTGGAGAAGCAGGCGGGAAAGATTACAGAGATAATTGAGCAGAAAAGGGCGCAGGGAAAGGCACTTAGCCTTGAAGAACGTACTATTGCGATTTTGGTGCGCAGTAACTGGCAGGTAGAAAACATCATTAAAGAAGCAAATAAAAGAGAAGTAAATATAGAGATTAAATCTGGTGGAGATTTGTTCCAATTGGAATCTACACAGGATTTGTACAAGCTGATTCTGGCTATAGAGAATTCCACTAACCCTGTGTACCTGGTTAATTTTATCGAATCCAATTACACAGATCTGAAATTGGACTATCATAAATATCATGACGTGTCTGAGTCAGAAAAGCTGTTGAGTCTTCAAAAAATTCTGGATGAGTTCTTTCTGTTGAGGATGAAGAAACGGTGGCAGGAAGTATTGGATGAAGTATATGCTCAGCCCGTTTTATATGCATTAAAGCATGTATATGATGCTTTAGAGCCCTGGAAAAGATATAGCAGCAATCCTTCTGCACAAGCCTATTACATGGCGAACTATGACTATTTGCTGGAGAAAATTGTGAGATTTTCCAGGATTGATACGCTTACGATTACCCAAATTTCCAAGTATTTGGAGATAAATATATTAACAAGGCAGAAGGAGCTTGCCAGAACACCAGACATGGATGAGGAAGGTATTCATATTGTGTGTACAACTGTACATAAGTCAAAGGGCCTTGAATATGGAACAGTGGTCCTTCCTTATACTGCAGAAGACATCAGCAATATCCGAAGAGTAAAACTTGACGCGAATTATTCAAAGTCAAAGCTTTCATATACGGTTTTGTTTGAAAATAAGATCAGAGAGAGGAATTCGAATTATAACGAAGATGTGGAGAAGGCGGAGCTGATTGCTGAAGAGTCCAGAATATTATATGTTGCTTTAACCAGAGCAATCAGAAACTGTGTTTGGATCATGAATATAGACAAAAATGTTCCAATTAGCTGGAGAACATTGATGGAGGAGTAAGATGTCAATTGTAATCTATACATATCACGATCCTTATAAAATTGATCAGGAACCATACTGGAATGAGATTAAGAATTGCCCTTACTTCTGTTCTGCACAGACATTGGTCAACGGATTAAGAAAGCATTATAAGGGAAAGTTTGATGGTGGTCGTGTCACAACGGTCAAGATTCTTACGGACTCTTTATATGAAGACTGGGCCAGCCCTGCATGGATTGTGAAGCAGCACACGGATATTGACAATATAATCAATGGGGGATTACCAACAGCCTTTACTGAAATAGAAAAGAGGAATATTGGTAGAGCTTTCTTATTCAACAGGGATGATGTTTTTGAAAGCATTAGAACTATGTTTGAGCTGAACGTGGATATTTATGCGGTTTTAAGAGAAAAACTGACGAAAGAGCAGGAATATATTCTGGATATTTATGAGAAGATTCTTTCATCAGATAAAAGAGAAGATTTCTTCCTGGTTCAAAGTTTGTCAGAAGACCAGATCAATGCCGGATTACAGAAGGCAATGACGGCTATTCAAAAAGATTATGACCCGTCTGGTGTTGATACAAGTACTATTGTGATCCATGGGGTACACCAGTTTACTCCAATTACTCTTCGGGCAATCGATGAATTGCAGAAATATAAACAGGTTATTCTTCTGTTTAATTATCAGAAACAGTACAAGAACGTATATCAGACTTGGTTTGATATTTATTCTGCGTTCGACTGCAAAATTGTTGATTATGATCGAGCAGAATTTACTCCGACAGATACAGCGAGCGTGAGCTATAAAGGAAATATCCTTGCTGATCAACTCGGGAAACTTGTTAACGGGCAGAAAAAAACAATTATTGTTGATCAGCCATATGAGATCATAGAATTTGATAACATGACGGAATTTGCCGGATATGTTGCTGATCTATTTGAGGAGGCAGAACATAAAGATCCTGATAAGCCGATGAGTTGTATGCGTGAGCAGATTTATGCTGCCAATAGTTCCGCGAATGATATTCTGAAAATATATTTCCCGGAACAATTTGGTGAGAGGCAATTCTTGAATTATCCGATTGGCCATTTTTTCATTGCAATAGCAGACATGTGGGATCCGGAGAATAATGAGATTCTAATCAAGGATATCAATGATGTTCGAGAATGCCTTGGCGCTAATATTTTAGTGGAGGATATGCCAGGGGAATTAGTGTCGATCTTTGGTCGAATCCAGGCTTTGTTTGATGGGTGTACATCGATTAAACAGATGCGGAAGCGCCTTAAGTCTCTGAAGAAGAGGATGAAGTATCTCACAGATTCTGACAAACTGGAATATGTAAGCCATATTTCTTATTACGCCGTATCAAAAAATGAAATTGAAAAGATTGATCGTGCTTTAGAGGATCTGGAAGATATAGCAGCACATTTCTATGAAGATTTTGAAAATAAGGCATATAATTTCAGGGGATTTTATAGAAAACTGAAAAATTATCTGCAGACAAATATTCTTGAAGATCGAGAAATGTCAGAGGTATTTGCAGATATCTTAAAAAGAGTATTAATGAGACTGGAAGAAGTGGAAAACATAGATGCATCTGCTTCGTTCGAGTGTTTAAAGTCTACTATGTCTATATACCTTCTCCAGGAGACAAAACCTGGGAGGAGTGCAAATTGGATTGTGCGTAATTTTGAACAGATTGATGGTGATATTTTGCGAAGCGGTCATGAAGATCCTAATATTATCTATCATTTTGCTTGCTTGGAGGATGAAGATGTGGGAGCTGTAAAGCGGGCAGAGTTTCCGTGGCCGTTGAATGATGATTTCTTTGAAGTGGCGCAGAATCCAGTGGATTGGAAATATCAGGTTTATGTGAAATGCTGCAATGAGTATAAAAATTTTAAACGATATGCGTTGATCTATGGTCTGGAATTTAACCGGGCAAAATTTAAACTCTCCTATGTGAAACGTGATGGTGATCAGGAAAGAGAGCCCTATTATCTGCTCAAGATACTAGGCTTGAAAAAGAAGAAGTACACAAGTACAAAAGTGAACAAAAAACGGGAAGATAGCTCTGAAATTGGAATTAAAGGTGGTGGAACGGGCATTTTTAGTCCCTATGATTATTACCGGTTCCGTATTTGCAAATACAAATTCCTTACAGAGACATTAATTGAGAGCAATACTGTGTATAAGGATAATTTCCTGCTTTTGAAGTACATGGAAGTTATGCTTGAGAATGCGATTAAAGAGGATATGCAGGGGAAGCCAATCAGTGAGGCGATTCTGATTCAGAAATTAAATGATGAGTATGACGAATTGAAAAAATATTTTCCCTTCGCGCAAAATGTCAATCGTATAGATGCGATCAATAATATTAGAAACAGACTGGTTAATGGAAAGGTAAAGAGATTTCCTATTTTATCTGCGGAAACACGCAGGTATATGATGATTCGTGAACTTTTTATTCACAAAAAACTCGAGAATGCTAAAAATACAGGTGTAGATATCATGCAAGATAAATTCCCGGATGTGAATCCCGAACAGATTAAAGCAGAACTGGGAGAAGGGGAGCTTAAGGGAATGAAATACATGGTCAATGTTGATGCATGGTGTCAGTTCTGCTCAAATAGAGAATTGTGTACGGCTTATTATTGCAGATCCAGAGACTGATTGGAGAGATATTATGCTGATGGAAAAAATGTATGTACGCTGTCCGGCAGATAAAGAGAGTATGTCTGATCCGCGTGTATTTGTATGTGGACAGGTTGTAAAAAACGATAAATTTAAAAAGACTGTTCGGGTGAAAATATATGATCCATGTTCTTATTTGGTGTTCTTCGAAGATCTTCCTAGAGGAGAGATAGAACTTCCAGAAAGTATGGTCCAGCGTTGTGCTTTTTTCTTGGGATCAGTCGTTTTTATTAAGAATCATCAATGTAAAGTTTTGTCATGTATGAGAGCAAAGGATGATTTTTATTACTATTATCTGCAGGATGTTAATAGCAAGGAAGTTTTTCGCCAGTGCGAGAAAAACATTGTGGCAGCTTTTAATAATGGAAAAATCGATCCTGCAGAGCAGTTGAAGAAATATGAATTTCAGAATCCTTGCTGGTTTCTGGGGCATTCTGTTGTATCCAAAAGTATGAACGTGCTGGAAAACTCAATTTATGGATTTAAGGAGTTGGCTGGTTCGAAGATTTATTTGCTTCCGCATCAGGTCAATTCGATTATGAGATGCCTTCAGGAGGAACCGTGTCGTTATATGTTGGCAGATGAAGTAGGCATGGGAAAGACGATTGAAGCAATTTCTATTTTTAAAATTTATATGCAGGATCGAAGCGAAAAGACGGCATTAATCATTGTACCGGAGACCTTAAAAGAACAATGGAAAACCGAGTTGTTTTTTAAGTTTAATATTGAACAGGGTGAGGACAGAAATCATAACAGAGTTATTGTTAAATCGATCAATGAGATAAATCCCACTGATCAACTGGCAAATTGGGATTTTGTCATTATTGATGAGGTACACAGATATCTGACGGAAGAAAACCAATATGCTGCATTGCATAATATAAGTAAACGGACAAGAAATATATTATTATTAAGCGCTACACCAGTACAACAGAGAAGAGAAGAATATCTTAGTTTGCTTAGACTTCTTTTGCCTGATAAATATGATGCGTTTTCTGAGGAGCAGTTTGGCGAATTAGTAGAAAAACAGAGCCATATCATTCAGAAAACGGCACTGATCCTTGATGATTTGGGTGATTATGAAGAAGTAATTGAGGATGTACGTGGTGAAGAAGAGGATCCTCAAGATTCGGAAGATTGCCAGGAACTTTACGAGGAAATCCATGATGGCTTGGAAGAAATATGCGATGAGCTGGATGATGAGCGCCTCAGTGCTTTGTTTGATAAAATTGAGTTTAAAACAGACGATTTGGGTGTATATGCTATAAAGGTAATTATTTCTTACATATGCAGTAATTATCAGATTGAAAGTCATATTATCCGAAATCGCAGAAAACTCTTAGAGGTTGCAGAGGACGATGAAAGGCTTTTACCGAATCGTGAATTAGAGACTCGGACATATGAACTGGATAATGATAAGAATGCTTATGAGGCATTGACATATGAGTTGTTGAGCAATTGGATTCTGGAGAAGACAAAAGAAGATAGAGACCGTGTTGAAAGTGATATTTACCCTCTCTTAAGTGCATTCTTTAGCTCTCCATGGGCATTTAAAGACGAACTTCATGCGATCGAAAGAAGAGGAATACAGCTGAATCGTGAGCTGCTTACCAACGCAGAGCGGTGGATGAATTTCGAAAAGGATATCATCGAACATGTGGCAGACGTAATCGACGATCCGGTCAAATATGCAGATTATTACTCGACAAGATTGGTAACAGCCCTTAATACGATTTATGACGAATTATATGATCAAAAGATTGTCCTGTTTACAAATTATAAAGGGACCTTTGATGCATATCGGTCGGCGCTTGGAAGATTATTCCCGGCAGAAGAGGTAAGTTTCTTTGGCGGTGGAATGAATAAAGATGAAATCGAGTTAAATGCGTACCGTTTTCAAAATGATTCCGCCTGCAGGTTAATGCTGTGTGATTATACCGGTGGAGAGGGAAGAAATTTCCAGTGCGCAGATTATATTCTTCATCTTGATTTGCCGTGGGATGCGAATATGATTGAGCAGAGGATTGGACGATTAGATCGATTAGAAAGAGATCCTGCAAGACCGATTGTGCATTCGATAGTTGTCTATGCTCAGGATACCTTTGAGGAAGCACTATTTAAATTCTGGAATGAAGGATTAAAGATATTTACGCAGTCTCTGAGTGGTATGGAAATCATCATGAAGGATATTAACCGGGAGATTGTTACAGCCATTGAACAGGATTTTAAATTTGGCTTGTTCGATAAAATACCGAATATCATAAAACTGGCAGATGATATGCGTGCAATGGTCAGAAAAGAACAGAATTTTGATGCTGCAGGCTTTATCTATCGTCCGATGTACAATGAACTAAAACGTCTGATTGATTACTATGCGCAGAATGAAAACGAACTATTTGCAAGTACGATGACGAATTGGGCAAGTTTGGCTGGATTCCATGGATCTGCAAATAAGATGGGCATAATTACTTATTCGGAACGTTCGTTCGTTCCGAAATCTGCAATCAATGCAATGCTGATTCCGCCGCGATGGAATGACTATATCCATTCTGCGCAGAATACTTTTACAAATCATGTTCAGGGAGAGTATAACAAATCAAAGGCAATAAAAAATGTAGAAGGATCAATCAGGGGAACATTTATCAGGAAGCAGGCAATAGAGAACGATTATCTCCATTTCTTTGCTCCGGGGGATGCGGTGTTTGACTGTATCGTTGATAATGCCATGCATTCCTGTAAGGGACAGGCAAGTGCATTCGCATTCCCGGCGGAGATCAATTGGACTGGAATTGTATTTACCTGGTCTTTGTCACCTAATGTAAATTTCCTTATGAATAATGGGGTGTCTGTATATGCGATGAGCCCGTATAGAAATTATTTGATGTCTGAGCAGGTGGTGGTGCCGATTGCTATTCGGAATGATGATGAAGTGGATGATCGTCAGGTTATCCATGAATATACGCGGTTGATTGAATCGGGATTGCACCCTAAACACATCGTGCACATGGGAAAAAGAAGCAATTCTCCAGGTTTCATGAAAGGAATTGTAACCGGTCCGACAAATATAAATTGGTTTCGTCATGAGTATTCCGAGGAAAACTGGGGTGAACTGGTTGACAGTGCGAAGAAAGAATCATCTGCTAAAGCAATGGATGTCTTTAAACGGAGATCCAATATTCGTGGTGCCAGGGAAGAAATGGAAAGAATCCTTTCGGCCAGAGCGGCAAACGCGGAATATTTTGGGATGTCTGATGATGGAGTTGAAGAATTAAAGCGTATACAAGAGATCATTTTAAACGCCATCAAAAGGCCAAAACTTGTTTTAGAATCAGCAGCATTTGTTTGGATGGTAAAGAGAAACGATGAATAAAGAAACAATTATTGAGAAGATGCAGCAGTATCTTGCCGGACACAATACTAATCCATTGTTTGAAGTTACAGCGGATATGGATGGTTTACAGGCTTTTTATTGCCGAACGGCAAAACGTCTGGTAATCGCCCGTGAATTACAAAAGAAAAATTCTGATTATCAGGATGATTTTCTGATGGCATTGCGAGATTTCCTTCTTGTATTTGAAACTTCGATGAAAATTGAGAATGTTGAGATCGAAGAAGGTAATCCATATGCAATTAAGAAGGACAACGATACGGGGAGATACTTTGCAACATTTCAGTTCCCGGAAGGTGTTTCCACTGAGCTTGCGGAGCAGGCATTTATGCGCAATCTTGTGGTCGAAGAGTCTAGAAAAAAGGAGTATAACTTGACAACAGATTCTTTGATTTATGCGATTACGGGATTTAGGCAATTCAAAACAATGGAGCAAAAGCTGGCCGTATATGGAGCGCTGAATACCCCAGAAGGATATACAACTTTGGTATCGTTGCCTACCGGCGGCGGGAAAAGCCTGATTACGCAGATGATGGCATATCAGTCAGATGGCCTTACCGTTGTAGTCGTACCAACAGTGTCTTTGGCGGATGATCAGCTGATTACAGCTAAGCAGATTATAAAGAGGAGTACCATCGAGCAGGAAATTTTCTCTTATCGGAGCGGCGTTCCAATTGAGCCTATTCTTACTGCAATACAGAACAGGACAGCCCGCCTGCTATTTATCTCACCGGAAGCTCTGATGAATAATCAGGCATTTGATCAGATCATTAAAGCTGCAAACAAGCAGCATTACATGAAGAATATTGTAATAGATGAAGCCCACATTGTTGTTGATTGGGGCGCATCTTTTCGCGTGGATTACCAGTGCCTGGAAGCATGGAGAAAGAGATTGTTGTTGACGAATCCGAGTGTCAGAACCATACTATTATCAGCAACATTTGAAAAGAAATGCGTAGATGTTTTAAAAAAGCTGTTTTCCGATGGGAAAAGGTGGATTGAAGTCAGATGTGACGCATTAAGACATGAGCCCAGATATATTCTTCTGAAGGAAAAAGGATACAAGAATAAGGACAAAAAAACGATTGAATTAGTTCGCAAATTGCCGCATCCTATGATCATTTATGTGGCCAGACCAGATGATGCTGAGAGAATAAAAAATTTGCTTGCTGACCATGGGATCAGGAATGTCTGTACTTATACTGGCCTGACAAACAATAATCTGCGGGAACAATTACTTAAAAGCTGGAAAGCCAATAAATTTGAAATTATAGTTGCCACATCCGCTTTTGGTGTAGGCGTTGACAAAGCGGATGTCCGGACGGTGCTGCATTTGTATATCCCGCAAAATCCAAATTCTTACTATCAGGAATTAGGCCGTGGAGGAAGGGATCAGCTGCCATGTCTCAGTGTTATGTGTATCTATGCTGACGATTTTAAATTTGCATTCCAAAGAATCAATAAGCGTGTGATGACGACAGAGAAGATTATTGGCCGTTGGGACAGCATGTATAATAATAAGCGCTCAATTAGAGATGGAGTGATCATCCATATTAATACTGCCATCAGACCGAATTATCATGATCAAGATGAATGGGACGATCGCCCGATATCTGATGCGGACATGAACTGGAACATTTATGTATTGCTTCTTTTCCGGCGTTATGACCTGATTGAAATAATCGATATTACCAATGATAATGGCATATACATTTTTTCAATCGAGATTAAGGAAGATCTCCTGAGGAAAAAGGGGGATGCGCAGACAGGTTTGTTTGAACGGATTCGTGCGGAGGAATGGAAATATTATAATGATGCTTATCTGACCATGGAAAAGTCCGTAAGAAACAGAGAGGATGAATGTTGGTCGGAAATGTTTTTTGCTACATATGATAAAGTGTACGAGTATTGCGCTGGATGTAATGCACATAAGGACAGAAATAATGGGGATGCGAAGGTTTTTCCTTTGAAGAAAAATATTAAAGAACCGATATTAAGCGTGGAATCAGATCAAAGGTTGCTGTTTGAATCGCAGGATGAATTGGTTATATTCGCAAAGCCAGAGGAGAGAATAAAGGTTGTCGAGTACCTGGAACGGCAAAGGATATCATGTCTGGTGGCCACAAAGCAACAGGTTCTGGATATGGGCTATTTTGAAAGTGTATCTAGCGGGAAATCGACTTATATTGTCGGTCCGGCAGAAATGAAGGAATTGCTGAAGAGAGGGAACTATTATTATATTTCTGGAATGGTTGCAGTTCTTTATCCGGATCAAGAGGATGAGACATTTGCGGTGTATAAACTGGCTGTGCAGTATCTTTGCCATAAAGCGGGAATGCATGTTGTGCATATACTTGCGGATAATACATATTTCCCTGCTGTTGGGAAAAATATAGCGGATCTGATTGAAGGACGAGTTATAACAGCAGATGTTTTGTACTCGTAGAAGAGGTGATGAGATGTTTCGAGATAAGATGGTAACGCCGGCTATTCCGGAGCGTATTTATGCATTGTGTAAAATCGTTGAGAAGGAGGCAGTATCCACCGAGAAAGTGAAAGAGAGGATGGAGCCTTCGTATCTGAATCAGAAAACTAGCTATTACAGCGATTACCGAAATGCTGCAGAAGAACTGCAGTTGATTACAATTACAGATAATGTTCTGTCACTGGGAGTGGATCCTTCTGTTTTAAAGAGTATGGATACCATGCGTTTTTATATCAATGGACAGTTGAATCGGTTTAGAGAAGGGCAGTTTTACAAAGTCACAAAAGCTTATTATGACATGGGTGAGAGTATTCTGCATGGAGAACAGAATGTGGCAAATATGGCCTTAGTTATGACAGAGAGAGCCGGAATCCCAGTGGATAGTATGGCGATGCGTGCCTGGAGGTTTTGGGCGGCATATCTTGGTTTCGGATATCTGCAGGATATGTTCGTTATTCCCAATGCAGATACCTTTTTGCAGGATATTATTAAGAAAGCCGATTTTGAAATAAACAAAAGGTATTCCATTGCAAGTTTCCTGGAGAAAATTCGTCCCTATGCAGACATTGTTATTGATCCGTCAAGTGGAAGCAAAATCTTTAATTTTGGTGTGTCAAACGGTTTGAGAACGCTACAAGACGCCGGATTTATTAAGATGGAACATATCATGGATGAAAAGGATACCTGGAATTTATATCATATTAATGAATTGAGTGTAAATGAAATCGTTACAAATATAATTGTACTGAAGTAGGGGGCAATTATGAATTTATCAATAGCGAAAGAAAGACTTGCTGCCGTTGTTAAACCTGATTCGATTACGGCTTCTCAGGGAGATTTCCTGGCTACGCATGTAGAGATAAAGAAGCTGGTGCTTCTCAATGAGTTTAAATATAAACCTGAATCTCAAAAATATGTTTCTGAAGAGGACATTTATAAAAGATTTATCATCAATCCTACAAATAAACATCAATTTATTGTTGTGTATGGCCAAAGTGGAACTGGTAAATCACATTTGATTCGCTGGTTTGAAGCTCGATATAAGGTTGACAGGCCGGATGATGAAGTGGTTTTATTTATTCGTCGAAATGATAATACCTTGAAAGGGACAATCCGTCAGCTGCTGGAAAAGCCGGAAGTACAGAATATAGGGAACAAGGAAATCATCGAGCGTTTAGCAAATGCCTCCGCAGCTGTTCCAGAAGACAAGCTTAAGGATATGATCTATCATAACTTCATTATTGAAATCAATAATGATAATGACGAACATGAAATTCAGTTAAATAATATTAAGAGAAAACGTCTTGTAGCCTTCATGAATAATGAGACGATCCACGATTATATGATGGAGTCTGGCGGGCCGATTGAGAGAATCTACTCTAAAGTGGCTGAAAATTCTTTTGCAGATTTGGATACGATTGCACAGTTCAAGCCGGAAGATTTTATCGTTTCGGTTGATCTGTATGAGGATATGCAGCGGGCAGGTGCCGATCCTAAAGCAGATAAAATGGCCAGAGCGCTCATGGCAAACGATGCCATGGAAGATGCAAAGAGATTCAGCGATTACCTGAATCAGTTTGTTGAGACCGTCATTCAGAGATGTGCTGGAATTGAACCGGGTGATTTCGAACGAGTTTTCATGGATATCAGGAAGGAACTGTATCGTCTGGGTAAAAACCTGACTTTGTTTATTGAGGATGTAACTTCATTTACTGGGGTTGACAAAGCACTTTTTAACGCTCTGATGGAAGACCATAAGGATCGTGATATGTGCAGACTTTCTTCAGTCGTTGGTGGAACAAATGCGTATATAAACGATATTTTTAGAGAGAATCACCGGGATAGAGTGACTCAGTATGTGTATATTCCGGATGATGTATTCGATGAAAATGGAATATATGAATTTGTCGGCCGATATGTAAATGCAATGTCATTGCCGACGGACGTGATTTCTTCTTGGGTGGATGAAAAAGCGCTTCCGGGTGAGTATCCGGTGCATGAAGTTGTTGAAGGAAAAAAATGGGAATATATTGAGATACCATATGGTAAAAAATTATGCCTCTATCCTTTCAGTAAGAATAGTATACGGTATTTGTACAAAAATAAATTAACTAGAGAGCATCAGACACCGCGGTATATGATCAGAGACATTATAGAACCTGTAGTGAGTGACATGCTTTATAATGCGTCAAGTTTCCCAGACGAAAAGTATGCACTTATGAATATAAACACTACACTTAACTCTATAGTCCACAATCAAGTTAAGGATGAGGAGCAGGCAGACCGCCTATTCCGCTTTATGAGTATATGGGGAAATAATGAGGCTAAACAGTTCACAATTGAAGATGTAACGTACATTGCAGGAATACCCTCTTATGTGTATGAAGAATTAGGACTTCCGATTATTAACTTGCAGAGTACGACTCCTGTGCCAGTGCCTGAGCCAGATTTGAATTTTCCTCCAGTTGAGCCTAATCCAACCTCGTCCCTTGGTTCGAAACCAGTGATTTCGCCGGATAAACAGAAAAAGCTTGATGATGCAAATATAAAGCTAGCTCAGTGGGCAAATGGAATGCCAATTAATCTTTCCACAACCGGTGGTGCGGAAGGTACCATACGTACGGCGAGAGAGGACATGGGAGACTTTCTGATGTCGGCTATTAACTGGCAGGCGGAAGGTGTATCTTTGGATAATGTTTCGAAGGTAAAGGCGGCAATCAGCGGTAAAGCATCAAAGTATAAACTTGTTGCTTTGGAAAATCAGACAAAAGGAGATGGATATTATATTCTTCCTGCGGTCTGGGATTCTCTGAATATTATCAATGCGTTTATACGATGGAGAGAATTTGGTAACCAAAGTTGGGAGTATCCAGGTTCGGATTTTGATGTCTATCAGATTACATCCTGGACTGCGAGAATAAAAAAAGAGGTTGTTAAGGCGATATCCCTTTACGATGATAAAACTGAGACGAAATATATTGAGGCTGCAGTGGCAGCTGAAATGTATCGATTGATTCTTAATGGAGAATACAGAGAAAAAACGATTGGTAATTTAACTGCTGAGTATCTATTTTGCGAGCATCAGGCAAAGAATAAAAATACCTGGCATTCAAAAGAATGGAAAGATTTGCTTTCTGTGATGCAGCAGAAAGGCGCTGATACGATTAACAGAGAAACGGTGCAGCAGTATTTCAATATTATGCAGGGAAACGCTGCCGGGTCTGTTGTGGTTTTAGATGCAGTTAATCTTGCTAAAACAATCCGAAAAGTAAAAACGAGCAAACTGCAGATTCCGGAAGAGGAGTTTCAGACGGATGATAAAGTAAAGCTTCGAAAAGACACATATTCATTTCTTATGGATATCACAAGTCGGATTGATCGTGTCGCACGTGCAGAAATTGAAACGGCAAAAAAGGCAATTCAGCCAATCTATGATTGCTTTGATGATGACGAGGTCGAAGAAGAGGATATCAGCGCGCTTCTTACGAAAGTAAACCAATTTTATAAGGAAATTGATGATACACAGATTAACATTAAGACTGCTTCAATAGACACGGTAAAGAGAGGAATTAAACTGATCGCAAAGGCAATCAGTGATATTACCAGGGCTTTGGATGAAGAGGATCCACTCACTGTGCTTATGGCATTTTCGGGAGATCCTATAGGATCGATCCAGCCTCTGCTGACCTTAATCAACCAGGTATCCTCTGATATTACGGAAGCAGAAAAGCAGATTGCTAACAGAAAGAATAAGCTTGATTTGTCTGGCTTTGATGAAGAAGATGGAAATCATTATAGGGAAGAACTTACGATGATCGAGAGTGATTTAACATTGTTAGGAGCGTTACGGTGATGGGTATGTTAATAGATGTTCTAAGCAAGAAGATTAAGGATATGAAGGATCTTCGTCAGCATGAAGATAGAAGAGACAACAAAGTCGCCCAGGATGCTTTGGATCGTCGCTTCAAAGAGCTGACAATACAAATTCATTCCTTGATGGCTGCGCTGCAGTATACGAAAGAAAACATGCAGTTCCAATTAAGTGATTTGGTATTATCTGATTTGGAAAACCTGTTGATCGAACACAAGGATGTGGTTCAGTCAGGTTTTGCAGAGAAGGATGCTATTAATCAGGCTGAGAATGATTTTAAGGATATTCAGCAAAGGATTAAAAAGGAGTGGTCGAAGCAATACTCGGCATTAACAAGCGCCACCATCAGCACATTGCAGGTGATATCTGGAATTGATTCTGAACATGTGTCCGAGTGCATGGAAGGAATTGCAAAGGGATCTGCCTGGACAACGAGTATCGGCGATTTCAAGACGATGGTTAACAGTCTTTCAGAAGCCAAAACGCTGATTAGCGGACTTGGCCTGGATTCGCAGATCATCGCGTTTCTGCAAAAGATGAATACTGGTAAGGCGACGGTAATGGATCTGGATGATAACGTGTTGCGATGGTTAAAGGAGGAATCTTTGGATAAGCGGGTAAAACTTTCGTTTGCGGGTGGCAGCAGAAAATATTGACCATTAAATGCGTTGCAAAAAAATAGGCAAACAGGCAGGAGACAAAAATGGCGATTAACAAAGAGACAATAACTGGTTTGATGGAAACAATCCAAAATCTATATTTGTCGGATGATATACCGTGGATGATTGGATATTCGGGTGGGAAAGATAGTACGGCAGCATTGCAGCTCGTCTGGATGTCTATTGAAGGGCTTCCGATTGAGCAGCGAAAAAAGACGATTTATGTAATGAATACAGATACCTTGGTAGAGTCACCGGTTGTGTCAAAATGGGTTGAGCGGTCACTGGAAGCGATGCGTACTGCGGCAAGTGAAAAACATTTGCCTATTATACCGGAAAGATTGATTCCTGATTATAATAACACGTTTTGGGTTAACTTGATTGGACGTGGATATCCGTTTCCACGAATGAAATATAGATGGTGTACAGACCGGTTAAAGATCCAGCCAGTTAATAATTTTATAAGAAATAAGATTGCGGAACATGGTGAGGTGATCCTCGTTCTTGGTACACGAAAGGCAGAAAGTTCCAGACGTAACCAGACGATGACAAATCTTGAGAAGAAGAGAGTAAGAGAACTTCTCAGCCCTAACCCTACATTGGCAAACGAGCTTGTTTTCTCTCCACTTGAAGCATGGACAGATGATGATGTCTGGGTTTTTCTTATGCAGTATAAGAACCCATGGGGATACTCGAATATGGAACTTTTGACTATGTACAAAGGCGCCACAGCCGATAATGAATGCCCCCTTATGGTTGATAAAGACCTGCCATCCTGTGGTAAAAGTCGGTTTGGATGTTGGGTATGTACGATGGTTGAAAAAGACAAATCGATGGAGGCAATGATTGCCAATGATGAGGAGAAGGAGTGGATGATTCCGCTTCTTGAATTTCGGAATAAGTTCGGCAATGAGGAGGGCGACCGTGAGCGCAGAAGCTTCCGCCGTATGCACGGAAATCTCCAGGGCAATTACAGACAATTATTCCATGGACCTTATAAAAAGGAAGTCAGAGAAGAATGGCTGAGAGATCTTCTTCAAATCCAAAAGAATATCAATGAAGAAGGCCCGGAAGAGTTTTCTGATCTGGAACTGATTAGAATTCCGGAGCTCCAGGCAATTAGAAGAATATGGGTATTGGAAAAGCACGAATTTGATGATGCGGTTCCAAGGATTTACTACGAAGTTACTGGAAATGAATTTGAAGATCCAAGCTGGATCTGCGCTGAAGATTTTGGCAAAGAAGAATGGGATATTCTTCAATCAGTCTGCCAGAAGCTGTATGGTGATCAGGAGTTGGCATTTGAAATGATGTACAGCCTGATTGATATAGAACGTAATGCTGTTGGAATGAATCAGCGGAAGGGGATTCTTGATAATCTGGAAAAGGTAATTTCGAGAACATTTTATCAGAATGAGGATGATGCCACGCAGTATTATATGGATAAAATGAATCGCAAGAAAGATTATGGCGGAAAATATAACGAGAAATTTTTGAGTTATGGAAATCGTCCGCTGGAAGAAGAAACGGATGAGGAGTCAGAGGAATGATAATCAACCGATTAACCATGCATAACTTTGGCGTGTATGCAGGAACGAATATTTTTGAATTTACACACAAGAAACCAATAGTCCTGATTGGTGGAATGAACGGAAGAGGAAAGACTACTTTTCTTGAGGCGATTCTTCTGTCTCTATATGGAGCAAATTCTATTGCTTATAAAGAGAGTAAATATAATTCATATAATCAGTATCTTAGATCCTATGTGAATAAAAGTCACTGGAGTCAGAGCAGCTTTATTGAGTTGGAGTTTGTCCTTAACGAAAGCACGAATGATACGTATGTGATAAGAAGAGGATGGGATGCTCTTTCTAAAATTACGAGGGAGAAGATCAGCGTTCAGAAAAATGGACTGTACAGTGAATTTCTTACAAAAAACTGGGCAATGTTTGTGGAAAACATTTTGCCAAGTGCGCTGTCTAGTTTTTACTTTTTTGACGGGGAAAAAATAGCAGAGCTTGCTGTAGCAAGAACGGATGATCAGATGAAGGAATCGATTCGTTCTATGCTGGGTATTACGATTCTTGATGTTCTTAAAAATGATCTCGGACGTAGTATAAGGAGAATCAGTAAGAAGGGTAAAAGCGATGAATCCAGCTCTAAATTAGACAGACTTCGTGAAGAACGGAATCAGGCTATTTCAGAATTAGAAAAAATAGATGAAACTATTCGCTTGGCAATTGAAAAAGTTGAAGGCATACAGGAAACTCTTGAACAACTCCATAAACACTATGAACTTCAAGGAGGAGCCGTGCTTGAACAGCGCAAGGAATTGATGCAAAAACGAGCAGAGATCCAAACAAAAATTACACAGAACGCAGAGTCTTTAATTGGATTGGCAGCGACAGAATTGCCGATGGTTCTTGTCAGAGATTTAATAAGCCAAATTAAGCTGCAAGCCGAAGATGAGCAAAATGATTATATTATGCAGCAGGCATTGGAGCAGATGGATGCATATTTATCAAACTTTGCTGTGGATCATCCAGATTCAATTGATGCAGTAAAGGCATTTGTGGGTTTTGTAAGAGAGCAAACGGAGGAGGATGCTGCTCCTCGGATTTATGAGATGTCTGACCACGCACTATTTCAGATCAATGAGCTAGTGGAAAGTGCGCTTGAACAGAGTGTAAATCATACAAAGACACTGTTTTCTAATAAGATGGCTTTAACAAGGCAGCTTGATGAAGTAGACAGTTATCTTACTTTGGATATAAATGAGAAAGAATTGGCTGCAATATATGATCAAATCAAAACGGATGAAGCTAAGTTGGTAGAGGCTCAGGTGGAACTGAATAAGTTGCAGAAGGATCGAAGCTCGGTCAATGCTGTTGTGATTGCGAAAACTGCCGAATACAACAGGGATGTGGAGACCTATCTTCAGAAAATTGAGTTACAGGATGATGCAGATCGGTTGCTGAAATATTCGAGCATGGCGTTGAGAATTGTTGATGCATATACCATAGAATTACAGAAGAGAAAAACGGGAACTCTCGGTAAAACGATTACTGAGTGCTATAAAAAACTAGCCAATAAAAAGAATTTAATACAGGAAATTGTCATGAATCCGGAAACGCTCGATATGCAATATCTTGACGAGAAGGGTAACGTGGTATCAAAAGATTCTCTTTCTGCTGGAGAAAAGCAGCTTATGGTCATTGCTATTCTTTGGGCATTGGCTCTTTGCTCGAAGAAAAAGCTGCCGGTTATTATTGATACTCCATTATCCAGACTTGATTCACAGCACCGGGCTTCTATTATATCCACATATTTCCCGAATGCCAGTGATCAGACCATTATTCTCTCTACAGATACAGAAATTGATCATAATTATTACGACATGATGAAAGAATCTGTTGGAGATGAATTTACTCTTATATATAGTGAAGAAACAAAGAGCACATCAATTGAGAAAGGGTATTTTCAGGAATTATGATAGTAAAGCAGGTACGCTTGTCACAACAGGCAAAAGATCAGCTTTCCAGATTGAAAGGAAAGACAGGGATAAAAAACTGGAATATTCTCTGCAGATGGGCACTCTGCTACTCGCTTGCGGAGAAAACCTTACCAACAGACATTCCGATTGCCAGCGATAGTAATCTGGAGATGTCTTGGTATACTTTTGGCGGAGATTATTATGAGATTTACGAAGCGCTTGTCAAAGCTTGGTGCATCAGCATGGGATTAGGAACCGATAATGAAACGGTTGCAAAATACTTCCGACTGAATCTTGAAAGAGGAATTGCACATCTTTGCGGAACAGGTTTTATAAAAAGTATTGATGATCTTTTACTTTTGGCGGTGAAGGAATGAGCATATATTTAGATTACAATGCATCTGCTCCTATTGATTCCAGAGTTCTTGATCAGATGATTGAGGTATATAAAGGGGCTATTGGAAATGCGGACAGCAGGACACATAATCATGGAGAAAAAGCGAGAGAAATTGTGGAGCATGCCAGAAGTCAGGTTGCTGATTTGCTGGGAGTGACTTCTAGTGAAGTGTTTTTTACAAGCGGATCCACGGAAAGCAACAATATTGCCATCCGTGGACTCGAAGAGTATGCAGAAAGAACAGGGAAAAAGCATATTATCACATCTGCTATAGAGCATAAGGCCGTTTTGGAGACGGTAAAGGCAATGGGGAGGAAAGGGTTTGAGATTGATATTGTGAATCCTGATCTTTCTGGAAGGGTTGACGCAGAGCGAATTCTTTCTCTTGTCAGAGAAGACACATTGCTTGTAAGCCTGATGCATGTAAATAACGAAACAGGAATTATTCAGCCGGTTGAAGTAATCGGAGAGGAGCTGGCAAAAAGCAAGGTCCTCTTTCATGTAGATGCAACACAAAGCTGCGGAAAATTGGTAGAAGAAATCAAGCAGATGAAATACAATATGCTGTCCTTTAGTGCGCACAAGCTGCAGGGACCGCAGGGAATTGGTGTTCTGGTGCTTAGAAAGAAAGGCTATAGGTTGCCGCCGGTGAAAGCCATTATGTACGGAGGGCAGCAGGAGCATGGAATCAGGCCAGGGACAATTCCAGTAGCTTTAGTTGCTGGGTGTGGTTGTGCCTGTGAGATCGCTGCACGTGAGTATGTAGAAAACAGGAAGAGGACAGACAAACTCAAGAAACTTGTAATGAGTTCTTTCGATGAGTCGGGGCTGGAATACCACATTAACGGTGAACAGAATTATTGTGTAAGCAGTACGGTCAATATATGTATTCCTGGAGTGATGTCGGAAGCATTAATGATTTCTTCCAAGCAGTATTGCAGCATATCAAATGGTTCGGCTTGTACTTCAAAAAGCTATGAGCCAAGCTATGTCCTCTCTGCAATGGGAGTCCCAGAGGATGAAATTGAATGTTCTGTGCGAATCAGCTGGGGACCGGATACCTCTTCAGAAGAATTGGCGGATAATTTAAAACAATTGATCAAGGCAGCTAAACAGATTAAGCGTTAATCGCAGGGAGAGCTATATGAGTCCTGAATTACATTTTGAAATAGTATACGAGAATAATTTGGATACGGATAAATTTGCCCGCATGTTCAATAATAAGGCGCAGAGCTATAAGTTTTACTGGTTTGAAGCAATTTTGAATCTTACCAAGGACACGGATGAAGATTTAACTTTTGAAGAAATAATCGATGAGATGATCTATGAAGCTTGGCATACGGTTACACATTTTCATTTGCGGCTTGGTCCGACTGTTAACGGAAATGCCGAGAACTTTTTGGAGCATGCGATCAATACATTAAACAGCACGGTGTCGGATCTTTCGCAGAATCCGTCGAGGGAAGAGCTGAAAGCCGCAATCCGTTCCTGTGGGAATGAGCTTAAACGGGACAAAACAAGGCTTACGGACTATGTCCCTTATAAACTGTTATATCCGTTCTTTGATACAGATGGAATGGAAGAAGGACTTTCCTATATCAAAAAAGACAAACACAGATGCCTGATTGCATATATGGAGAAATTATCCGGAAATGAGAATCTGTTTTACACCATACTGGATGGTGTGAGCTTACAGAAAAAGATTCGGATGAATCCCTATTGGAGAAAGTTTTTAATTAAGAACTACTCTGTGATCAGAAGTTGGGTACAGTATAACAAAGCGCAGTTTTTACAGGATCGTAATCCAGGTGTTCCTGGGATTATCTATAAGATATGTCCTGAGAATGAAGATCTTCGGAAGCTGGATCAGGCAAGAAATCTTTGGAGAACTACTGTAGAAATCACAGGTCAGCCGATTAGAGAAATTTATACAGGAAAGGAAATACCTCTGGAGACATTGTCCATTGATCATTTTGTCCCGCGTTCATACATCTCCAATGATGAATTGTGGAACCTTACGCCGATGAGTAAGGCGTTGAATTCTAGCAAGAATAATCGACTTCCAGGATGGGATGAATTTTTTGAGCCATTTGCCAGATACCAGTATTACCTGTACAGTCTTATTTTTCCGACAGACATATCTAAGAGGTCATCGGTTTTGATTGATCGGTTTGAAAAGTGCCGGAAAAATAATGTGAATGCTATATGGGCCTCAGAGACATTATATATTGCAGGAAATTCAGATATCCAGTTTATGAATATTTTGACTCATAACCTCAAGCCGATATATGAAGCTGCCCAATTACAGGGATACGACACGTGGAAAGTGAATGTGAATGCATAGGTGAGTAAATTTTACATTGAGTTTGAGCAATGTCTGTGCTCGAAGGGAAAATAAACAAAAATCTTCCGGGCATCATAGCCAGACAGAAATTCAAAGTATTTCCAGGAGTTGCAAACTTTTCAATTTTGTGCTTAAATAGGAAGGATGACGCGCATATGGAGGTTAAATTATGGCGAAAGCACAATATAATGCGGACAGTATTACCGTTCTGGAAGGCCTTGAAGCTGTTCGGAAGCGGCCGGGCATGTATATCGGCAGCGTGGGAACCAAGGGCTTAAA
>JAGHER010000021.1 GCA_017889125.1 Lachnospiraceae bacterium
CAGAGCCGCCGGGAGGAGATGGAGGAATTTATGTTCCTTGGTCTTAGGATGACCGAGGGGGTATCCTGCGGCCGGTTTGCGGATGCCTTTGGCATGGTACTGGATGATGTGTATGGCCCGGTGGTGGAAAAGCTGATTCAGGATGGCCTGATGACGCGCCGGGAGGGGCGGCTGGCCCTTACGGAATGGGGGCTGGATGTGAGCAATTACGTGATGAGCCAGTTTCTTTTGGATTAAGGAAAAGGCTGATTGAACCTTTGCTTTCTTTATCATAAAAAGGGGTTCTGCGAAACCATCAATCCAGATGATTTTGCAGAACCCTTTTTCAATTGCGTTTTCAGCGATTTTCCAATATAAACGGCCTTATGCCTCTACCACGAAAACCTCAGCATACTGAACACCCTGAACCTGGGTTTCACCGTGGGTATTGTAAAAGATATCGATGTGGTTGCCGCGTACGCCGCCGCCCTTGTCCTCGGCCGTATAAACAACACCGTTGATCATTACCTTTGTACCGTAGGGGATCACTCTGGGATCCACGGCAATGGTGTGGTTGGCTGTGGCGATGGCGCCGGTGCTGGTGCTGCGTCCCCAGCCCTCAGAGCAGCGGATGCAGGGACAGTAGCCGGTGGTCTTAAATACGCCAAGAGAGCGGAGGCTGGCCTGGCCCTTGTAATACTGCTGTGCACCGCCGATGATCTGATCGGCTGCTGTTACCAGCACCGTGTAGGAGCCGTCCGGCAGATTGGTCCAGTCCACAGGAACCTGAAAGCCGCAGGCGCCGCTTCCGTAGCCGCTGGCAGACACATCGTCCCGCTGCAGATCAGCCTGGGCCGTCTGCTGGAAAACCAGATTTCCGGAGCGGTCGGTGATGGAGATCTGCACCGTCAGCGGAGCGTCCGGCGCCTCTGCATCCCATGCCCACCCGGAGATGGAATCCTCATGGATTTGGTCTACATTGCCGTGAACCTGGGCTGCCATAGCCGTAAAGCGCAGGCCAAAGGTAAATGCTGCGGCAAG
Source organism: Lachnospiraceae bacterium (assembly GCA_017889125.1). Classification (GTDB taxonomy): domain Bacteria; phylum Bacillota; class Clostridia; order Lachnospirales; family Lachnospiraceae; genus Caccovicinus. The sequence goes on from JAGHER010000021.1 coordinate 1,021, forward strand.
GAGGATCTGTATCAGATATTTCTTCACTAAATTCATCATAAACGTCCTTTCTTCATTTCTGCCTGCAATCCCAAACCAGCAGCCGCTTAAAACGGGCAAACCAGAAGGAGATACAAAATAGAAATTGAAAAGTAATATAAAGATTAAAAATGCGTAACAGTTTTGTAACAATCACTGGCAATTGCCTATTTTACACGATTTATTTCGTTTGTCAATTCGTTCTGCTAATGTGATAAAGTGAAAAGGGGAGAAGAAAGCAAAAGAAAAAATAAAAAACGGCAAAATAACGGAAAGAAATCCGGTTTTGCCGTCAAAAATCATCAGAATTTGTAAAACGAAAATCTGCCGCTGCCGGAAGGAATTGAGAAATTCCCTGCCGGCAGCGGCAGACCAAGGAAAACTTTGTAGGATTGTCCTGAAATTTGGCAGGTCAGAGGCTACTGCACAAGGAAAACCTCCTGCTGCTGAAGACCATGGGCATGAGCTGCATTGTGATCGGTATAATAAATATCAATGGAATTGCCCTTGATGCCGGATCCGGTATCCTCCACCGTATACACTACGCCGCCAATCTGCACCCGTGTGCCCAGCGGAAGCAGCGTCAGGTCAGCAGAAATGGTATGATTGGGCTGAGGCACAGCGCCGGAGTAGGTGAGTCCCTGCCCTTTGGAGCATTGCTGGCAGCCGCAGTAGCCGCTGGTGGTAAAGATTCCCAGGGAAGTGAGGCCGGAGGTATCGGAGGCAGCAGCTGTGCTCTGTGCCTGGGTGCTGGAAGGTGCAGTATCCTGTGCCGAAGCATTGGAGGAGGCTGCAGTGCTTTTTGCGGAAGAGGCAGAGCTGCCAGAGCCCTTAGAGTAGCTGATGGTCTCACCGAGAGTATAATATTTATCGCCCTTTACTGCATAGGCGCGGACCTTAAAATCATTTCCTTCCAGCTGGGACCAGTCAATGGACACCGAAAACTTGTGCCAGCCGTCACGGATTTCATCCTCCAGCTCCTGGCTGAAATCATCGGCCTCTGTCTTTAAGTACTTGACCGGTTCAGGATTTCCTGCCTGGAGAATATGAACCTCTACGGTCTGCACATCATTCGTATCTTCCTTATTCCATGCCCATCCAGTGATGGTCTGGGAGCCTACATTGGTGATCTCGCCGTGAATACTGGCGGCGCTCACGGGAAAGGATAAGACTGCGGAAGCAGCAAGAGAAAGGATCAGGCTTTTCCAGCCGGAAAAAAATAATTTCTTCATCTTATAATACCTCTCAACTAAAGTATGGAAGTTTAGGAAAAAATTACAATTATTATAACACGGTTACTATTATATTACAGAAATGTTAAATGTCAAGGCGAAATACTGTCAGCAGATGAAGCGGGCCAAAGAAGCCAGGAAATTGGGGCGGGAGAAAATTTTTGAATTTGCTATTGACAAATAATAGGGAATGTAATATATTAACTTATGTAGAAATTAGCACTCGTTATTGTTGAGTGCTAACAAGAAAAGCTTAAGAACCTGGATTTACCAAAAAGAAGGAGTGAGGCGGATGGAGTTAGACGGAAGGAAGGTTACCATATTAAAGGCGATCATCAAGACCTATCTGGAAACCGGAGAGCCGGTTGGTTCCAGAACCATTTCCAAATACTCCGATTTGAAGCTCAGCTCCGCCACCATTCGGAATGAGATGTCAGACCTGGAGGAGATGGGCTATATTATTCAGCCCCACACTTCAGCAGGAAGGATTCCCTCCGATAAGGGCTACCGGTTTTACGTCGATCAGCTGATGGAGGAGAAGGACCAGGAGATGAATCAGGTGCAGGAGCTGATGATCCAGCGGGTAGACCGTCTGGAGCTGGTGCTAAAGCGTCTGGTTCAGGTACTTGCCACCAACACCAATTACGCGGCATTAATCAGCGCCCCCCAGTACCATCAGAACAAGCTGAAATTCATCCAGCTCTCAAGGGTGGATGAGGATAAGCTTTTGCTGGTTCTGGTGCTGGAAGGGAATATCATCAAGAACAGCATGCTGCCGGTGGGAAGCAGGCTCAGCGAGCAGGATATTCTGAATCTGAACATCCTTCTCAACAGCACCCTTAATGGCCTGGCCATCGACCAGATTAATCTCAGCGCCATCTCCCGGATGAAGGAGCAGGCCGGGATCAATCAGGATATTGTGGAGGCAGTGTTAAACCGCATTGCCGAGGCGGTGAGGGCCGATGCAGAGAACTTTCCTATTTATACAAGCGGCGCTACCAACATATTTAAGTATCCCGAACTAAGCGACGGAGACAAAGCCAGCAAGCTGTTAAGTGCCTTCGAGGAGAAGGAGATGCTCCAGGAGCTGATTACCGATGTGAATTCCCAGGAGGAAAGCGCAGGGACGGGGATTCAGGTTTACATCGGCGATGAGATGCCGGTACAGACCATGAAGGACTGCAGCGTAGTCACCGCCAATTACGTGCTGGGCGACGGGCTGCGGGGAACCATCGGAATCATCGGACCCAAGCGGATGGACTACGATAAGGTGGTCAGCACTCTGCGGAATGTGATGAATCAGCTGGATGCCGCTTTTAACAAGCCGCCGGACGGCGGAGGAAGCTAGAATGAAAGGTGATTAACAATGGAAGAGATAAAGAATAAGACGTCGCCGGAGCAGGCGTCTCCAGAAGAGGAAAAGGCTTCCTTTTCCAAAGACGCAGATTTCGCAGAAGACGTGAAAAAGGACGCAGAGCCGGGGCGGAATGATGCCGTAAAGGATGAGGCCGCCAAGGATACCGCCGGACAGGACGTATCCGGTGAAGCCGGACCAGGAGGCCATGAGGGAGAGGCAGAGAGCGAAGCCTCTGCCGGGACTTCTGCCGATGGCAGGAAGGGATTCTTCTGGAAAAAGGATAAGAAGGATCCAAAGGATGAGAAGATCGAAGAGCTGACCGACCGTCTGAAGCGCTCCATGGCGGAATTTGACAATTTCCGCAAGCGCACGGAGAAGGAGAAGGCCTCCATGTACGAGATCGGCGCTAAGGATGTGATCGAGAAGATCCTTCCCGTAGTGGATAATCTTGAGCGCGGCCTTGCGGCAGTGCCTGAGGATGCGAAAGGGACTCCTTTTGCAGAGGGCATGGATAAGATCTACCGGCAGTTTATGAAGACCCTTGAGGATCTTGGCGTTACCCCCATCGAAGCGGTGGGGAAGGAATTTGATCCTAATTTCCACAACGCCGTTATGCATATAGAGGATGAGAGCCTGGGCGAGAATATCGTCGCACAGGAGCTTCAGAAGGGCTATATGTACCGGGAAAGCGTGGTTCGCCACAGCATGGTGCAGGTAGCCAATTAGCGAAAGCAGAGCAGCTTTAGCAGCAGCTGAGAAGGTTCAGCAAAAGCAGAAAGCATTAACGAAACAGGACAATGTAATTGTTTGAAGGATTTCAGGAGGAAAAATCATGAGCAAGATTATTGGTATTGACTTAGGTACCACAAACAGCTGCGTAGCCGTTATGGAAGGCGGAAAGCCAACCGTAATCGCAAACGCTGAGGGTGTAAGAACCACCCCGTCTATTGTTGCATTTACAAAGAATGGCGAGCGTCTGGTAGGCGAGCCGGCAAAGCGTCAGGCCGTAACCAACGCAGAGAGAACCATCTCTTCCATTAAGAGACATATGGGAACGGATTACAAGGTAAATATCGACGGCAAGGGCTATACGCCCCAGGAAATCTCCGCTATGATCCTGCAGAAGCTGAAGGCTGATGCAGAGAGCTATCTGGGCGAGAAGGTTACCGAGGCCGTAATCACCGTTCCCGCATACTTCAATGACGCACAGCGTCAGGCCACCAAGGACGCAGGAAAGATCGCCGGCCTGGATGTAAAGCGTATCATCAACGAGCCCACTGCTGCTGCCTTAGCTTACGGCCTGGACAATGAGAGCGAGCAGAAGATCATGGTATATGACCTGGGCGGCGGTACCTTCGATGTGTCCATCATCGAGATCGGCGACGGCGTAATCGAAGTACTTTCCACCAACGGCGACACCCATCTGGGCGGCGATGACTTTGATAATGCCATCACCAACTGGATGATCGACGAATTCCGCAAGGCTGAGGGCGTAGACCTGTCTAAGGATAAGATGGCCCTTCAGCGGTTAAAGGAAGCAGCAGAGAAGGCAAAGAAGGAGCTTTCCACTGCCACCACCACCAACATCAACCTGCCCTTCATCACCGCTACCGCAGAGGGCCCGAAGCATCTGGACATGAACCTGACCCGTGCAAAATTTGACGAGCTGACCCATGACCTGATTGAGCGCACCGCGATCCCGGTACAGAACGCTCTGCGTGATGCAGGCATCACCGCTTCCGAGTTAGGCAAGGTGCTGTTAGTGGGCGGTTCCACCCGTATGATTTCCGCACAGGAGAAGGTAAAGCAGCTGACTGGCAAGGAGCCCAGCAAGACCCTGAATCCTGACGAGTGCGTAGCCATCGGTGCAGCTATCCAGGGCGGCAAGCTGGCAGGCGATGCCGGTGCAGGCGATATCCTTCTGCTGGATGTAACTCCCCTGTCTCTGTCCATCGAGACCATGGGCGGCGTAGCCACCAAGCTGATCGAGCGCAACACCACCATCCCCACCAAGAAGAGCCAGATCTTCTCCACCGCTGCTGACAACCAGACCGCAGTAGATATCCATGTGGTACAGGGCGAGCGTCAGTTTGCAAGAGACAACAAGACCTTAGGCCAGTTCCGTCTGGATGGAATCCCGCCGGCAAGAAGAGGCGTTCCGCAGATCGAGGTAACCTTCGATATCGACGCCAACGGCATTGTGAACGTATCCGCAAAGGATCTGGGTACCGGCAAGGAGCAGCACATCACCATCACCTCCGGCTCCAATATGTCTGATGATGACATTCAGAAGGCAGTAAAGGAAGCTGCTGAGTACGAGGCACAGGATAAGAAGAAGAAGGAAGCCATCGACGCACGCAACGATGCTGACGCCCTGGTATTCCAGACCGAGAAATCCTTAGAGGAGATTGGCGATAAGCTTGACGCAGCTGACAAGTCCGCGGTAGAGGCTGACTTAAATGCCTTAAAGGAGGCCATCAACAAGGCGCCCATCGATCAGATGACCGACGCACAGGTTGAGGAAATCAAGGCTGGCCGCGAGAAGTTAATGAACAGCGCCCAGAAGCTGTTTGCCAAGGTTTACGAGCAGGCACAGGCAGCCGGTCAGGCTGGCCAGGCAGGCCCGAACCCGGGTGCAGGCGCCTATGATGGAGGAAATTCCAGCTACAATAACGATGATGTAGTTGACGGCGACTTTAAAGAAGTGTAAAATATACCAGGGAATCCGGCGGGGCGGCTTACTGCCTGCCTCATCCGGATCCCGGGCAGAGATAGAACAAGGGCTGCTGCCATTTTCAGCAGCCCTTATTGGATTCATATAAGGGATAAGCAGGGCAGAGTTTTGCTTTGCAGCTGAGATAAGAGATAAGCAGGGGAAAGTTTTGCGGCTAATGTAAGGTATAAGCGAAGCAGAGTTTTGCAGCCCTGAGAAGATGAGAGGATTATCGGTATGGCAGATAAGAGAGATTATTACGAGGTTTTGGGCGTTCCCAAGGACGCGGATGAAGCCGCCATAAAAAAAGCATACCGTGTGCTGGCAAAGAAATATCATCCGGATGCAAACCCCGGAGACGCTGCCGCCGCGGAGAAATTTAAAGAAGCCTCCGAGGCGTACAGCGTGTTAAGCGATCCCCAGAAGCGCCAGCAGTATGACCAGTTCGGCCATGCCGCCTTTGACGGCGGCGCTGGAGGCGGAGCTGGCGGGTTCGGCGGATTTGACTTTAGCGGCGCGGATATGGGTGATATTTTCGGTGATATCTTCGGCGATATTTTCGGCGGCGGCCGCAGCAGAGGCCGGGCAAACAATGGCCCCATGCAGGGCGCCCATGTCAGAACCGCGGTCCGCATCACCTTCGAGGAGGCGGTATTCGGCTGCGAGAAGGAAATCGAAATTAATTATAAGGAAGAATGCAAGAGCTGCCATGGCACCGGCGCCAAGGCCGGCACATCTCCTGTGACCTGTACCAAGTGTAATGGCCGCGGAAAGATTACCTACGTGCAGCAGTCCTTCTTCGGCCAGGTGCAGAACGTACAGACCTGTCCCGACTGCGGCGGCACCGGTACGGTCATCAAGGAAAAGTGCCCCGACTGCTACGGCACCGGCTACAAGACCGTTCGGAAGAAATTCAAGGTATCCATCCCCGCCGGAATCGACAACGGGCAGTCCGTCCGCCTGGCTGGCGGCGGTGAGCCTGGACGAAACGGCGGCGGCCGCGGCGACCTGCTGGTAGAGGCTGTAGTATCCCAGCATCCCATCTTCAAGCGCCAGGACACCAGCATCTTCTCCACCGTACCCATCTCCTTCGCCAAGGCCGCCCTGGGCGGCACCATCCGCATCAAGACCGTGGACGGCGAAGTGGAGTACGAGGTGAAAGCCGGCACCCAGACCGACACCAAGGTCCGCTTAAAGGGCAAGGGCGTGCCCTCCCTTCGGAACCGCAACGTGCGCGGCGACCATTACGTGACATTAGTTGTCCAGGTGCCCGAGCGCATGAACGAAGCCCAGAAGGAAGCCCTGCGCAAATTCGACGAAGCCATGACCGGGGTGTATCCGGAGCAGGAGAAGCCGAAGAAGAAAGGGTTTTTTAAGTAGGGGGTTAGTACACCATCCGCCGAAACCGAAGGGGCGAAATCCCCTCCTGCCGCTTAAAAAAATATATAAAATTGGAATCACTGGCAAAGCCTGTCTCATCTGCGATCTCGCTTATGGGCAGGCTTGTATTTTTTAGCAGCTCCTTTGCCCTGGCCAGGCGGACGGTGAGGATATAGTCATAGGGGGATGTGCCGGTCTGCTTTTTGAATTTCCGGGAAAACTGGGAGGGGCTTAAGTGAACGTGCCGGGCTACCTCTTCCACGGTCAGTTTTTCCTGGTACCGGCTGCCGATGTAATCAATGGCGTCGGCGATGCTGTTGCTGCTTTCCGCGCCGCCCGCCCGAAAAAGCTCCATTAGAAGGGTATAAAGCTTCAGGGACATCTGGCTGGAATCCAGCTGCCGGGAGTCTTTGATCAGGGAATAGATGTCCAAGAGGCATTCTTTGGTGCGCTCTGTTGCGGGGAGAATGGGGGAGAAACGGGAGGTCAGCTCCTGGTAAAGGGCATAGGTATTGGCCCCGCCAATGTGCAGCCAGCAGGACTCAAGGGCATCATGGGTGCAGTAGATATGAGGATGAAAGCAGTCAATCAGCGCAATCTGGCCGCCGCGGGCAGTCAGCTCTCTGCCCTCAAAGAGGAAGGAAAAGGAGCCTTCAATAACCCAGTTAATCAGAATGCTGTCAAAATGCTTCCGCTCCACCCTATAGCCCTTTTCGCAGTAAAAATGCCCGGTGCTTACCGGATAAAAGAACAGATCCTTATTCTGAACAGGGGCGGCAAAATATAGTTTTGACTGTGCCAGAACGCCTTTTTGCATATTTGCCATAATTCTTTACCTCACAGCAGGATTTCTAAATTATTCGGCAGATTATCAAAATACATGCCGGTAAATGCATTGTATAATAATCAAACGAAAAGATCAAGATTTCTAAATCGAGAGGTGAAGTATGAAGGCGTCCATAAAAGAAACCACAGTAATGATTCCCACCTACAAGACCGCGCCGCCGGAGAAAAGTCCCATATTTATTGAAAAGCGCGCCTATCAGGGCAGCACGGGCAAGGTCTACCCCCTTCCAGTTACAGAAAAGCTTGGCGATGAGAAGGAGATGAAGGCCTATAAGGCGCTGATTCTGGAAAATGAGTATATTTACGTGATGGTGCTGCCGGAGCTGGGAGGGAGGATCCAGCGGGCCTATGACAAGACAAACGGCTACGATTTCGTGTATTACAATCATGTGATTAAGCCTGCCCTTGTAGGCCTTGCCGGTCCATGGATTTCTGGCGGCATTGAATTTAACTGGCCCCAGCATCATCGTCCCTCCACCTTTTCGCCGGTGGATTATTCCATCAGTGAAAATGAGGACGGTTCCGTCACCGCTTATGTAGGAGAAACCGATGTGATGTATGGGACAAAATGCACCGCTTCGATTACCCTGTATCCGGGAAAGGCCTACATCGAGATCAAGGGCCAGCTGTACAATCCCACCGATTTCCCGCAGACTTTCCTTTGGTGGGCAAACCCGGCGGTGGCGGTAAATGATAAGACCTTCTCCGTGTTCCCGCCGGATGTGAATGCGGTTATGGATCACGGGAAGCGTGCGGTTTCCACCTTCCCCATTGCTACAGGGGAGTATTACAAATACGATTATTCGGCAGGCGTAGATATTTCCCGGTATAAAAACATCAAGGTGCCCACCTCCTACATGGCGGCCCATTCGGATTTTGATTTTATCGGAAATTACGATGAGGGAAGAGACGCGGGGCTTCTGCATATTGCAGACCACCATATTTCTCCCGGGAAAAAACAGTGGACCTGGGGCTGCGGCGATTTCGGCCGGATGTGGGATAAAAACCTGACCGACGAGGACGGGCCATACATTGAATTGATGACCGGCGTATTTACCGACAACCAGCCGGATTTTACCTGGCTGAAGCCAAACGAGGAAAAGACCTTTACCCAGTATTTTATGCCCTATAAGACTGTAGGCCGTGTGGGGAATGCCACGAAGGATGTGGTGATCGGCGTAGAGGGAAGGCAGATCAAGGTCTATGCTTCCGGCAAATACTCCGGAGCGAGGATCAGGGCTGCGGTAAAGGGAAAGCCGGTATACGAAAAGACGGCGGATCTGTCGCCAGAGCGCTGCTTTGTGGACCAGATCGAGGAGGATATTCCTTCGACAAGTACTGCAGAGGACACTTGTTTGGCAAGCCCTGCAGAGGACACTTGTTTGGCAAGCCCTGCAGGGGACACTTGTTTGGCAAGCCCTGCAGGGGACACTTGTTTGGCAAGCCCTGCAGAGAGCGCTCCTTCGGCAAGCCCTGCAGAGGGTGTTCTTTCGGCAAGCCCTGCAGAGGGTGTTCCTTCGGCAAGCCCTGCAGAGAGCGTTTCTTCAGCAAATGCGCAGACGGGCGCTCCGCTCCATGATTATATAATCCGAGTATGGGATCAGGACGGAAAGCTTCTGGGCGAATACCGGGAATACATCCCCAAAGATCTGCCGGTGCCGGATCCAGCGGAGGTGCTGAAGGCTCCGGAGGAGATTTCTTCTCTGGAGGAGCTGTACCTTGGGGGACAGCATTTGGAGCAGTACCGCCACGCCACCTATAATCCGGCGGACTATTATCTGGAAGGGCTGCGCCGGGATCCCACGGACATCCGCTTGAACCAGGCTTACGGCCTGCTTCTTATGCGGAACGGCCAGATTAAGGAGAGCATCCCTTATTTTAAGCGGGCCATTGAAAAGCAGACCTGGAGGAACCCCAATCCCTACAGTGGTGAATGTTATTATTCCCTGGGCACGGCTTATCGGCTGCTGGGCGAATACGACAAGGCCTATGATGCGTTTTATAAGTCCACTTGGTCTTTTGAGACCCAGAGCAGCGGCTTTTACCATCTGGCCTGCATCTGCGCCCGCCGGGGAGAGTGGGAAAAGGCCCTGGCCTTTGCGGAGAAAAGCCTGGCCGGAAATAATCACAACCAGAGGGCAAGGACGCTGAAGGCGGAGCTGATGAAGCAGGTGAAGAAGGACAACCGGCAGTTTTTAAAGGAAAGCTACGAGCTGGATCGCCTGTCCCTGGGCATTGCCTGGCAGTATCTTGACGGGGAGGCGTTTGCCAAGGCTATGGGCGGACGGCTGGTCAATTACCTGAAGGTATCTTTGCTGTATATGGAATTTGGCTTTTATGAGAAGGCTGTGGAGCTTTTGGAGCTGTGCGAAACGGAAAGCCCGCTGGTGGAATATTACAAGGGTTATGCCTGGGGCCAGCTGGGAAGAACGGAGGAGAGTATCCAGTGCTGCCGGAAGGCGGAAACCCGTTCATCTGATTACTGTTTCCCCAACACCATAGAAGAAATGCTGATCTTAGCGTACGCCATCCGTCTTCTGGGGCAGGCGCCCATGGCCAGCTATTATCTGGGGAACCTGCTTTATGACAAAAAACAGTACGAGAAAGCCGTTTCCTGCTGGGAAAACACCGTTTCCCTGAAGCCGGACTTTGCCATGGCCTGGCGGAATCTTTCCATCGCTTATTACAATAAGGAGGAAGAGCCGGAAAAAGCCTTATCCGCCATTGGCAAAGCATGCAGCCTGGAGAACGGTAACAGCCGCTTCCTTCTGGAGCAGGCGCAGCTGGGGGCAAAAGCGGGAGTCTCCTCTGCCCAAAGGCTTAAGCTGCTGGAGGAGCATAAAGAACTTCTGGAGGATCGGGACACCCTTTGCCTGGCCTACATTACCCTTTTGAATGAAAACGGGCGCTGGGAGGAAGCCCTGGAACTGCTGCGGCGCCACGTATTCCACGTCTGGGAGGGCGGAGAAGGTAAGGTAGCTGAGCAGTACAAGATCAGTCTGTTCGCCCTTGCGGGGGCAGCCATGGATAAGGGGGATTACGCCGGGGCTTTGGAGCTGTGCCGGCAGACCATCACCTATCCGGAAAATCTGGGAGAAGGAAAGCTTCCCAATGTGCCGGATAATCAGGCTTATTACCTCATGGGCGTATGCTGCAGAAAGCTGGGGGAGGAAGAGAAGGCCGAAGGATTTTTCCGTCTTGCCGCAGAGGGCAGCCAGACGCCGGAACCGGTGCGGTATTACAATGACCAGCCCTCCGATTACATTTACTATATCGGCCTGGCCCTCCTTGCCCTGGGAAAGAAGGCGGAGGCTAAAGCAGCCTTCCAGAAATTGGTGGATTTCGGCAGAGCCCATGAGACGGAAAAGGTCGGCTATGATTTCTTTGCCGTCTCTCTGCCGGAGCTGGAAGTATATCAGGATGACTTACAGAAGCGCAGCAAGGCGTACTGCGAAAGATTGATTGCCCTTGGGGAGAAAGGATTAAACATGCTATGAAAACGATGATCGAGTTAAACCACTGGAGATTTACCATTAAGAGCCTGGGATTTGCAAAGGAGGTCACCCTGCCTCACACCTGGAATGTGGATGACAATGAAGCCGTGCAGCTTTACCGGGGGGAAGCCGGGTACGAGACGGAAGCAGAGGTGGAAAGCCTGTCGGGAAAGCGGGCCATCCTTTACTTTGGCTGCGCCTACCATACCGCCAAGGTATACGTCAATGGCCAGCTGGCAGGAATCCACACCGGCAGCGGGTACACACCATTTGCCTTTGATGTAACCGGATGCCTGGTTCCCGGGAAAAACCAGATCCAGGTGTTGATTGATAACAGTCCCAAGGAAGAAATGCTTCCCCACCAGCTGGATTATGACTGGGCAGACGATGGCGGACTGACCAGGAATGTGGTGCTTTCCATCATGGACGAGGCGGATATCGCGCACCTGGCGGTAACGTATACTATTGACGGCATGGACAGTGGATCCTGCAGCGGAGTCCTCCATGTTTCTGCGGAGACGGCTGGGGAGTGGGAAGGAGCAGGGACGCCTGGGGCGCCGGAAGGAACAAAGACGGCTGAGAAGTGGGAAGGAGCAGGGATGGTCGGAGTGCGGGAAGGAGCAGAGCCGGCCAGAGTGCGGGAAGGAGCAGAGCCGCGAAAGCTGCGCCGGGAAAGGACGCTGGAAGGAACCGGCCGGCAGAATCTGCAGGAGACCATTGTGGAGATCCTCGATGGAAAGACCAGGGAGCTCATCAGCAGCACGAAGGCGGCAGGATGCCTTAAGGAGGGGATTGCCATTCCCTTTGCCCATCTGCGTCTGTGGTCGCCGGAAAGCCCTAATCTCTACGTAATCCAAGTGCGCACGGAAACCGGCATGGCCGAAAAGCGCATTGGCCTGCGTACCATTGCGGTAAAGGGCGGAAAGGTGCTGCTTAACGGAAAGGCCCTGCAGATGAAGGGCTGCGAGTGGATGCCCGGCTCCCATCCGGACTACGGCATGGCGGAGCCCTTATCACACAGTATTTTCCGCCTGTCCCAGCTAAAAGAGGCCGGCTGCAATTTCACCCGCTTCCACTGGCAGCAGGATACCGCCCTGTTTGACTGGTGCGATGAAAACGGCCTGCTGGTCCAGGAGGAAATCCCCTTCTGGGGGTATCCCAAGAAAGCCGGCCCCATGCAGCTTGCCCTTGCTAAAAAGCAGGTCGATGCCATGGTGCGTGATCACGCTCATCATCCCTCCATTATCTGCTGGGGAGTAGGCAATGAACTGGGTGGAGAATTCCCGGAAACCATCGAATACGTGAAGGAAATGCACCGGTATTTTTATTCCATTGACGGCACAAGGCTGGTAAACTACGTGTCCAATTCTGTCAGCCGGGATGAAAATGTGGAGCTTGACGATGCCACGATGTACGGAGACATTGCCATGTGGAACGAGTACCTGGGCCTGTGGCAGCCCTGCGATGATGTGGAGGCTGTCATTAAGCGCACATACGCAAAATTCGGCCATATGCCTTCCATGGTAACGGAATTTGGCCTCTGTGAGCCCGCCTTTTCCGGCGGTGATGAGCGGCGGATCCAGATTCTTAGGGAGCGGATCTCCATCTACAAGAGCCTGCCCAACATGTGCGGGTACGTCTGGTTTTCCCTCAATGATTACCGGACGCACTGTGGGGAATACGGTGAAGGCAAGTGGAAGCAGCGTATCCATGGGTCTACGGATTTGTATGGGAAGGAAAA
>JAGHER010000193.1 GCA_017889125.1 Lachnospiraceae bacterium
ATTTCCCCTCTATCCCTTTATTCTTTTATTCCCTTCATTTTCTGGTACAATTGGTTTACCTCCAGCTTATCCATCACCTGGCGTGCGTCCACGCCGGGATGGGTCAGCACAATCCGGTAAATCTGCTCCACAAATTCCGGCTCCGCCTTAAGATTCTGGGCCACCCAGTCTGCAGGATCGCCGCGCTTGACAAAGCGCATAATTTTCGCAATCAGGAACAGCTGATCTTTATTTTTATCACGCAGCTGGGACAGGTGTTCTTTCACGGTCTGGCGCAGACTGCCTTCCTCCATACCGCCCCGGTCAGTTTCCGGCGGTAAAGCCTCATGGGCAGCCCGGGCAGCTGTGCTCCTGCCATCTTCTGCCGCACCTGCGCCTCTCCCGTTTCCTGCCGCACCTGCATCTCCGCCATTTCCTGCCGCACCTGCATCTCCGCCGTTTCCTTCCGCGCCTGCACCTCTCCCGCTTCCTGCTGCACCTGCACCTACTCCATTTCCTGCCGCACCTGCACCTCCGCCGTCTTTTGCCGCCTGCGTTTTCTCCATCTCCTCATCCAGCCACACCGGCTCTGCAAAGACCTGACCGTCCTCAATGGTCAGAACCGCCATAGACAGCGGCAGATGAAACCGCCGGTGGCCGCAGCTTCCCGGATTCAGCCAGAGCCGTCCATCCCGCTCCTGCTGGTAATACATATGGGAATGGCCGAAAATCACCACCTGCACATCCTGCAGCTGGGAGGGCACATCCCCCTGATCGTGAACCACAAGAAAGGACACGCCTTCCAGACTGAACCGGCGAATCTGGGGCAGATGCTCCGCCCAGTATCCGTCATTGTTCCCCCGAACTCCATATAAAGGCTGCTTGATATTCAGCTTATGATACAGCATCTGGCTGTCAAAATCTCCCGCGTGAATCACCACATCACAGCTTTGGATAATCTGCTCCACTTCCGGTCTGAGCAGGCCATGTGTATCTGAAATCACCGCTGCCCGAATCGGCTCCCCTCTCATTTCTCCTGTCCCCCATTTCTCATTTTCATTCCTTTGTTTCCCACATCCCGAGGCTCCATTTACCGGCCCGCAGGATGATTTTTCCCACAGCCTATTATAGTAAACGCCGCAAAAATTGGCAATTGGCTTTTTTCAGAACGTTTTGCGGGTCAGCCCAAGGGACTCCATCTTCGCATACAGCTTCTGCTTCTTTTCCTCCTCCATGCTGCACAGCGGCAGGCGGCAGGTTTCTCCGCAGAGTCCCACCCGGGCCAGGGCGGCCTTTACAGGGATAGGATTCACATCCCAGAACATCGCCTCCATGAACTCCAGATAGTTAAAGAACATGGCCCGGCTCTCCTCCATTTTTCCCTCCTGATAGAGGCGGCACACTGCAGCCATCTGTGCCGGAATCAGGTTCCCTGCCACGGAAATCACGCCCTGTCCGCCCAGAGAAAGGATGGGCAGCGTCAGGTCATCATTGCCGGAGTAAATCGCAAGGTCATCGCCGCAGAGAGCCGCCGTGCGGGCAGCCTGAGCAAGATTGCTGCAGGCCTCCTTCACCGCACAGATATTGGGGTGATCGGCCAGCCTGCGGCAGGTCTCCGGCTGCAGATTGACGCCGGTGCGGGTAGGTACATTGTACATAATCATCGGAATCTCTGTCTGCTCTGCCACAGCAAGATAATGGCGCACCAGCCCTTCCTGGGAAGCCTTATTGTAGTATGGCGTCACCACAAGAAGGCCGTCGGCTCCTAACTCCTGAGCTTCCTTCGAGAGACGGACAGCATGGGCTGTATCATTGCTTCCCGTCCCGGCAATCACCGGTATCCTGCCGCCGACATTCCTGATAACAAAGCGGAAAATCTCCCGTTTTTCCTCATCGGATAAGGTGGCAGACTCCCCGGTGGTTCCCACCGCCACAAGAGCTGCCGTGTGGTTTTCCAGCTGAAATGCAATCAGCCTTTCCAGTGCAGAGTAATCAATATCGCCCGAATCCGTCATGGGCGTAACCAGAGCAGTGGCGCTTCCGGAAAATAATCTGGGTTTCATGGACATTCTTCCAATTCAGTCACTTACTATTAAAGTATGCCCGTCTTTCCATCCGGTGAAACCTTATTTTATCCACCTGTTTTCCATTCCGGCACATGAAAATCCTGTTCTTTTCCTGCCTGCCGTATCTCATCTGGGCAAAAATGCATATCCTGACAGTAAACCTGCTCTCCCATAAAGGAACTGTCATGAATCAGGAAATTTTGCTTTTGGGCGGCGACCGGCGCCAGGACTTTCTCCTGAAATTCCTTCAAAAAAGCGGCCAGACTGTCCAGGATTATCGCCGCCTTCCCGCATCTTTTGCTTCTTTCGCATCGCCCCTCTCTCTCATCCAGCCAGAGGAAGCTGCGCCGCTGAAGGAAGCTGTATCCCAGGCTCACTGGATCCTTGCTCCCCTTCCCTTTACCAAAGACCAGAAGAATCTTTTTATTCAGCCGGAGGCCGGGGAAACAGACGTCCTCCCCTGCCGCTCTGCCGACAGCCCCTCTGCTGCCTTCAGCAAAGCCCCTTCTGCCGCCTCCGCCGGAGCCGGTCCCCGGCTGTCCATCGGGACATTCCTCTCCTGGCTTAAGCCGGGGCAGACGCTTTTTGGCGCCGGCATCCCCTCTGCCGTACAAAATTACTGTCTCGAACACCAGATTGCCTGCGTGGATGCACTGGCTCAGCCCTCCGCCGCAGAAAAAAATGCCATGCTCACCGCGGAGGGCGCTATCTGCTGCGCCATCCAGGAAAGCCCCGGAGCGCTTCACCGGAGCGTCTGCCTGGTGGCCGGATACGGGCGCTGCGGCCAGGCCCTGGCCAGAAAGCTTAAAGGGCTTGGCGCACGGGTGACCATTATGGAGCAGGATCCGCAAAAGCTTGAGCTGGCCCGGTGCCGCGGCTTTTCCTGTCTGCCGGGAAAGACACTTCCCCAGCCGGAAGAGCTCCTGCCCTTTTCCTATCTCTTTAATACCATCCCTGCACCAATTTTCGGCCAACGGCTTCTGACCGGTACGAAACAAGAGATCACCATTATCGACATTGCCTCAGCCCCCGGCGGCGTGGATTTTGACTTCTGCAGAGAATCCGGCCGCACTGCCCTTCTGTGCCCCGGCCTTCCCGGCCGCTTTTCCCCGGAAGCGGCCGCCCGAATCCTTTATGATGTGCTCATCTCCCTGCCTGATTTCCCCGCCGGAAAGGGTTCCCCTTCCGCCGCCCCCGGCATATATCATAAGCAGGAATAACAAGGAGGTCTGTTTCATGGATTTAAAAGGAAAGCATATCGGCGTCGCGGTCACCGGCTCCTTCTGCACCTTCGATCAGATAGAAAGCCAGATTCTGGCGCTGGTTCAGGCCGGCGCCTTTGTCCACCCCATCTTCTCTGCAAACGTCCAGACCATAAACTCCCGCTTTGGCGATACCCGGGAATTTATTAACCGGATTACCAATCTGACGGGAAATGAACCGATTCTCACCATTGAGGAGGCAGAGCCCATCGGGCCAAAGGCCTCTCTGGATATCCTGCTTGTCGCACCCTGCACAGGAAATACCCTTGCCAAGCTGGCCTGCGGCATTACCGACACGCCGGTGCTGATGGCAGCCAAGGCTCACCTGCGAAATCTCAGGCCGCTGGTGCTGTCCATCTCCACCAATGACGCCCTCAGCTCCAGCCTGAAAAACATCGGCCTGCTCATGAACGCCAAAAACATTTATTTCGTCCCCTTCGGCCAGGATAATCCGGAGAAAAAGCCCAATTCCATGATCGCCAGGACACAGCTGATCCCAGAGGCCCTGGAAGCCGCTCTTGAAGGCCGGCAGCTGCAGCCGGTAATCCGTGCGTAGATAATGCCGGAAACGGCAAACAGTAACGAGAGAAAAAATCGAAGAGGTGGAAAGCCAAAATGAGGAAACACCGAAATGGGAAAGTTGTGAAATGAGAGGGCGGTGAAACGGGAAAAACGCGAGGCCAGAGAAATTGTTAACCTAGTTCTATATTATAGTTGACAATCCACCAATAAACTTCTATAATGTAGTGCAGAGAAATCAGCCGGACTCTTCCGGCAGAAATAACGAAAGGATGCGGCTGCAGAACCCTTTCTGCAGCTGCAAAAGGACGCTAAGCTATGGAAATGACAGTAAACTCCCGGTCTGGATTATCGATCAGACAGATGACCATCACCGGCCTCTGCACTGCAGTAACCTGCATCATTGGCCCCC
>JAGHER010000194.1 GCA_017889125.1 Lachnospiraceae bacterium
ACTCGCCGAAGGCGATCGGCATGGGAACGCCCATTTCCTTTAACCGGCGGATGCCGTTCATGTCATGAGAGTGGATGGGCTCTTCCAGCCATTCCAGATGGTAGGGCGCTGCCAGCTGGGCAAATTTGTACGCATCCTCCACATCCCATCTCTGGTTTGCATCCACGGCAATGCCGATGTCCTCTCCCACTGCCGCGCGAACCTTTTCCAGACGGCGGATATCCCGTTCCATGTCCTTGCCTTCGCCGCTTCCTACCTTAAACTTTACGGTGCGGAAGCCTTCCTCCACGTAACGGGTCATATCCTCCACCAGCTCCTCATCAGAAAGGAGGATGGAACCGCCGCCCTTATATGCCGCCGCCCAGTCCTTCTCAGCGCCTAAGAAGCGATGGATGGGCTTTCCGGCCCGCTGTGCCAGGATGTCTAACATCATCAGATCCACGGAGCCCACATCTACCGCCTGGCCGCTCTGGAAGCCGCTGTTGCGGATCTTCCAGTAGAGAGATCTGCGCCACTCATTGTAGCTCATCTCCTCGCCGGTAAGCAGCCGGGGAAGCATGTCCTTCACGAAGCTTCTTCCCACGGAATAATGGGCACATGCGCCAGTCTGGTCATACAGCTCGATGCAGCCCTGCTCCGGCGCATACTTTCCCATGCCGCCGGTTCCGTCCTTAAATGGCTTCGGAAGCGGGATGGGTCTGAAATTGTAATAAACGGCTTTGGTAAAACGAATTTTATCCTCGAAATTAAACGAAAACATAAAATCCTCCCTCTTTTTTGGTTCCCTCATCAGGAACCGTTTTTGTTTGTTTCCTGTATCGGTTTCCTTTGTTTGTGGCCTAAGTATAGCGGATTTTTTTCGCCAGTACAATTTCCTTTTTCGCCAAATCGGATATCGGTTTTTCAGCAACTTCACTTTCTGTTTCAAAATGAAAAGAAAACGGTGCAAAGCTTTTCATTTTTTATTTCAAGCGAAAAGCTTTACACCGTTTTGCAATGATTTGTTTG
This sequence comes from Lachnospiraceae bacterium, assembly GCA_017889125.1. Taxonomy (GTDB): domain Bacteria; phylum Bacillota; class Clostridia; order Lachnospirales; family Lachnospiraceae; genus Caccovicinus. The sequence continues at coordinate 1,009 of JAGHER010000194.1, forward strand.
GTCAATTTTTATCTGTATTTCATCTTGACTTTCAAATCCTTCACAGCCTTTTCATATCTGATTCAGCGCCTCCAGATTCTGCTCAGTCTTTTCTGATTTTGTTCAACACATCCCGGCTCCACTGGGCCTTTCCTGGTCGGCTCAGCCTTTCCGGCTCCACTCAGACTTTCCAGGTTCCGCTCAGCCCTTCCATGTTTTATTCATCTCTTCCAGGCGGCACTTCCCGGTTTTCCAGTCTACCTCCAGGGTGGTAACCGATCCATTCCGGATGCTGCTCCCCTCAGAGAGAACCGTCTCCTCACCTAAGAATGCAGGAAGCATACAGCAAAGCAGGGCGCCGTGGCTGACTACTGCCAGACCTTCCGTCCGGTGGCTCTGCACCAGCTTCACGATCCGCTGGGCCATCCGCTGTCCCCGCTCCAAAGCCTCCAGGCGGCTCTCTCCATGAGGCGGCCTTCCGTCTCCCTCATCGCTCCACCAGCGCCGATACTCCTCCGGGTATTTCTGACAGATTTCCTCCACCGTCATCCCTTCCCAGCTGCCGTAGCGGATTTCTTCCAGCTCCTTCCAGCAGATCAGGGGAATCTTCTTGCTTACAGCAAGGCCCCGGGCAGTCTCCCAGGCCCGGGACAGGGGACTTGCAAGGACTAAATCCACCCTGCAGTCCTTCATCCGCTCTGCTAAAAGCGCCGCCTGCTCCTTCCCCGTATCATTTAATGGAATATCCTGACAGCCCTGAATCCGCCCGGCCAGGTTCCAGTCCGTCTGGCCGTGGCGGATCAGGTAGATCTTACTCATCAAAGCCATCCTTCCCCAGGCTCTCCGAAGGTGCCTGCTGAAATTCTCCCGTAACACTTAAAGCGTCCACCGCCATCTTCACGATCTCCCGGATCTCGGCGGTCGGAAGCTGCATCCGCTCTGCCAGCTCCTCCACCTTAGCCTCCCGGCCAAGCTCCTCCGCCATGGCCGCGGAAATCTCCTGCAGGCGGTTGATCCGCTCCAGCATGGTCTCCTCAATTTTCTTTTCCCGACTCTGTTCCTCCAGGGCAGCCTCCAAAAGTGCTAATATCTGTGCCTTCGCCTGTGCCAGAAAATCCCCTTCCCGGTAAGCCTCTGCCGCCAGGGTAAGGCCCAGATTCGCCTCCTGCACCAGATCACTCATGGGAACACCTTTATCCCGGAAATCCTTGGCCACCGCCAGAGCAAAGATGAGATGCCCCTCAATCAGCCGCTCTCTGGCTCCCCGGTCACCTGCCGCTGCCTGTAAAAGCAGCGCCTGCCGCTCATCATCCGTACAGGGCCGGATCTCCTTTAATTCATCCAGATACATCTGGTAATACTCTTCATTCATGTTCAGCCCTCCAGTCTCTGCATCCAGACGCAGAATTTCATAAAATCTTCCAAAACGCAACGGTTATCATACAACGGCACAGCCCTTTTTGTCAACCTGGGGATGCTGCCGGTTTGCTTTCCGGTTTGCCCGTGAGATAACTTCGTATTTCCCTGGAGTGCATAATTTTAAGTGTAAAAAAACTCTATATGGATGCACAGAAGGTTATGCACATGAACCATTACGGCAAAATCGTTGTGAGCATGATGAAAAGCCTGACACGCTGCGCAAATATCTCCCGAGAAACTATCTCTTACTTAGAAAATATCATGAAAACCCATAGGAACAATGAGAATTAAAATCGCACCTACTACACATACAACAATTACCTTTTGAAAACTTCGTTTTTCTTGTTCAGTCATATCATTATACCATTTCATAAGCGAGTACCTCCACAACTTCCAAATTTATCGATTGATTTATAACCCAAGTATAGCACGCCTCCCTATTCAGGGCAATCAGCCGGAAACGCCAGATTTTTCCTTTACAATCATAGCTGACCGGTGGTAGAATAATTTTCCAGGAGGACATACTAATGGATATCAATTACGAACTTTATAAAGTCTTTTATCACGTTGCCGTGACCTTAAGCTTTTCCGAGGCTTCCAAGCAGCTTTTCATTTCCCAGTCAGCTGTCAGCCAGTCCATCAAGGTGCTGGAAAAGAAGCTGAACCAGACCCTTTTTATCCGCAGCACCAAGCGGGTGCAGCTGACGCCGGAGGGAGAAATCCTGTTAAAACACATCGAACCAGCCATGAACCTGATCCGCAAAGGAGAGAACCAGCTTCTGGAGGCCAATACCTTAAACGGCGGCCAGCTGCGCATCGGCGCCAGCGACACCATCTGCCGCTATTATCTGGTGGATCACTTAAAGGAATTCCATCTCCGCTACCCTAATGTCCACATCAAGGTCACCAATCAGACCTCCATCGAATGCGGCCACCTTTTGGACAACGGGCAGGTGGATTTCATTATTACCAATTATCCCAATTCTGGCTTATCCAACACCCAGAATGTGCGAATTATCAAGGAATTTTACGATGTTTTCGTGGCTGACCGCAGCCATTTCCCCCTGGAAGGAAAAAAGCTTTCTCTCCAGGAGCTGCAGCAGTACCCCATCCTGATGCTGGATCGGAAAAGCACCACCAGTGAATTCCTGCACCGGATGTTCCAGCGCAGCCAGCTGGACCTGGTTCCGGAGATTGAATTAAGCAGCAATGACCTGCTCATCGACCTGGCCCGCATCGGCCTGGGCATCGCCTTCGTGCCGGACTTCTGCATTCCTAAGGATGAGAAGCAGCTTTATGTGCTGGATCTGGAGGAAAGCCTTCCCGCCAGGCAGATGGTAGTGGCTTATAATGAAAATCTTCCGATTTCCCAGGCCGCGCGCCAGTTTATGGATATGCTGTAGGGAAGCGCGGATTTTCCGGCCGTTTTCCGGGGCCATCGCCCTGCGCGGCTCCGGCCCATCCCATCGGTGTTCCTGCTCATTTCATATGCGATTTCGGTTTAATCCTCTGCCGATCCCAGCTTATTTCTCCACCGCTTCCGGCTCACTCCTCCGGCGGTCCCGCTCCGCCCAGAAGGCGGCAGCTTTTTCCCTGGCCTCAGCAAGCGTCACCGGGCAGTAATCTCCCCACTCCCTGGGAAAGAGGGCCAGATAATCGGGATTCAGGAAACGGTCATCTAACAGGGCGATCACGCCCTCATCCTTCACTGTGCGGATCACCCGTCCGGCTGCCTGCATCACCTTATTCATCCCCGGATACTGGTAGGCGTAGGCAAAGCCCGGCTTCCCCTTCCGCTCAAAATACCGCCGCAGGATATCCTGCTGGGGGCACACCATAGGAAGCCCCGTGCCGATGATGATCACACCGATCAGGCTCTCCTCCTTTAAATCTATCCCTTCGCCAAAAATTCCGCCGATGACACAAAGCGCCGCAAGGCTCTTTTTTTTCTGCCCTTTCTGCGCGCCCTGTCCATCCTGCACGCTTTGCCCATCCTGCGCACCCTGTCCATCCCGCACGCTTTGCCCATCCCGCGCATCCTGAAGCTCCCGGGCGTTCCGGTGAAACTCCTCCAGAAATTCCTCTCTTGCCGCCTCATCCATATGGCTTTCCTGCACCAGAAGCTTCACCTGCTCCGGATCCAGCTCCTCTCTAAGGATCGTCTCAATCTGCTCCAGATAGGGATAGGAGGGGCAGAACACCATATAATTCCCCGGCCGCGCACCCACAATCTCCCTGACATAGGCCGCCGCCTTCTGGTATTCCCGGATATTTCGCCTTCTGTAGCGGCTGCTCACATCCCGCCCCACCAAAAGCAGCCGCTTTTCCTCAGGAAAGGGCGACTGGGCATAGATGGCATACCCCTCCGGCTCGCCGCTTAAAAGCTCCTTGTAATAAGGCATAGGAAGGAGGGTAGCAGAAAAAAGAATGGTGCTGATCCCCTGGTCCATACAGGCACGGAGCCGCCCTGAGGGATCGATGCAGAAAAGGTTCACTGCAAAGGTGCCGTCCTCCCGCAGCTGGCTGTAAATCTCATAGCCTTCATCCATAAAATCCGCCGTATTCAAAAAGTCCCGCACCTGAAAATAAAAATCCAGCACCAGATCCCGATCCTCAAATTCCGGATTATCCTCCATAAATTCCTCCAGAACCGCAAACATTTCCCGCACCTGATAAAGGAGGAAATCCACATTTTCCAGAACAGTATAGGTCTCGCACTCCCGCTTCAGCCTCAAAAGGGTCTTGTTGCAGGCATTCAAAAGACGGGCCAGGCGGGGCGAACGGCTTTTCACCAGCCTTGCCGCCAGAAGCACATCCTCCTTCACCAGATGGCCGCTGTACATCTCCCTGCCCCGGGAAACCAGATTGTGCGCCTCGTCCACCAGGAATAGGTATTCGCCCTTAGTTCCCTCGGCAAAATACCGCTTCAGCCGCACATTGGGATCAAAAACATAATTGTAATCGCAGATAATCCCATCCACCCAGCTGCTGATATCCAGGCAGAATTCAAAGGGGCAGAGCCGGTGCTCCTGGGCATAGGCCAAAACCTTCTCTCGGGTGATAGCGCTCTCCTGATTGATAATGGCAAAAACCCCGTCATTTACCCGGTCATAGTGGCCTTTTGCATAGGGACAATCCTCCGGATTGCAGGAAGGCTTTTCCAGAAAGCAAAGCTTCTCCTTGGCCGTGATGGTCACCGATGAGAAAAACATCCCCTGCTTTCGCAGGATGGCAAAGGCCTCCTCCGCCACCCGCCTGGTCACCGTCTTTGCCGTCAGATAAAACAGCTTGTCCCCCATCCCCTCGCCCATGGCCTTGAGGGAAGGAAAAATCACCGACAAGGTCTTTCCAATCCCCGTAGGCGCCTGGATGTACAGGTTCCGCCCTCTGGCAATGGCCCGGTACACATTTACCGCCAGCTCCTTCTGCCCCTTCCGGTAGGGGAAGGGAAAGGAAAGGGCCTTTAAGGAAGCCTGCCGCCGCAGCTCATGGCGGTAACGGTACTCCGCCCATTTCATATATTCATGAATCAGCCCGGCAAACCACTCCTTCAGCTCCTCGTAAGAATACTCCTTCCGAAACCGCCGCAGCTCCTCCGTCTCCATGCTGCAGTAGGTAAGCTGTACGCCGACTCCATCCAGGCTCATTTTCTCGCACCAGAAAAAGCCGTAGCACATGGCCTGGGCCATATGGACGCCCACCGGCTCCTCCAGCCGGGAAATATCCATGTACACGCATTTGATCTCATCAATCACACAGCCCCCCGGCTCCGTGATAATCCCGTCTGCCCGGCCCTCCACCAGGATGGAAAAGCACTCCTCCCGCACCACATGGCTCAGGGTCACCTCCGCCTGATAGCCAGCACCCATGGCCTTTTGGATCTTCCGGTGAAGGCGGCTTCCCTCCTGCATGGCCTCCTTCTTCGCCCCGGCCGTCCGCCGGTTGTCAATATCTCCGGAGCTTAAGACAAACTCCACCAGATCCCGCACAGAAATCCGAATCTGAAAATCCAGCTTCTCCTCCGCCCGCTCCTGCAGCGATCCCTTCTCCATTCTCATGCTCCATTCTGTTTCTTTCTCTGAAAATCCGCCGCCGGATAGGCGGCATAAATTCAGGGATGCCTCATCACGCTTCTTATCGTCCGTATCTGTCAATCTGCAAGCTTCTTCAACGTATCCCCCGCTATCCGATACACCGTCCAGTCCGACATAGCCTCCGCTCCCAGTGACAAATAAAAATCAATGCTGGGTTTATTCCAGTCAAGGCACCACCATTCCAGCCTTCCGCAGCCCCGTTCTACTGCAATAGCCGCCAGTTTCTTCAAAATCGCCTTTCCGTAACCCTTGCCCCGGCATTCCGGCCGCACGTACAAATCCTCCAGATAAATTCCCGCCCGTCCAAGGAAAGTGGAAAAATTATGGAAAAACAGGGCAAAGCCAACTTCTCTGCCCTCTTCCAGCAAAAACAGCACTTCCGCTTTCTGTTTATCAAAAACCCATTCCTCCAGGGTTTGCTCATCTGCTACAACCTCATCCAGCATCTTTTCGTAATCTGCCAACTCCCGGATAAACTGCAAAATCAGCGGGGTATCTTTTCTCTCTGCAAATCGAAATTCCATGTTCTTTTCCATGCTTTTTCCTCTCGTCAGTTTGGTTTTCCGCATCGCTGTTTATCATTCTACCACAATTTTCGAGGCGGTAAAATAAGGAGTTTTCCGAAAAAAGCACCTCCGAAGAGATGCTTTTTTCTAAACGTCTGTATTTTTCAGAATAATATCCATCATTTGCCGCGGCGTTACCACATAAGGTTTAACCGGAAAATGCTTTATGTTTCCGGTAACAAGATATGCTTCCTCCGATTTGCGTTCTTCCATGACAATCTCATAAAAGACCAGATCTTTGGGGTCAGGGAGGACAAGCTCAAGCTTCTTTGCATCAACATAAATTCCAAGCCGTTCAATTTCATCCACCACAGATCGAATAATATCATCCGTCAAATGAAATTTCGGGCGGCTGAGAACATTTCTATATTCTTTCATGATCTGATCATTAAACAGCGGAATAATCGTGCCGCTGAAAGCAAGTTCCACCACATTACCCGGCACAGAGTCCCACTTAAGCATAGCGGAAACGAGGACGTTCGTGTCAATCACTGCATAATATTTCATTCAGCCGCCTTTCTCGCGGCAGCAATCTCCGCATTAATCTCATCCAGTGTCATATCAGAGATGCCATTTTCTTTTGCTATCCGGCTTGCCTCCTTCATTGCAGATATCGCGCTTGACTCAGATTTACTGTCAAGCTTCATCGAAAAAGGTATACCGTTTTCCTGTACAAGTCTTGAAATGCACATCCGCAGATAGGTTGATAAGTCAATACCAAGCTTCTCACATATGCTGGCCGCCTTAGCTCTGGATGATTCCTCCGCACGGAACTGGACTAATGTATTTGCCATATGGATACCTCCTTAAAAACCAAATTTCTTTTGATACCTTTATTATATTTTATTTTGGTTTCAAATGCAATCATTTGATTACAATTTTCAAATTTTATCAAATCAAAAGCAGCACTTCCGCTTTCTATTTATCAAAAATCCATTCCTCCAGGATTTGTTCATCTGCCACAACCTCATCCAGCATCTTTTCGTAATCTGCCAGCTCCCGGATAAACTGCAAAATCAGTGAGGTGTCCTTTCTCTCTGCAAATCCTCTGAATTAGAGTACAAAGTGAGCAGCGGACGAAAGAAAATTAGAGAAGGCGTAGATTACTTAAAAGCAAAAATTGATGGCGAGGAAGCACCTGCTATCCATGCAGAATTTGTTGTAGGAGATAAAAGCAAGTGTGACATTCATTCAGGGGAGAACTATTTTATTGGTGACCTTCACGAATATCATATCCATTTTGAAAATGAGCGAGTTTATGCTGATGTTGAATTAACTGGTACATTACTGTCATGGCGGCCTGAAACTGGATTTTGGGTTTTTGGAGATGAAGGTAATTATTGGTCATGGCTTCCTGCTGTTCCAGAGGGAACAGTAAAAGCAGATATAGTAATTGACGGTGAGAAATTCCACCTAACCGGACATGGTTACCACGATCACAACTGGTGCAATACATCAATGGTCGAGATTCTTCATGACTGGTACTGGGGACGCGCAAAGATTGGCGATTATTCCCTTATTTCAGCCTATATCTCCGCCGAAAATACGTCCGCTTATAGCCGCAACAGGATTTGATGGTGCATATATTCGCTTTACAGGAAATATCGTTCTTGAGAAATATGTAAACGATGAATTGGTGGAAACAATCAAAGACAGTGCACTTTGGGAAAGAATGTATTTAGGTAAGACAATCGAAAACTAATTTTATAATCTATCTGCGAAAAACTAAGTATAAAATCGCCTATTTTAAAGATATGGCGATATCCCGGAGATATCGCCATTCTATTAAAGCTGATATTCTGCATGAAATTGTTTGGCAAAACTTGTATAAGCGTGATACCGAAATTTCCCGCAAGCGCGATACAGCTGCCAAAATTGAACGCCGGATTGCCGAATTAGAACAGGGCCAATTCAACAGCGCATGCAGTCTACGCACAGGCCTGCGGTCCGGACAGACCGCCCCGCCTAAGCAGAAAACATTCTTTCATTCTAAATTTAAGCCGCCGTCGCTGCCTTCTCTGCCAGCTTATCCAGATACTCCTCGAACTCCGCATTATCGCCGTTCATAGAAACAGTCAACTCTCTGGTCAGATCCAAACTGAGAACCCCCAGAATCGATTTGGCGTCAATCACAACACGATTATAAAATACATCAATATCGAAATCACATTTGGACGCCATCTGTACGAATTCCTTCGCATCTGCAACGGTGGGCAGCATGATTTTTTTCTGTTTCAGCATAGTAATCAAACTCCTTTTCCCAAAAATGAAAATTAAATTGTTTTCGTGTGTTGAGCTATTTATAGCATCTTAACAGCGAAAAGTCAAATTTTCACCTTTGAAATCGATTTCAAATTTTCTTGTCTTTTTTTCTATGAAATTGTATCCAAATCTGTACATTTTATCCATTTTTTACATGAAAAGGAAGAAAAAGGTAAAACAGAATGTTGCTTTCGCTCTGTTTTACCTTTTTCGTCAAATTTTTTCCGCTGTTTTCTATGAATCTTTAACCTTATGCAGTGCTTCTGCTGCCATCATGCAGTTTTCCATTCTGCGATTCTGCTTCCCTACCGCTTCAGCACCAGATGCTGGGGAAGACCGTTTACCATAAAGGGCTGGTAGTCGCCCTGAATCAACGGCTCAATATAATTCAGGAAATCGGCCGTCACATAGTTTCCTTCTTTATTTACCCAGCTTCTGGGCACCAGCTTCTCATTATTGGCAATCTTGTGCACATCGTAGATACCGGCTGCGCTCATGTACGGATCATCCGATACCCGGTCGATCACCACCATCTTGCCTGTATCGCCCTCGTCGGCAGCCTTCACTGCCGCGCCGCCTACCATGAAGGCCTCATTGATATCCACTCTGGATGCCATGTGGGAAGCACTCCGCTGGAGTGTGGAAAACTCCACACTTCTGGTCTTGCAGCCAATCTCATTCTTCAGGAAGCCTGCCAGATAAGCGGCCGTACCCTGAAGCTGCTTGTGGCCGAAGGCGTCCACATAATCCGCGCCGCCGGACAGCTCGCACACATACCGGCCATCCTCCAGCTTGATGCCCTCAGACACCGCTACCACCACAGAGCTCTTCTTCTTTAACAGATCCTTGACCTTCTTTAAAAACTTGTCAACATCAAAGGGAACCTCCGGAAGGTAAATCAGATCCGGCCCCTCGCAGTCCTCCGTCTTAGCCAGAGCCGTGGCTCCCGTAAGCCAGCCCGCGTTCCGTCCCATTACCTCGATCACGGTAATCATGGCTTTCTTATAGGTAAGGCCCAATGCATCCCGGATAATCTCCTTGGTGGATGCGCCGATGTACTTGGCCGCACTGCCAAAGCCCGGAGTGTGATCAGTAAGCGCCAGGTCATTGTCAATGGTCTTGGGAACGCCCAGGAATTTCTGCCGGTGGCCCTTCACAATGGCAAAATCCGATAACTTTTTAATGGTATCCATGGAGTCATTTCCGCCAATGTAGATAAACACCTCGATATTCAGTTTATCCAGGATCTGGAATATCTTCTCGTAAATCTCTGGATTCTCATGAATCTCCGGCAGCTTATACCGGCAGGAACCTAAGAAAGCCGAAGGAGTACGCTTTAACAGCTCAATATCCATATCGGAATGGATCTGTGTAGAAAGATCCACATACTGCTCATCCAGAAAACCCTGAATCCCATGAAGCATGCCGTACACCTTGTGAAAGCCTCTTTCCTTTGCGGTCTTATACACACCGGCCAGACTGGAATTAATCACAGATGTAGGGCCTCCCGACTGTCCAACGATGATGTTTCCTTTTTTTGCCATAAAAAATCCTCCTTGCCGCGATTTCACGGACGCCATTTCTTTTCATTATAGCAAAAGAAGGATGGGCTTTCAAGTTTTTTGATGCATATTGCATAAATATTCCGGAATTTTCCTTGCTTTTTATGCATTTTACTCATTTCCAGCAATCCCTCGCTGTTCTGGCCAGCACCTCTATCCCTTCACCGCGCCATTCGTCAGACCAGATACGAAATATTTCTGGAAATAGCCAAAGATGATCATCAGCGGAATGGTCACAAGACAGATACCTGCAGTATACTGCCCCCACTCCACACCCATTTCCGTCTTAAAGTTCAGCAAACCTACCGGAAGGGTCTTGATGGTCACATTGGAGGCGGTAGTAATATTCGCCCACATCAGCTCGCCCCAGTTTCCGATAAAGGTAAATACAATCACCGTAGCCACCGCCGGTTTTACCAGCGGAAGCATAATGTGCAGAAAGGTCTGAAATTCCGTGCAGCCATCCATCCGCCCGCTCTCGATCAGCTCCTGAGGAATGGTGGCAAAATACTGCTTGATGATGTACATGGAGAAGGGAATCTGCCAGGCAATGTAAGGAAGGATAATGGAAAGATACCCGCCGGACAGATGCATATCCCTGATCATCGTGTACAGGGAGATATAAATGGCGATGCCGGGGATAAAATTAAATACCATAAATCCATCCATAATCAAATCTGCCTTGGGAATATGCAGCTTTGCCAGCGCATATCCGCCCATCAGGGATACCACCGTGGTTATCAGCACTGACGCAGCAGTTACAAACACGCTGTTTTTAAAATACAGCCCGATCTTTCCCACATTCCACGCATTGACATAATTGGAAAATTCAAAATGCTTCGGAGGCAGGAACAGGTTTACGAAAAACTCGTTATTGGTTTTTAACGAGGTAAAGGCCATAAACAAAAGAGGATACGCCACCAGCACCGCATAAAATCCCAGAACAAGGTAGGCGAAAATCTTAATCACCTTGTTTCTTCCAAACGTATTACTGCTCATACTTGTCACTCCTCACAATTCGTTTTACCACAATCATACCGATGAGCACCACCAGCACGAAAATCATACTCATGGCAGAGCCATAGCCAAAGCGGTTAAAGCTGAAGGAATTCTGCAGGATCCACAGCGGCATTACTACTGTAGCCTTTGCCGGGCCGCCGTTGGTCAGCGCAACTACCGTATCATAAATTTTCAATCCGCTCATCAGTGCAAAGATCGCACTGAGCTGCACAAAGGACATAATCAGAGGAAGGATAATCTTTTTAAATACCTGGAAATCCGTGGCTCCATCCAGTCTGGCCGATTCAATCAGAGATTGGTCGATTCCCTGCATACCCGCAAAGCAGAGAACCATGGTCAGGCCCACCTGCTTCCAGGCCGATACGAACAGGATGCTGTTTAAGGCAGTTGCCCGGTTTGTCAGCCAGGCATGGGTCAGACTTTCAAGACCAGCCACCCGCAGCAGATTGTTGAGGATGCCGATTTCCGGTTCGAACACAAAGGAAAAAATCAGCGCGGTAATTACTCCAGGAATCATGCTGGGAGAAAACAGGATCGTCCGGAAAAATCCGCCCCATCTGCGCCCCACGTACAGCAGAAACCATGCCATCAGAACACCAATGATTACACTGATGACCGAGGAAATCACGCCAAGATACGTGCTGTTCCAGATGGCCGTCCGGAAGGTGCTGTCTGCCAAGGCATCCGTATAATTCTTAAGCCCCACAAAGGTCTTTTCCGTAAATCCATTCCATTCCTGAAAGGATAAAAGAAAGCTTTGAAAAAAGGGGATAACCGCAAAGATCAGATAAATAATCAGCGCAGGCATAAGGAAAAGAATGCCGACCATCATATACTTTTTTTCCAGTCCGCTGTACTTTTTTCTCGTATTCTTCGTCTCCATCTGTATTCCCTCTCCATCTTATGGTAAAGGAGCCCCGCGGAAAACGATCATTCCGCAGGGCCTTTGCCATTTACTGATTTGCCGTAGAAAGCCGTAAATCTTCAAGCTGCTGCAGAGCGTCCTCTACAGAAACGCCGCTACACACCGCTCCCATTAAGTCATTCTGCAGATATGCATTGATTTCCGAAGAAATTCCCTGCATCTGTACGTATCCGACTACATTGTCTCCCACCGTAGTGGCCAGAAGATCCTGTAAAATCTGGCTGTCAACCTTATCCTGCATGGAAATGGTGGATGGCAGACGGCCGCTGTTAATGATTTCCTGAATACCGGCGTCGCTGGTGTAGTACTTCATGAATCGCACAGCCTCCTCAGGATGCTTTGCATTTGCCGGGATAAATAATGCATTGGTAACCGTGTTCAGCGCATACTTTCCGCCCTCTTCCACATAGGGGAAGGGAAGAATTCCCACCTCAAACTCGCTGTTTTTCGTATATTCTCCTGCATTGGAACCTGCATCGAAAAGCATGGCAATATTGCCCTGATACCATGCCGCCTGAGTCTGCTCCTTGGTGGTGGTCAGCGCACCCTCACCTGGATACCAATAACCGCCATCATAAACCCCTTTCCAGTTCTCCAGGCATTTCTTTAAGCCCTCGCACTTGGTAAAATCGCCCTGGCCTGCCGTGTATTCCTCAAGGGTGCCGTCATTGGCCATGTACTGGTATGCAAACTGCAGCAGCTGATGGTTCTGGCCGCTCCAGTTGCCGATTCCGTAAACGCCATTATCCTTGAAAACCTTGCATGCCTCTACCAGCTCATCCCAGGTTTTGGGCACCTCCAGATTGTACTGGGCGAAAAGATCCTTATTATAGAAGATTGTTTCAATAACCGGCTGATACGCAACTGCATAATAGGAATCGCCGATCTTTCCCGAATCAATATAAGCCGGAACGAAGGTATTTAACCACTCGTTGTCATTTTCTGTCAGATAAGAGGTTAAATCCAGAGCCATTCCATCATCAACGAAAGCAGAAATCTGACTTCCCCAGAAAAAGCTTACATCCACCGGATCGCCGGAAGCGATTCCCGTCTTAATTACCTGCTCCGCATTGTCAAAATCTACCGGAACAATCTCTACCTTGATATCCGGATTTTCAGCCTCGAATCCGGCAACAATATTCTGATTGTACTCCGCATCTGAGCCGTAAAAGCGGATCGTCGTCACATCCCCGCTGCTGGCTGCCTCTCCAGCCTCAGTAATGCTCTGTCCAGACGCTCCTGTGGTACTGGTATTTCCCTGCTCTCCAGAAGAACATCCGATTAATACCCCTGCTAACATTGCAGCGGAACATACTGCTGCGAAAACCCTTTTCATCATGCTACCTCCTCAATCGTTTTCTTGTGTGCTTCTCACGCCAAATCCCCCCGGCGCGGTCTTTGCTGCATCAAGTTCAAACAGCTTTGTTTTATGAGATAAATATAAGCAAATAGTTACTGAATAACAACGTAAAATTAACTAATATTCACTTAATTTATTGCTTAATTTTTCAAAAAAACACTCGTGTGATTAACGATGTAGTATCGTCAATTTACACACGAGTGCTCAAAAGGTGATCTTTAGAAATTAAAATCGAGACGGACGTTCTGCCAGAAAATCATCCACCACCTTTGCCGTATCCAGGTAAGCCTGATATGCTGGCCCCTTTTCCTGCAAAATATCCTTATACAAAAATTCAATCCCATCCTGTTCTGCAGTAACCTGTCCTGTTTTCAAATCAACAATTAATTCCGTATTTTCCACAGCCGGAACAGCCACATGAAGCAATACACGGTCACTGCAGATTTCTGCTAATATCCCCTGGGGAATTCCTTTTTCCATCAATATGCCCTGCAGTTCATCTGCAAGGATTTCCTGGATACGGATTTCTTCTTTCCGCTTTTCTTCTTTTTCTGCTTTATCTTCACAGGGTATACGAGGAATAAACACATCCTTTGTATACAGCTGTGTTTTGCTCAGCAGCGCATCAATTTGCCGGTCAATAAGCCGTTCCATTGTCTTCACTCTCCACGCAGGGAACCTCTCATCCCCGTGGAAAGTGAACTGGTATCCTTTCAGATTGATTAACTGAGAGCGAATTTCCGATGTTACTGCCTGCTGTCCCAGCCGGGTGAAATCCTCCCCTATTTTCGGTCCATATTCTGCAAGCTTTTTTCCAATATCCTGAAACTCATCCTCTTCTACATAAGGAAGCATGGACAAATTCATATCAAAAATCGGAGCCATTTGAACGGGAGCCAATGTGTCATTATCTACAAGAACGCCGTGATTTCCTCCATGGCGGTCTACATTGAACGTAAGAGCATCAATGACAATCATTCTTCTGAAGTCATCCTCACAGCCAATCTTCTCATAAAACCGCAGGATATCGTTGGGTGAAGAATGATTTAATGCAAAACGGGCAATCGGCACATAGCCATGCTGCTCATCGGTAAACACTCGACACCTGGAAGCAATCTCCCCGTGAAGCCTGACCAGTTCATAAGAAACCGCATTTTTGCTGATTATCCGCGCAATCTCGGAACCCAGCACCTCACAATAAGGTTCAAGGCCGGAATTTCTCGCGCCAGAAGATCCCCGTTTATAAAGATATATGCCATCCTGTTCTTTTCTCCAGCACTTGCGGAATGAGCCGTCTGTTGATAGCTCAGGAGAGGTCGAGCTGATCTTGATCCCATATAGTCCCATCCCCTCAAAAGCCAGTCTGGAAATTGTTTCATCAAACTTATTTTTGTAAAAGGAAACCTGATCCCAGCAGATCTCCTCTCCTTCCTTCTTTACCCAGAAGGTATCATTAATCGAAGCCGCATGGGTAATTTGGATAAAGCCAGTTGTATTCTCACAGCCGCAGTCTTTCATGATCTGACGCAGGTGCGCATTATGCTTTGATGCCTTTCTGTTTTCCAGCCAATGTTCAATATACGTAAAGCCATAGGGAAGCCTTGCATTTTCCTCTGGTACAAATGTATAAACATCGCCAAAGTCACCTGCCGTTATGGTAAAGCTGGCGATTGCCTTATCCTTGTTCATCAGGAAATACATCATTAACCTCCTCTCAATGTGGGAAACAAAACCTCATTTCTCTCATCAATAGTTTATCGAATATTTCCTTAAAGATCAAGTCCGCACCTTCTGCAGACAACGAAAAAAGACCGAAAACCCTGCCTCACAGAATCTTCAGCCTTTCATCAACACACATAAACCATTCTCTTTTTAGAAAAAAAGAAGCAGGGGAAGAGGGGCTCGAACCCCCATCTACGGTTTTGGAGACCGCTGCTCTACCATTGAACTATTCCCCTGTGCGCTGTTGTGTTCCTCACAACGATGACTATAATAGCACAGAACCGCCCGCCTGTCAACCGTTTTTCAAAAATATTTTTCTGACTTTTTCTAACAATTCCGTCTATTCTAACATTTTGCGGAGGCTGCGCAGGTTAGGCATTCCCGCTCCTGCAGCCGGGCATTGCCGCTGCCCAGCCAGCATTGGACGCCAGGACGCCCGGCTGCACGTTTCTCAAAAGCGTTACTTCACGGCACTGCCTTCAGCCCGCAAAACACCGTCATTTAGCCGTTCATCTGACCGTTTTTCATTCCATCATATCCTGCAGAGCAGCGCCGTGGCAGCATCTTTCCTCACAGCACCGCCCCAATCGCCTCCCGCACATTGGAAACACCAATCAGCCGTATCCCATCCACCGGCTTGATCTTCTCTAAGCACAGCCGTGGAAGGATGCAGGTGGTAAAGCCAAGCTTCCTGGCCTCATAGATCCGCTGATCCGCCATAGAGACAGCCCGCACCTCACCGGCCAGGCCCACCTCACCGAAGATCACCGTCCCTGGATCTACCGCCTTGTCCTTGTAGCTGGATACCAGAGCCATAACGATGGCCAGATCCATGGCCGGTTCGTTCATCTTAAGCCCTCCGGCGATATTCACATAGGCGTCATAGCGCCCCAGGTCATAATGGCACCGCTTCTCCAGCACTGCCATGAGAAGGTTCACCCGGTTGTAATCCGCTCCCGCCGCCGTCCTTCTGGCCATGCCGAAATTAGACTCGGTGACCAATGCCTGCACCTCTAAGAGGATGGGCCTGGTTCCCTCCATGAGGCAGGCTACCACGCCGCCGGAGGCATCCTCCGGCCGTCCGCTTAAGAGAAATTCAGAAGGGTTCTTTACCTCGCTCAAGCCCTCCTCCAGCATCTCGAAGACACCGATCTCATTGGTGGAACCAAAACGGTTCTTCACCCCCCGCAGTACCCGGTAGGAAGCCGACCGCTCTCCCTCAAAGTACAGCACCGTATCCACCATATGCTCCAGTACCCTGGGGCCAGCTACCACGCCCTCCTTGGTCACATGGCCCACGATAAAGACGGCGATGCCCATGCCCTTGGCAATCTGCATCAGCACATTGGTGCACTCCCGCACCTGGCTGACGCTTCCCGGAGCTGAGCTTACCACATCCATAAACATGGTCTGAATGGAGTCAATGACCACCACATCCGGCTTCCGCTCCTCGATTACCTCCCGGATGGTATCCAGACTGGTCTCGCAGAGGAACCGCAGTTCTCCCGCAACCTGACCAATGCGGTTTGCCCGCAGCTTAATCTGCTTTAAGGATTCCTCGCCGGATACGTAAAGCACCTGCTTTCCTCCTGCCGCCAGGTTCCGGCACACCTGGAGAAGAAGGGTGGATTTGCCGATTCCAGGATCACCGCCTACCAGTACCAGGGAACCGGCTACGATTCCGCTTCCCAGTACCCGGTCAAGTTCATCAAAGCCTGTCCCCATCCGATCCTGCTCTTCAATGGAAATCTCAGACAAAAGGGCAGGTCTTGCCTGCCCTTTCATCCGGACGGCGGAAGGAGCCGCTGGCTTACTTTTCGCCGTAGGCTCCTCCACCATGGTATTCCATTGATGGCAGGCGGGGCACTGGCCCATCCATTTGCTGGATTCATAACCGCATTCCTTGCAGAAAAATGCGGTCGCCCTCGCCTTTGCCATAATTTGTTTACTCCTTTACCAGCTTAAGCTCCAGAGGCTTTCCGTCCTCCAGCTCCAGATTCACCGCCAGCTTTCCGCTTAAATTCGTCTGAATCTCCGCCGTCACAAGTCCGTCTTCATATACCTTGTATACGGTGTCCTCCTCCAGCTGAACCGTCACCTGCGAATCCTTGTATCCTTCAATCTGGCAGGAAACACCTTCATCCGTCTCGAGGAAATTCCTTACTGCTGTGCCGGGCACCGACTCATATACAAACATGCCATTGCGCTCTAACTTGGTAATCTCGTAAAATGTCTTTACCTTGTACGTATCTCCCTGATGTTCAAAATCCTGAAGCTTGGACTTTTCATTTAAGGTATAATCTCCAAAACTAATGGTTCCATCCTGTTCGGACTGGATTAAAGCTCCAATTCCTGGCATCTGCTTGCCCTCCTAGTATTTTACTTGGGACGGTTCGTCCCTCTCTTATCCTCTCTGGGAGCGATTCCCATATTTCAATTATACACGAAATCCTGTTGGTTGACCAGTGAAACCTTGCCGCAAATTCTTATCATTTCATTACGATTTCACAAATTTTCAGGAAACTGACGGCCCATCCATGGCAGGCTGCGGACTCGGCTCAGCCGGATTCTCTGCACAGCTCTCCGGCAGGTTCCCTGTCTCATTCCCCGCCAGATTGTCAGCCGAATTCCCCTTCAGATTCTCCGCCACCCGGAAGGTCAGCTCCTTCCCATCTGAGGACACCAGCACCTGATCTCCCTTCTTTATGCGGCCGTCCAGGATTTCCTCTGCCAGCTGATCCTCCACCATGCTCTGGATGGTGCGGCGCAGAGGCCTTGCCCCGTACTTCTGGTCATATCCCTTTTCAATCAGCAGCTCCTTGGCCTGATCGTCCACCTGCAGGGCCATATTCATCTGCTCTCTGGTACGCTTCAAGATCGATTTGAGCATAATATCCGCAATCTGCTTCATGTGCTCCTTATTCAGCTGATGGAACACGATAATCTCGTCAATCCGGTTTAAAAATTCCGGTTTAAAGAGACGGCGCACCTCCTCCATCACCTTATCCTTCATAAAGCCGTAGCTGGCCTTCTCATCATTCTCCGAGGCAAATCCCAGACGCTTCGGTGCAAGGATATTCTCCGCGCCTGCGTTGCTGGTCATGATGAGAATGGTATTTTTAAAGTCAATCTTCCGCCCCTGGGCATCGGTGATATGGCCGTCATCCAGCACCTGCAGCAGGATATTAAATACATCCGGATGGGCCTTTTCAATCTCATCAAACAGGATCACGGAATAAGGATTCCGGCGCACCTTCTCGCTGAGCTGGCCGCCCTCCTCATAGCCCACATAACCTGGCGGTGAACCGATCATCTTGGAAACGCTGTGCTTCTCCATATATTCCGACATATCAACCCGGATTAATGCGGACTCCGTGCCGAACATGGCCTCGGCTAAGGCCTTGGAAAGCTCCGTCTTTCCCACGCCGGTGGGGCCTAAGAACAGGAAGGAGCCAATGGGACGCTTGGGGTCTTTTAAGCCTACCCGCCCCCGGCGGATGGCCTTGGCAATGGCCGTGACGGCCTCCTCCTGGCCCACCACCCGCTCATGAAGGATGCTTTCCAGCTTTAAGAGCCGCTCAGACTCCTCCTCCTCAAGCTTACGCACCGGGATCTTCGTCCAGCCTGCCACCACATCGGCAATCTGGTTCTCATCCACTACCAGCTGCCTGGTGGTCTTTTCCTGTTCCCATTTGGAGCGGATAGCTTCAATCTGCGCCCGCAGATTCTGCTGTTCACGCTTCACCTGACCGGCTTTCTCAAAGGCCTCGGCCTTCACGGCCTCCTCCTTCTCCGTCTCCAGGGCCTGCACCTGCAGCTCTAACTCCTTAATCTCCTCCGGCTCCACGAAATTGGTCAGCCGCACCTTGGAGGAAGCCTCATCGATCAGGTCAATGGCCTTATCGGGAAGGAAGCGGTCATTGATATATCTGGCAGAAAGCTTTACCGCCGACTCCAGGGCATCATCGGTGATGGTCACCTTGTGATGGTCTTCGTACCGGCCCCGCAGCCCTTTTAAGATGGCCACCGTCTCCTCCTGAGTAGGCTCCTCCACCGTCACCGGCTGGAACCGGCGCTCTAAGGCAGCATCCTTTTCAATATATTTCCGGTATTCCTCAATGGTGGTGGCACCGATCAGCTGCAGCTCTCCCCTGGCCAGGGATGGCTTCAAGATATTGGAGGCGTCGATAGCCCCCTCCGCGCCGCCCGCACCAATGATAGTGTGGATCTCGTCGATGAATAAAAGCACCTGTCCGTCCTCCATCACCTCGCTGATGACCTTCTTGATCCGCTCCTCAAACTCGCCCCGGTACTTGGAACCGGCCACCATGCCGGAAAGATCCAGGGTTACCACCCGCTTCTCGGCAATGGTCTCCGGCACATCGCCAGAGGCGATCATCTGGGCCAGGCCCTCCACCACGGCAGTCTTGCCCACGCCAGGCTCGCCGATGAGACAGGGATTATTCTTCGTTCTCCGGCTTAAGATCTGGACCACCCGCTGGATCTCCTTTTCCCGTCCGATTACCGGGTCAAGCTTCCCCTCTCTAGCCAGGGCCGTTAAGTCACGGCTGTAGCTGTCCAGCGTAGGGGTATTGGCCTTCCCCTGGGAGGCTCTTGCATTCTGCAGCTCCTCCCTGGCTCCCGCCGGAGCATCCTCGCCCATGGCGGAAAGCAGGTCAATATAAAGCTTCTGAACGCTGACGCCCAGAGTATTTAACAGCCGGGAGGCCACGCAGTCCCCCTCCTTAATCATGGCAATCAGCAGATGCTCCGTGCCGATTAACGGTGCCCGGAAGCGTACCGCCTCCTTGTAGCTGTTTTCCAGCACCCGTCTGGCGCTGGGGGTGTAGCCGTTCTGCTCCGCCATGCCCACGGAATGATTGGGGGAGATTAACTGGCTCACCAGTTCCAGCACCTTCTCCTCCCGGACGCCGTTCTCCGCAAGCACCTTGGATGCAGCGCCGGTTCCCTCATGAAGCAGGCCGATCAGCAGATGCTCCGTGCCCACGTAATTATGTCCCAGGGACTCCGCCACGTTCACCGCAAGGGTGATGGCCTCCCTGGCCTTTGCTGTAAATCTGTCTATCATAAAATTCCTCCAACATTTCAAACTTTATTCCCGCTTCGGCGCTGCCCCGCCCGGTATCGAACCGGAAGCCTGCATCACCGCAGCTCCGGCAGCTCCTTCCGCAGATAAGCCGCCCTGGCCACATCCAGCTCCTCCCGGCTCAATGGCTTATGGGAAAGCTTCTGCAGGTTGGCCGTCTGGATGCCCAGCATCATCCGGTAAATGGAGCAGGGCTCCTCGAATTTCAAAAGACCGTCATCCACCGCCGCCATAAGCTGGGACAAGAATACCATGGCATCCTTCCCGGACAGCCGTCTGGCGTACTTTAAGACGCCGTAGGACTTGTAGGCCTCATCCTCCCGCTCTAAGGAATGATTCTTCATGGCCAGCTGCCGTACCTGCTTTTCCTGGCGGTTCAGCTGATTGGCAATCCGGGCCACCAGATCGATAATCTCCTGCTCTGACAGGCCCAGAGTCTTCTGATTGGCCACCTCGTAAAGGCTTCCGTAATTCTCATTCCCCTCGCCGTAGACGCCCCGCAGGGTCACGCCGAAGCGGCTCATATCGCCGATCAGGTTCTGAAATTTCTTTCCCATGGAAAGGGTGGGCAGATGCAGAGTCACCGAAGCCCGCATCCCCGTCCCCACATTGGTGGGAAAAGAGGTAAGGTACCCGTACTTTTCATCATAGGCATAGGAAAACCGGGCATTCACATAATCGTCCAGCTGATCTGCCTTTTTCCACAGCTGATTTAAGTGAAGGCCGGAGGCAAGCAGCTGGATGCGGATATGGTCATCGCCATTTAACACCAAGCTGACGCTCTCATCCCGGGAGACGATAAGCCCCACTGTCTCCTTCTTCTCCAGAATACTGGAATTTAAAATCCGCCGCTCCTTCAAGGCCCGGCGGCTCAGCTCATCCAGCTCCTCTAAGTAGGCGTACTCGTAGCCGCCCCCGTCCAGCTCATTTAAATCCTTAAGGCCGTACTCCAGCCGCTTGACTAACTCCTCGCTCTCTGCCGGAGAAAGAGACTTGGGAAAACGGTACTGATCCCAGTTGCGCACCAGGCGGATGCGGCTGCTGACCACATTGGGCTCCTTATCCTCCGTCTGTTCAAACCACTTAAGCATTGGTCTCCTCCTCTCTGGACAGCTGCCGGATCTGATCCCGGTACTGGGCCGCGTCCTCATACTCTTCCTTGCGGATGGCCTCCTGCAGCCTGGCCTTCAGTACCTCTAACTGCTCCTTTACGGAAAGCTGAGGCTCCTCCGCATTCGCGGTCTCGCTGCCGGAAGCCGCCTCCGCCACATGGCCCACAGGCTGAATCTTCTGGTATCTTGGCTTCTTTCCCGTATGGCTGTCGCTTCCCTGAAGCTTCTTAATCTTATCCCGGATCAGAAGGTCAAAGACGCTGTAGCAGTCCTGGCAGCCGAAGCGGCTGCTGTCGGCAAATTCCTGATAGCTGGTGCCGCAGGCAGGGCAGACGATCTGCTGCATCTTATCTTCCTTCTGGCTGCTCTCCTCCACCCCTAAAAGGCTGGACAAAAGCTTCCCTAAAGGGAACTCCCCGTCAAAGATGGAGTAATGGCCGAAATCCATCTCCCTGGCGCACTGGGAGCAGAGATTGTGCTCCGTCTTTACTCCGTTAATCACTTCTGTATATTTAATGTTTGCTTCTCTGATTTTACATTTCTCACATAACATGAAAATCCTCCTTACTCCCGCTGATCCGGGGAGCCATTCAAAAACAGATCATAAAGCTGATCCACCAGCTGGTGTACCTCCTCCCGGGAAATGTTCCGGCAGATGCCCCTTGCCAGAACTACGCTTAAATCCTGGCGCATCTCCTCCACTGCCCGGAGCTTATCCACATCCAGCGAAATCACCGCTCCCTTTCGCCGGTCAAGCTTCACAAAGCCCTCCTGCTTAAGAAGAGAGTAGGCCTTATTTACCGTATGCATGTTGATGCCAATCTGATCGGCCAGCGTTCTCACAGACGGCAGCGGGTCCCCCTCGCAGAACGCCTCCGTGGCTATCCCTAAGATAATCTGATTGCATAGCTGCAGGTAAAAGGCCTCGTCGCTGTTAAAATCAATTTTTAATATCATATGTTCACCATCTTTCATTGGCTCGTCTGTTATACGCATTGTATAACATATAGCAGCGAATGTCAAGTTGTCCTGCGGCAGTCAAAAAAAGGAAAGCTTTCGACAGCATCCAGAATGTCCTGAAAATCCTCCCTGGGTGCTAACTGGATATAGCGCCTGAGAAGCTCCGTCTCCTCCTTCCGGTAAGGCCCATAGAAAATATCATAAAGATTATGCCCACGCAGGTGGATCCGCACCTCCTCCATATGGTCCTTCACCTCCTCCGGTGACTGGAAATCCCTCCCCAGCACCTGGATCAACTTCCGTCCGCTCTTTATCCGGCACAGATACTCCCGCCATTTTTGATAAAGAGTCTCATAAAAGGCCTCCTCGCTTTCCACAATCCCCAACTTCGTCATCACCGCCGGATTGAGGAAATAATTTTCAAAGGAATAATACTTTAAAATCAGCACATTTTTCCGGGTAACCCGGGGCAGACGGTCGGCATCCTGGAGGTTCCTCTCCTGATAATACCGGCAAAGCTGTCCTGCCAGTTCCTCCGAATCCTGCCCGTCCCCGTCCCGGATCATGAGAAACTGATCACGCAGGAATACCTGGTTCATGTATTTTAAATTGGCATAGGTCTTGATATTGGTACAGCTGTTTGTGGTGATAATAGAAATCCGCTGCAGATTCCCCTCCCGGTCATAAATTTCGGAATAATACTTTTCCAGAAGGAGGGGCAGGCGGCTTTTATCCTGCTTCCCCTCCACAATAAACACAAAACCCACATTGAGGAAATCGTTGGCCCCGTACCCCAGACTGTCCAGGATCTCATCAATATCCGCATCCTCCCGGATCACCGAATAGTAGGCCGAATCCAAAACCACCTGACGGATCTGCCTGGTGGTAAAATTGGCCAGGAGATTCGCAGAATGGGTGGTGAACATCACCTGATTCTTCTTGGACAGCTGGTAGAGGATCTGACCCGCCGTCTTCTGCAGATGAGGATGAAGGAACATTTCCGGATCCTCCACAATGATAATGCTGGGAATCCTGGTATCATCATCGGTGTAGGTCTCCAGCAGGGATAACATATAAAGGCTCTTCATGCCGTTGCTCAGATATTGAATGGGGCAGACCCGTCCCTGCTCCTCCAAACAGGTCTCCGCCGTCACCTGAAACAGCTTGTCGCTGCAGGTGATAGAAAGGCTGATCTGCTCACAGCCGCCATTCTTCCGGTAATTCCAGTTCAGCCGCTCCTCGAAATCCTTAAGATTCAGCTGGTACATCTTGTACTCCAAAAGTCTGGCCGCCTCGTACACATCCAGCTCCTCCGGCTTTTTCTGATTGATCAGCCCGATGCACTGAAAGCAGCGGGTGCAATTCTTGGCCGGATTAAACATACAGCGGCCCTGACGAAGCTGCTCCAGCCGCTCATTCTCCCGGAAAAGGAAAAGATCCTCCTGGAAAGAAGCCAGGTTCCGGTTTGTATCAATGTAATAAATTTGCGGAAAGACCTCGGGAATCTTCCGGTTATCCTTCTTAACCCCATCACTGTAGCGGACACCGCCCTTCCAGTTGATAACACAAGTAAAGGCCAGCTCCCCATTCTGATAGGAAGGAAGCTTTTCCCGAAAATCCCGCTCCCACACCGCATACCGCTTGTAGACGCTGACCCGCCCCCGACCATGAAGCTGATGAAGGTCCTCCTCCGTCAGGGACAGGGACACGGAAATCTCAATATTCTGCTTTTTTTCATTAAAATCCGCCTCCGTCACCTGGTACACCCCAAAGGCCGCCCGGACGGCATCGGCCACAGAGGTCTTGCCTGTATTGTTCTGCCCCACCAGGATCAGCGCGTTTTCAATATCGTTAAGCTCCATATCCTGGATGGACTTAAAATTCTTTATGCGAAGCCACGTAATCTGCATTCGATCCTCTCCTTATCCACATAGGGAAACGCCGAATAAAGCATTTCCCTATAACAGTATATTTTATCTCAGGTGAAAATACAAGCGACAGAGAGAGATGCAGGATGGATAAGGACAGCCATCCCCGTAATAGGTATAGAATAACAAACCCCTGAAGGGAGGCCGTCATGACTATTTGCATGAACCGCATCATAAGATGGAAGGGGGAAATCATGTGGCGTATCAGTCCATCGAAGAAATGAAAAATGTTGATCCTCGGACGGTTGACCGCTCACAGCTGGTTGACCGCGAGAGTATCCGTTTAGACCCAGACGCCGGATACGAGGAACGATTGAAATCTTATATCCGGCAAATCCGCAATCCATACTGCTATCTGGACGGAGGCATTGTGGTGAAGCTGGCGTTCCAGCCGAAAGGCCCTACCATTGAGGAACGCGTTAACAGCGTGTATCTTTCCGGCAGCTGACATCCTTTTCAAACGACTGCCAAAATAGTAAGATAAAACCAGGTCAAAAACAAAAATTCATATACGGGATCAGCCTCCGTCTTTCTGTGGCAAAACATTGGAAAGATTGGAGGTTTTTCTTTTGGCAGAAAAGATTTATCGAACAGGAATCTATGCAAGGCTTTCTCGTGAAGATAATGAACACGGTGAAAGCAACTCCATATCCAGCCAGAAGGCAATCTGTGTGGAGTATATTTCCCGGCATCCAGACCTGAAACTGGTGGAGATTTACGATGAAGATGACGGAGCAAAGATCTGAGTCGTTTCTCCCGTAATTATATTGAAGCGGGCAACTACTTGGAAAAGATTTTTCCGTCCCTGGGTATCCGCTATATCGCCGTTAATGACTGCTATGACAGCCTGGCTCCTGAAAACGCTTCAGATGCAATCACGCTGCCCTTTAAGAACCTGGTTAATAACATTTACTGCCGGGATATTTCCATAAAAATTCGTACCAACCTGGAGGTAAAGCGCCGCAAAGGTGAGTACGTCGGTTCTTTTGCTCCCTATGGCTATCGGAAATCTGCGGAAGACAAGAACCGGCTGGTAGTGGACGATGATGCCGCTGAGATTGTAACTATGATTTTCGGGATGTTCAAGGATGGTTTCCCGATTCTGCGGATTGCCCAACGGCTCAACCAAAGCGGCGTCCCCACCCCCATGGAGCACAAGCGCCAGCAGAGGGTAAAATTCCAAACCGCTTTCCGCAGACGAGATGTGCCGCAATGGGAATACAACACCATTGCACGGATACTGAAAAATGAGGTCTATCTAGGAAATCTGCCCCAGGGGAAACGTGGAACGCCCAACCACAAGGTGCACGATATCCGGTTAAAAGAAGAAGCTGACTGGATTTGCGCAGAATCTACCCATGAAGCCCTGATTTCTCCGGACGATTTTATGGTGGTGTCAGAATTGCTCAAACGGGATATGTGGACGGCTGATGAGAGCGGGCATCATTACCTGTTCTCTGGATTCCTTTACTGCGGGGACTGTAAACAGGGCATGGTTCGCAAGACCGTAACCCGATGCAGGAAAAAGTATATTTACTATGTCTGCGGGAAGTGGTATTCCATACAATTCATGACCAGATTGAGACCGTTATGCATTTGGATCAAGTGCTTGCCTTTATTGAGCGGCTTCCTATGGAGAACCGGAAAGCCTTCAACTATGACGCACAGATTGTGAAAATCGAAGAAGAAATCGAGCGATACCGGAAATTAAAACTTCGACTTTATGAGGATCTGGCAGACGGAATCATTACCAAAAGCGAATATACGGAATTTCGCAATGCTTATACTGCCAGGATTGAGGAAAAGACAGAGGTTATCGAACGTCTGAAAAAAGAACAGACACAACCTGCCGTCACCGGCATGACGAACCACGCATGGGTACAGGCATTCGCTCAGTTTAAAAATATTTCTAGACTTGATCGGCGTGTGCTGATTTCCCTGGTAGATCGGATTTTTATTTACGAAAACAAGGCAATTGAAATTCAATTCCAATACCGAGATGAATACGAAGCAATCTTTCGTTATGTCCAGGAATTTGAAACAATGCCAGCAGCAGCCGGCTGAACATAGGGGGAAAATATGGCAAGGAAAAGCAGAAAAAACGTCAGTCAGCCAAAAGTAACGGCGGATACCAGGCAGGTGTCCTATGTCACCGCCATTTATGCGAGACTTTCCGTAGAAAACAGCGGCAAGCAGGATGAAGGAGCTTCCCTTGAGAACCAGATTGATGTATGCAAAGAATACGTGGCAGGCTGCCCGTATCTCAGACTGTCCGAAGTTTATGCGGATAACGGAAAAACTGGCACGGTTTTTGACCGTCCCGCTTGGAACCGCTTGGTGGATGATGTACGGACAGGAAAGGTAGAGACCATTGTCGTGCGTGATGACTGTGTAATAATAGAACCAACACAGAAAGACCTTGAAAATCAAGGATCTGTAGCTGGTTCTATTTGTTTTTGACCCGAAACAACGGATGCTTATGATAACCGCCCGGCCAT
The DNA here is from genome assembly GCA_017889125.1 of Lachnospiraceae bacterium. GTDB lineage: Bacteria > Bacillota > Clostridia > Lachnospirales > Lachnospiraceae > Caccovicinus. The sequence goes on from JAGHER010000194.1 coordinate 27,523, forward strand.
TTCTGTCGAAGACTTAACAGATTATGAGACGGTTAAACCGCGCTTTTCTATCCTGCTTGTCGGACAGAAAGGAAATGAGGAAAAATTGAAGCAGATTCCACATCGTCCAATGAAGGATCTGACACTTGTCTACCGCATCCGTATTCAGGAAAACGAGCTTGGGACAGCGGCAGAGAATCCCTTCGCACTCAAAACCATGTCCGAGATTTTCGCGGAACTGAGCAGCGGCAAGCAAAGCCTTCCACCATAAACTCGTACAGACTGGATTGACTCAAAGTATGTCCCGTGTGGCAAAATAAATATCTTATCTGTGATCATGCTGACCATCTCTACAGACAATTCAATCCCTTAAAGATCCTGGAGCTGGTCATGGATGTCCCTTCTGCTCATTCCACGGGCATAAGGAGAGATCACTTTTCCTTCAATACCAGAGGTATCTGGCTGATATCTGGAATGAGCTTCGGTTTGAATTCCCCGTTCCGTCCTCCTTTTCGATAAGAATTGTCATATCTAAATTCTTACCAAAAAGGAGCCATTTTCTACCAAAAACACAACTTAATTTACACTACCTACCGTTGAGAAAACCTCCATAGCTGACTTCATCCATGTCAAGTCCTCCAAATCAATTTGCGAAAAATCTTGATACTGTCGCAATCGAAAGAATTCTCTTAAATTTTCCCAGTTGCTTTTATACTGCTTTTATTTTTTCTATAACCTCTTTTAGAATAATTCTAGCAAACTCAACATATTGATCTTTAAAATCGCGAGAAAAATACAAGTCCAGCTTATCTTTGTATTGGGTCTCGTCTTGAGGAATATTCTCCATATTAGAACATAATTCTCTGATTTTTTCTAAATACATACGAGAATAATCGCAGGTTAATTCATCCCAATTTATTTGCGACATTTTGTAAGGAAGCCAATAGTTTTTCAGCTTTGAATTAAGCTCTCTTGAAATAAATATAAAATTAAAAAGACCATTCACATATTTTTTATAGAATTTTTGCTCATATTCATATTCCAATTCTTTTCCATTCAAAACAAGTTTCGTCTTTTTTGAATCAGTATCACTCACAATAAAATGTTCTACTGTAAAGGAATCATCGCTTTCAATAAAATCGTACAACTTCTTTGCCTTCCCATTAACAATTGATACTTTATCTCCACTAATTTTAAAGAAATTGTATAATGTCGCCAATGACTTACATCTAAATCGATAATCGTCCTCCGCTTCATTCATAGCTAGTTTGTACTGCGCAAGCAACCGTGTATCAGTAATTTTTTCCGGCAAAAAATAAGATTTAATTTGATTAATTAATTCTGAATACCAAGTTTCATCATCTGCTTTCAACACGCTTAATAACACATCTTTACTTTTCTTATTTTCAAACACGGTAAACAAAACAGCTAAAACATATACACCGTAAATTTTTTGAAGAGTTGCTTGCGATTGTAATTCTTTATTCAAAAGAGTAGAAAGGATATATTTCATGATTAAGGCTTTTGGTAAAGTTTTACTGTCTTTTAGAACTTTTCCCATAATATTATGAATTATTTTAATCTCAACTTGATCCAGCTTTTCTTTCTTATCCTTCCTATTCAAATAATAAAAATAAGTTTCAAATCTTTGTGTTGACGAACGACTCTCCACAATTTCAATCATAAACTCAATAGCGGAATTAAGATTACGAAGAGAGCGCAGCATATATGATTTGTTCCGGATTAATTCAATAATATGTATTCCTTCACGAAACGTTTTAGGGTTTTCTTCTCGTGTTTTAAATTCTTTTTTAACTAAAAAATCTTCGCCAAACTCCAAACCTCTATATTTAGGATTTTTATACAAGTCACAATAAAAGTAGTGTTCAAGGAACTTGAGCAATGGATAGTTCATTTTGTGTATATCCGCTTGAGTCGCATTTTCTTTAAATCGATACCACTCATCTCTTATCTCTTGACCAGAATCGTATTTAAACAAATAACTTTTGAAAATATCTTCAGTATCTAGTTGTTTTCCTTTCAGGTTAACATCAATAAAATATCTAATTCCATCCCCAATATCTGTCGATTTATTCAGAATAATGTTAATAGTACTTTTTCCTAGGTTTTCTAAAAATTTTTCTGCTCTAATCTGATCAGTAATCACAGGATGGGTTAAAATATATTGATACAAATGATAATATTTATAACGCTGATGCAACTTATCGGATTGAATTACAGTTTTCTCTTCTAAAAGATCTTGAGGGAAATTATTTAACAAAATATTAGAAAATTCAAAAAAGCTCTCAACCTCAAGTTTACATGGAGAAAAAACATCTATTTGCTCATCATAATACTTTTTAATACATAAAAGTATCATGGTCAAAATAGTAATTCGCTGCTGTCCATCAATTATGGAAAATAAGTTATCCGAATGTTGCGTTAGAATAACATTTCCTAAATATTTTGGACCGGAATCAATGTCATCAATCAATTGAGCAACATTATCATTCCCCCAACGAATTTCTCGTTGAAAATCAGGAATAGTGTAAATACGATCTGCGCTTAGAGATAATATTTCTTTATCATTACTGCTTAAAGGAACACAAATTTTCTCCTCAGTTTTTGATAAGAATTTCTTGAGAGGAGCGATTATACCTAACAAATCAGACATTTCAATACCTCCTAGTACTGCAATTCTCATTTGCAAAATTCGACATTTTTCTCTATTATACACCTCTTTCTTTATTAATGCTATATAGAAAAACATTTTCATAAAGCTAATATCGATCTGTAATTCGCTGGATCTGCTGGGATAATGTTGATCTTGTATGCGTCATGCTTGATGCGATCCAAGATTACTTCTAAAAGAAGACTGTCATCTCCTCCAATCTGATCATACCAACCATTGGAATCCACCGAGTCCGTCCTCAACACTCACTGGATGGCCTTTGACAGCATATTGGGGAAATGCATAGCAAACGACCAAGCTGAAGTATGGTTCATCATCAGCTTGTCTGCAAAGGTCAACAGCTTGTATAACGTAAGATGGAAAGATCAGATCACTGTATTTAAAGATATTGTTCTTCAATCGGACGTTCTCAGTACCATTGCAGTCTTGCAGGAATTCTTTAAATCACTGAATCTGGCAGCGACTCAATTGCCGGAACCTCAGTGAGAAGGCTGAGAATAAAATTAAGAGACTAATACGTCAAACTTTACCCAGACAGCTATGCGGGCACATATCCGTATGACGCATTTATAGATGACCGGAACAACAAAAATGAATTTGTCATGTAAATACCAGAATAGAAACCTAACTTATTTCTGATTTGATTCGAAAGGACATTTGACTGTTTCTCCTGATCCTTGATCCTGTAGTAGTCTTCCATATCCAGGGGCAGATCCGCATGAGGGGCAGATCCGCATGAGTGTCAGGCTTCCGCAGTATTCGCCAAGGTCTGAAGCAAGCTCTGACTTTGGCTCATTGCCCGCGCATTTTCAGTTGCTCAAGAGGCACACAGTTTCGACTGTTGTTTCATTGTCCCAACTCAATTCTTGTATCTCCTTTTCGTCAAAATAAACAGGAAATCGGAATTTAATGTGCTTCAGAATGCGGCCATCCGGCTGCTCTTCTTCAAAAATGTTGACTTGTTCAATGAAGCTATTAAGAAATGTCTTCTTCTCAGCATCCATGAACTTATCATATAGTTTATCAAAATACAGAAGGAATTGATAGATATTGTCCCCTGAAATTTTCTGCTGACGCACATTTAAAATTCGGGTTTCTACTTCTTCAATCTGTACTTCAACCGAATCAATATCTTCATACAGCTTATACAGACGTTCTTCCATATCTTGATACTTACGGTCATAATATTTATCAGATATGTCCAATGCATCCATTTGCTGACCAAGCCTTGACTTGGCACCGTTCAGCTGACGAAGTTTTTTACGAAGCTGTTCCTGCTCTTTTTCCAATTCATCCGTGTCAATTCTGGAACCAATCTTCTCTCGAATCGCATTCTCAAACTTCGGATTTTCTATCAATTTTCTGATTACTTCTTCTACAGCAGAGTCTATCTTTTCCTGCCCCCATTGTTTACGATAGCCACATTTATGACCATTTATCGTAGTACGATGTTTACAGGCATAGTAGTAATAATCCTTATACAACGTCCCATCTTTTTTCTTCTTGCGGTTTACATTGCCATACATAGCAGCCCCGCATACCGGGCAACGAAGAATACCTGACAGAATATTTTCGTGATCCAGATTATAGATCTTTTCTGATTTTACACCTGTCTGCTGACGTTTCTTCTGTGCCAACTGCCAGAGTTCTTCTGAAACGATTTCATCATGTACACCATCATAAACCGGATATTCATCCTGTTTTACAATGTGGTACTGGTTTCTTGTACCCGCTATTTTTTCATTTTTTCTTCGTCCATAGGCAAGCTTTCCACAATAAATAGGATTATCCAAAACCAACTTAACGAAATGTGCCGAGAACATATCCAATGTATTGTTCTGACGTTTCTTTTTCTCATATCCATGTTCATTAAGATATGCAGCAACAGCCGTTGCTCCCATCGTGGTATTTACATACTTATCGTAAATGATTCGAATAACTTCTGCTTCATCTTCCTCAATCTCTAAGTATCCATCCACAAGTTTATAACCATACGGTGCAAATCCGCCGTTCCATTTACCTTCACGAGCTTTCTGCCTGCGTCCCTCCATAGTCTGAACCAGAATATTTTCTCGTTCAATTTCAGCAACAGCAGATAATACAGAAATCATCAATTTACCGCTGTCCTTGGAACTGTCAATGCCATCTTCCACACAGATCAGATTAACTCCAAAATCCTGCATACGTTGCAGGGAGCTAAGTACATCGGCTGCATTTCGGCCAAAACGTGAGAGTTTAAATACCAGTACAAAATCAATGTCGTCTTTTCCTGCTTCTATATCCTTTAACATCTGCACAAACTGCGAACGTCCATCAATATTTTTTCCGGATTTACCCTCATCAGAATATTCTCCGGCTATCATCATATCCTGAAATTCTGCATACTTTTTTAGCTTATCTTTTTGTGCATCCAAGCTATATCCATCTACCTGCATCGAGGTCGATACTCGTGTATATATGTAACATCTTCTTGTTTTCAATTCTTATCCACCTCCATCCAAGGGTGATATGCAATTGTGCAACGGGTCGTTGCACAATTTATTCCAGTTCTTTTTCAATTTCTTCAATAGACGGTAAGCTGCTTTTCAGTTCTTCCGGAAGTGTTTTTACCATCTGATTTTTCCACTCTGCCACGCCAATCGGATTCTGGTATCCTGCAAGAGAATACTCAACAACAGTCTGATTTTTACCTTTGACAAGAAGCAATCCAATGGTCGGATTGTCACTCGGATGGCGGAGAATATCATTCACTACATTTTGATACATATTGAGCTGACTGATAAATCCAGGCTCAAAATCGCAGGCTTTCAATTCAATTACTACATAGCAGCGAAGTTTTAAGTGGTAGAACAACAAATCAATATAAAAATCATCTCCACCTACTTCCAAATGTACCTGTCTGCCAACAAATGCGAACCCCTGTCCCAACTCCAAAAGGAAGTTCTGGATATGTTCCGTCAGCTGACGTTCAATCTCCACCTCACGCCTTGGCATATCGGTACCAAGAAAATCAAACAAGTACGGATCTTTGAAAATCTGATTTGCCATATCCGAATCCGCAGGTGGTAGAGCAACAGGAAAATTATTGATGCTTTTTCCGGTACGCTCAATCAATCCACTTTGTATCTGCATATCAAGTATGGTTTTGCTCCAACCATTTTCTATTGTTTTATGTGCATACCAAATACGACTTTCTTCATCAGATAATTTGTCCATCAGAGAAATATTACTTCTCCATGGTATTTGTGCAACGACCCGTTGCACAATTTCAAAATCAGTCCAACACTCTGCAAATTTTCTCATGTATTTTATATTTCGTGGAGAAAAACCGGACATATCCGGAAATGCATCTTTCAAGTCTTTCGCCATACGGTCAATAACTTTAGCGCCCCAGCCTTCTTCTTCCTGTTTTTGCAGAATGGCTCTGCCAATATTCCAGTAAAGGCAAATCATACTGGAATTAGCATTCAGCACAACCTTTAGTCTTTGGTTCTCAATCTCTTTTTTGATTTCTTCTATAAAATTCAAATAACTATCACTCATTTCGGAAAGATTTGGAGCAACAGGAAATATCACTCCATCCTTATCTTTCCCCATACGTTTTCTACTATCCATATTCTTTGCCTCCGTATGTATTCTCGACTCATTTATTACAGTTGAAATTATTTGTCCCAACTTTATTATAACATAGATTTTCAATATCTCAATAGGGAAGACACACGATATAGAAAAAAGGTGCCCGATATGGACACCTCTAAACTCTGGTTAACCTGCTTCTTTCTGTTTTTCATTTGTTTCTTCGATGTCCTGAATTTCCCGGAGAAGCTCATCGCCGTACTTTTCAATCATACGATTCAGAAAATCAATGCATCGTTCAAATGCTATATTCTGTTCCACGAGCTTCCCTCCCTTCAAGTCATCTGCTGTTCTTTCTCCTATTTGCAAGATGTGATATAATGCTTAGCAGAAAGATTTTTTAATCTACGTTCATTTTAAGCTAATAAAAGCGAAAACTCATTGAGCGTAGATTGAGCATAAATTGACTACTTTTCGAAGGGAGGTCTGTTCATGGAAAGATATGATTCCAGTTCAGTCATGACCATTGTTCGTCGATTCATCAGCGACGAGTATAATACAAGTCAAACCGAATTGTTGGAGGATGTATTCAGCTCTTTCTTTGACCAACTGGATGATTCTGTTGCATTTGATATGGCGTTAATCTGCCGTTGGTTCACCGGACAGGCAAAAATCAGTCCGAAAATTTCACAGTTTTATTCCAAGGTGGGCAATCGAGAAAAACTGGCAGAAGATTTGGAGGACGGTGTTCTGCCTCTTATGTATGACAGTTCAATGGCTACACAAGAATTGTATCGCTTGCTGGTGCAAGATGATACTATTTCCGAGCGTGTAAAAAAAGAGTGTTCTCGTTATTATCCTTGTGACACAGAACACGAAGAAGCTTTATTTATTGCAGATATTCTCTGCTTCGGCATGGAACGTGAATTTATCAAACGTGACCCAAAGGTAAAGAATCTCCTCGCTGACGGAAAGCTTTCTCCGATTCTCAGTGATTTCATTGCTGATGAAGGAGCACCAAAGCCTTGCCGATATTTCTGCGGACATGAAAAAGAACTGGAAATGCTTCATGGATTGTTGCTGGAACATGGAAAGATATTTCTTCATGGCATTGCCGGTATTGGTAAGAGCGAACTTGAAAAAGCCTATGCAAAGCAACATCGAAAGGAATACACCAATGTCCTGTATCTGACCTACACCGGCAATCTGATGCAGGATATTGCCGAAATGTACTTTGCCGATGATCTTCCGAATGACAGCGAACAGGAACGCTTCCGTAAACACAATCGCTTCCTACGTACATTGAAAGAAGATACGCTGTTTATTGTAGATAATTTTAATACTACGGCTTCTCAGGACAGCACTCTTTCTGTTGTGATGAAATATCGCTGTCGTATGCTGTTCACAACTCGCAGCAGATTTAATAACTACGATTCTATGGAAGTAACTGAAATTACAGATATGCAGGCGTTGTTATCCCTCGCCGGTTGTTTCTTCTCGGATTCTGAAAAATATCAGGATGTTTTGGAGCAGATCATTGATACGGCTCACAGCCACACTTTGGCTGTAGAACTGGCGGCACGTTTACTTGAAACGGGGATTTTGGAGCCACGGGATTTGCTGAAAAAGCTGAAGGAAGAAAAACATCCTTGGATGCCGACGATAAAATCGGTATTACCAAGGATGGACAGAGCCATAAGGCAACTTACTATGACCATATTCATACACTGTTTTCCTTATATCAGCTTGCCAGTGACGAACAGGATGTTATGCGAAACATGGTATTTGTACCAACAACTGGCATCAATTCTCGTGTGTTTGCAAGCTAGTTGTTGCTTCGGAATATGAATACCATCAATGATCTGGTGGAAAAAGGATTTATACAAACAAAGTCCTGGTCATGCGATTACTTTGCATCCGATGATTCAAGAAGTGGCAATTACAGAAAACAAACCTTCTATCCAGAACTGTCGTACCCTGCTTAATAGCTTGCAGGAAATTTGTCTGCGACATGGCGAAGAAATTTCTTAATTATAAGCAGCTGTTCCAGACCATTGAAAATATCGTAATCCTGATTGAAAAAGATGATACTACAATCTATCTTCATTTTCTGGAAGATGCTTTCCCGTATATGCAGAAATATGGCTATGAACAGGGAATGAAATTGATTTTAGCGAAGCTAACTTCTATGCTGAAAGACAACACCGTTGGTTCTGCTTCTGACCGTGCGCTGCTTTTGGATTTCTGTGCCGCTTATGAAAAGAAACCAGAAAGGGCAATCAAGCTGGAAAAGGAAGCTGTAGAACTGATTTTCGAAGTGACCGCAGAGAACGCCCTCCTTGCAGCGAATCTTCATGCAAACCTTGGCGGTCTGTACAAGCCGATCGGTAAACTGGAACTGGCAAAGCAGCATATGGAAACGGGAATTCACTTTCTTGAACAATATGGCTTAGTGCCCTATCACGACAGTATTCCGCAGATTACAAGCTATGCGGTACTGCTTACAGATATGGGCGAACCACAACTCGGCTTGTCTGCATTACAGAAACTGGCTCATATTATCAAAGAATATAACTCCGATGTGTCCGGTGATTATGCAGTCGTACAGGAAGCTATGGGCAACATCTGCCTGGTGACCGGCGATGTGCCACAAGCTACCACGCACTTTAAGAAAGCTTTGGCTGTCTACGAGGTGTTGTTTGGCGCTGAACCAGAATTGATTGAAGCGAAAAAACAAGAGCTACTTGAAACATATACTCAAGCAGGCTTATATTTTAGAGAATATTTACTGTAGAAATGCTGTTGTCTTCAAACCGTTGACCTTCAATCCAACGGCATCACCGCCTCCCTTAAATCCTTCTGCCGGAAACATCGCTCAACTAACCTCGGCTTCGCCTCGCTAAGGTTCGCGATGTGCGTTCTCACTAAGCTCAGCTGGCGCTTCGCTAAGTGTTCACAGCAAAAAGCAGCTGCCAATGCTCTTACGCATCAGCAGCTGCCGATTTAAGTTCAGTGTATTATTTATTTGACTGTTTCTCCTGATCTTTTATCCTGTAATAGTCTTCCATATCCAGGGTCAGATCCACATGAGTGTCAGGCTTTGATTTTCGGTTGCTCAAGAGGCACACCGTCTCGAGCATTGTCCCGGATTCCAAGGGCAGTTCTGTTACTTCCTGCCCATTCACAGGAACCGGAAAATTGAACACCATGTTCCTGATCCAGTTTCCATCCTTCTGTTTTTCTGGATACAGGTCAA
>JAGHER010000195.1 GCA_017889125.1 Lachnospiraceae bacterium
GCGAGTAAACTCGCAGGTAACAATTAATTAAGTGCGGTATCCCTGTTCCGGACTCACGGTATCATAGCTCCGGGCTTCCGGTATCCGTTCCTCCGGAACAGGGGTACATTTTTACCGTAATATACAAGAACATACGGAGAAGGGTTTATTATTGCAGACCAGTCCCCGAACGCAGTTGATATTTCTGCAATTAGAAATACAAACACAAAAATCATTATGCGTCTGCCTGACGAACAGGATCGCCGCCTTGCTGGAAAGTCAGCTGGTTTAAAAGATAATCAGCTTGATGAGATTGCCAAACTTCCTAAAGGTGTTGCTGTTGTATATCAAAATGATTGGATCGAACCAGTTCTATGCAAAATTGAAAAATTCAAAGGAGAGGACCATTCTTATAAAAAGACATCGTCATACTCCGGGGCTTACTCCAGTGAACAAAAAAAGGCGTTAATTCTTAATCTTCTGAAGAAAAATGCGGGAGAAGCTCTTGACATGAGTGTTGGTAAATTAACAGAAATGGTGGTAGGAATGAACATTCCTACCAATGTTAAGATAAAAGCATTAAGAGCATTTCATATTAATGGCACTTGTTCCTTGAATAGCATAAGTCCTGTTATCTATGAGCTCATTTGTGATTCCTCTACTGAAAAGGATGCAGAAAGTGCGGATTCTTTAGAAGAATGGAAAGATGTATTCCTCTATGCGCAGGATGCACTTCTTGCAAGTTTTGACTCTTTTAACCAGAATATGGCCATTGAATGTATCTTAAGAGAGCAAATTGAAAGATACCATAAACCAGCAGATTACCTTGATACTTGGAATAAGTATCTTAAGAAAGAGGTGATGTAATGAATCCGTTTGCAATTAAGGAAATACAAGAAGTCACAAGGTCTGGGAAGGATATTGGTAAAACAACAAAGGCTTTTGAGAACACTAAAAATGAAGTAAAATCGCCAAGGCATATTACTACAATCAATGAAGGTTTTTCAGGACAAAAATATCCAGGTACAAATGTTGAATATAGAAAGCATGCTTTCATGGTTAATGGTGTAAAATCTGAAGGTGTTTTCCCTAAATTCGACAGTAAATTTGATACCATGTTACCAAAGGATTTACGCACCGCTTCTGATACAGCGCAGTTTAAGTATTGTACAGAAAAACTTGCAAAGAAGATTGAAATAAATCCAGAATTGGGAAAGAATTTCACTCCTCGCCAACTCGAGCAGATCAAAAATGGTGAGCCGCGGATCTCAGGATTGACTTGGCATCATAACGAAATTCAGGGAAAAATGCAGCTCGTAGATGCTGCGGAGCATAATATTTGCCGCCATACAGGTGGTCGCAGCATATGGGGCGGCGGGGCAGCATACAGATAGGAGATTAATATGGAAATTATATGGAAATATAAAATTGATGTGGATGATAAAAATGTGTTTACAGAGATTGAGAATGAACGAAAAATTTCTTTTCCAGCAGAATTAAAGGATTTGATTCTGAATGCAAACGCCGCCACACCATCAAGTTACAATTTTATGGTTGGCAATAATGAAAGAGTTTTAGGGTCGATTCTTTCGTTCAACCGCAACGAACGAGATACCGACTCGGTATTTACTGCGTTTGCTGTAATTAATGACAGTGATTTAATTCCGTTTGGAATTGATCCGTTTGGCAATTATATCTGCTACTCTTTGAAGGATAGTACAGTTGTCTTTTGGGACCATGAAACAAGCAGAATTGATTCAACGGGAAAGACACTTAATGAATTTATCGAAGCACTTTATTAATAAAGGAAGGGAATAGGGAATTTTCCTGTTTCCGATAGTTAAGCAAAAGCTCGATACCTCGCATAATTGCGTTGGTTTCGGGCTTTTCCAGTAAAATGTAATGAATATGAAATGCAAGAGGCGCAGCTGCAAAAAATCAATTTTTTTTTACCCTGAGCGGCTGGAAGCGCAGGAGGAAAACAAGTATTATATAACTGTAATTAATACGGAACGCAAATGAAAGCGGATTATACAAGGAGGAAAGCATATGAAGGATGTTAGTGATGCATTGGTTCGTGCGGTTGGGGCATCTGCAACTGGCGGGACTTTGGGCGCCCGGATCGGCGGCAGTTTTGGCGCGGTGTTTCCTGCTTTGGCACCTGTTGGTGCGGCGGCCGGAGGCTTGATTGGAGCCTTGGGCGGTGCTGTTCTTTCTTTGGGGTCAGATCTTCTTGACTGACCCCGCATACAAATCTGAAATCCAGGAGGTGGAGTGAATGCGTATATGTTTTCGGATGTATCCGGAGCGCCAGCCGGATCTGATTCGGAGATTCCGCTAGGCGGAATCTTCATGAAGACAGTAGAAATCTGAAAATATTTGTTGTAAAGCAGACTGGAATACTTGATTGAATGTTTAGCTATTTTTGACAGAAACATTGAGTTTTATTGGATATATAGTATAATATTGAATAAAGGGACAGGGAAAAGAGATGGAAACGGTTCAAATTGGATTAGCAGATAATGGAAGAGGAAGATATTCTTCCTATATTTTCCCAGAGGATTATTATGAGATTCCTGGAGTTAATGAATTTCAGGACACGCAGGCTGCCCGGTCCTGGGCAGTGGAGAAGTTAACCCCATACAAGGGACAGAAGATTGATTTGTATGTGACTGTAGGACTGTTGATTGAACTTTTGGCAGCCCTATCGGCCGCAGCGGAATTGAATATAGAAGTAAGCGCATGGCATTACGATAAATTTAAGAAGATATATATTCCGCAGAATGTGCAGTGGAAAGGAACGGGGCATCGGTTTGAGGATAGGGAAGACTATATCCTCTGCGCAGGACGGCATAGAGGAATGAAGGGAACCGTTATTTTTGAGCAGGTTCCTGATGATAAGCTGTTTGATTTTTCCTGGCAGAAAGATCATGCAAAGGCCGTTTTGAGCCAGGTGAGCGGGCGTACAGTGTATTTGTATTTATCGGGCCTTAGTTCAATCTGCATCAGCACATTAAATGCAGCTTACGAATTAGGACTACCGGTAGTTCCGCTGCATTATGATTACGATAGTGAAGAATTTTTTCCGCAGGAATTGGAGTATTAGATGGTAAAGAATATACGGGTAATGACTGCTTCTTATAAAAACATCCATTTGGGTTCCTATGAGGCCAAAAATGTCAGAGGATTTTTTGCCGACCTGGATCAGCAGGACAGCTGCCTGCATAACCACACATCAGAGGGCAAAGATATCTATCGGTATCCTCTGATTCAATATAAGGTATTAAAAGGCACTCCAGTGGTGGTGGCTGCGGAGGATGGGATTCGAAGCATCCATCCTCATTTGATGACGCAGACGGAGTTGTCTATTGGGAAAAATATTTACCGGGACACCGCTTTGGATATAAAACTTTCTGCCCGTCCATTAGGTGACAGGAAGACGGAAGCTTCCTATCGTTTTTTGACGCCCTGGTTGGCATTGAATCAGGAAAACTACAAAATTTATCTGGGCCTCGGTGACGGGGAGCGGGATGAACTGCTGAGTCGGATTTTAATCGGAAATATCTTATCATTATGCAAAGCCTTTGACATTCAGATTGAAGGGCAGCTGAAGGCGAGCCATAAGTTAAAGAGCGCGGAAGTATGGTACAAACAGAAAAAAATGATGGGATTTACTGGAGAATTTAAGATTAACTGTTATATCCCGGAGATGCTTGGGATAGGCAAAGGCACGGCCAGAGGATTTGGGACAGTCGGGCTGGCAAAAGAACAAAAGGAGACCGCGGAATGAAAAGGATCAGAGAACCGATATTTGCGGCGTGGCTGGCCAATATTGACCGTTTGTATGAAAAGGGGCAGGAAGCGTTAGTTGAAAAGTACAGAATGCTGTTAGACGGCTACATGGATACTGCCTTTTTGCTGCGTATTCTGCGAAAAGACCAGTCCGTGAGGGAAATTTGTGATTTGGTGGATTACGGGTACAGGCTTTCACTCTGCGAGTCGGAGAAAAAGGAGCGCACTGCACTGGGGAAAAACCTGACCAGTGTATTTTCCAGAGTGACGGTGACGGACGGGGCGAAAACCCAAAAGCGCCATTACAGCCTGCACCCGGAAATGCCGGAATTTGCATTCCCTGAGGCATTGGACATGGAGCAGGGCATCAGTGAATTGGAAAATGGCTTTGACCGAGGGATGAGGGAACTGGCAGAGAATCCTCCTGAAAGCTGGGAAAACTTTATTGTCCGGTTCGATGGACTGCTAAGAAAGTACGCATGGTGCGTGACCGCATCGGATTATGAAGGCGAAGATATTTCTCTTTACAATCAATCAAGGATAGCCGCGGCAATCGTGGCCTGTATCTGTCAGTCTGTTGACTGCCTGGAAGAGTGGAAACAGATTAAGGATGAGAACTGGGCGAAGCTGATTGTCAGTGATTTTTCGGGCATACAAAAGTACGTTTTTTCTGTGGCAAGAGTCAGCGAGTCAGGTGTTGCAAAACGGCTGCGGGCCAGGTCATTTTACGTGGATATTGTTGTATCCGTAATTGCGCAGGAGATTATCCATAAATTTGGACTTACCCAGAACCATATTTTGCTGCAGACCGGCGGCAAATTTTATATCCTGCTTCCCAACTGCAAGGATGCTGATGCACTTTTGGAAGCCATTGAAAAGCAGATTGATGAGGATTTCCTGCACCAGTTTAAAGGGCAGATTGCCATTCATCTGGCGTGGCTTCCTGTAGGCGAGAGGGGCCTGGAATTTTACAGCGAGACGGTGACGGAAATTACCGAGCTGCTGCGGGAGAAAAAGAGCAGGGCATTTTCCCAGTGTCTGATTAAAGAAGGAAAATGGGATGAAGATGCCTTCGTTTTGAGCAGAGCTCTTGGAGGAAAGCGGATATGCCCATCCTGCCAGAGCGAGTTAATGGGAAAAGACGACCTTTACTGTGAAAACTGCAGGGTACATACGGAAATCGGAGGAAAGCTTCCCAGGACGAAATACATTTCTTATTATGACAGGCAAGTTCCCGGTGCGTATCATATATATGGAAATTATTGGATAAGACTTGACGGAAAGATTTCGGACAGGGATGCATTTCTGGTTGAACAGATTAATGGCGAAGGGCAGGAAGCTGTTCACGCCTCTGTTCCGCTGAAGGTTCGGTATATGGCTAACCATATCCCGGTAAATGAACAGGGAGAAACACTTACGTTCTCGGACATTGCCGAGAGGGCGGAAGGAGTACACCGCTTAGGCATATTGAAAGCAGATGTGGATAACCTGGGATATATTTTTGCGGATGGACTGCGGCAGGGCAAGAAGCATTTCGGGACAATTTCCAGGGTAAATACAATGTCCCGGCTTCTGGAGATTTTCTTTTCCGGCTATATTAATCAGCTGATTTCTCAGGAACCGGAATTTCGAAATGTCTACAGCATATTTTCCGGAGGCGATGACCTTTTCCTTATCGGGCCATGGGATGTGATGCCGTCTCTGGCAGAGCGGATTGCAAAAGAATTTTCCCGTTTTGCAGCTGGGAATCCGGCGCTGACCATTTCTGCGGCAGTCAGTGTGTTTTATCCGAAAGAACACATTGCCAATCTGGCGGAATTGAGCGAGGGAGCGCTGAAGAAGGTAAAGAATACGGCACAGCCGCTTCTGTATCCGCAAAAGCAGGGCAAAAATGGGATAAGCTTTATGGGTGAGATTTATTCCTGGGAGAACCTTCGGGAGCAGCTTGAAATCGGGAAAAAGGCAGCAGCTCTGCTGGCCGACGGCGTGGTCGGAACATCGGCTCTGCGAAGGATTGGCCAGTACAGCCGGATGTATAAAGCCTTTCTCCTGAGCCACGATGTGATGGCATTGATGTTTGAACCGCTGTTTCATTATGACCGGCAGCGGAACTACAGCGATTTGGAGAAGCGGAAGGACAGCAGCGCAGAGGTGAAGTGGTTTATGGACTATATCGCTGCTCTCACAGAAAACGCGGCGGATTTACGAATAATTAAGAAGAATCTATATTTTGCAGAATCAACGGTGGCTTATGCAATGAATCTGACAAGGGAGGTACGGTAATTATGGCATATCCTTACAATGACAGGAACAAAGGTTATAACAGCCGGATGCAGCAGCAGACTGCGCCGAAGCGCCTGCCGTCCGGTTATCTTTCCGGAGGGTATTACGAAGGGGATGGACAAAAGCGGCATATGAAAAAAGAGTATATTGTCCAATACTCCAAGCAGATTGCAGATGATCTTTCCGATGATGGGAAGGGAAAGAAAAACAAGCGGAGCCAAATCCGGAAATTTTATGAATATACGATCCAAGTCCGGGAGTTGGTTCGAAGAAAAGATAATTGTTTTGCGGTAGCAGAAGCAGAACTTAACCGCTTGATTCCATTTGTCCGTTATGCGGAAAGCCGGGACACGGTAAGCGAACTTTTTGGCGAGTTTATTGAAAGGAATGTTAAGGCAGTTCATGATGTGGAAGACCTGGACGCCTTTTTAAAGCATTTTGAAGCGATTGTTGCGTATTTGCCTAAAGAAAAGAACTAGGAGGAGTAAGATGAAGCTGCGTAAAATTTGTAAATATGAAGGGACGATTACATTAGTTACCGGTCTTGCGATTCGGGGAGCCAGCAATGAGATGGGAATTGGAGGCGCTGACAGCGAGGTGATAAAAAATCCAATTACCGGCGAACCGTATTTGCCAGGTTCCAGTCTGAAGGGGAAAATGCGCTCGCAGCTGGAAAGGGCGCTGGGAAGAATGAGCGGTTCCGAACCCTGCAAATGTGGAGAACGGGACTGTCCCATATGTACGATATTTGGCGCACATAAGAATCCTAAGGCATACAGCGCACCGACGCGGATAATTGTGCGGGATTCTGTGTTCACCAGTGAGTCCAGGGAGAAAATCCGCAGCCTGCCTCTGGAGCGAGGAGGATATCTGGAATTAAAAGCAGAGAATATGATCCGGCGCAATTCAGGTACTGCCGAGTCGCCAAGATTTATGGAACGGATTCCTGCAGGCCTTACCTTTACACTGGAAATCCTTCTGCAGATTTTCGATGATGACGATGAGAATAAGATGAAAAAGCACGTTGAAAATGCATTGCGGTTGGTAGAAAATTCCTATTTAGGCGGAAGCGGTTCCAGGGGCTATGGGCAGGTAAAGTTTAATGGGGAATGGAAGGATGTTGAGGTGATAAAATGAAGCTGTATCGTGCGGTAATTCGCCCGGTTTCCTCTTTCTCATCTGCTCTGCAGAGCGACACCTTTTTTGGCGCATTCTGCTGGAGTTATCGGTATTGCTTTGGGGAAGATGCATTGGAAGCGCTGCTGGAAGAGATGAAGCAAAACAAGCCGGAAATTATTTTTTCCAATGCATTTCCTCATGATACGCTTCCCCTGCCCCTTGGCATACGCGATACCGCAGTTGATTACCGGGCGATGGAGAAGAAAGAGGAACGCCGAAACGCTTATCAGAACCGTAAGAAACTGAAGGCTGCCCGCTTTGTCGAACGGAAATGGTTTGAAAAAATTATAAGAGGGGAGTTTAATGGATTCACGGCAGGCCTGACCGATGACGGGATAAGGGAGCAGACGGTTATCCATAATATGGTATCGCGGAAAGCGGGGACGGTGACCCGAACGGAGAATAGCGGAAATCTTTACACAGAAGATGAAGCGTTTGCGGAAGCAGGACAAACTTATGACCTGTACATCTTAAGCTCCCTGGAGTTTCCTGTTTTAGAAGAAGTCTTAAAGATCATGTGCATGCTGGGAATCGGAAAAAATAAGTCAACGGGAAAAGGAGCATTTACATTAGTTTCTCTGGATGAAGATGAATTAAATACATATGGAGAAAATGCGAATGCATACCTGGCGCTGTCAAATTTCGTTCCGGCCGCAGAAGACCCCACAGAAGGGTGGTATAAGACCTTCGTTAAGTACGGGAAGCTGGATCGGGAGTACGCAGATACGGAAATTCCCTTTAAAAAGCCGGTCTTATTCGTGCAGGCAGGGGCATTGTTTAAGGGCAGGGATATCCGGCCTTATTATGGAAGGTGTGTTGCCAATATTTCCGCAAGGGATGGAGTTGTCACAAATGGATATACAATTGCCGTTCCGATGCATGTTTGATTGTGGAAAATGCACATGGGTGTTTGGCTTGTGTGCGGTAAAGAATGGTTAACAAAACCCTGTATTTGCTTGATTTTTGGGTGAGATGGGGTTGGTGTGGATAAGAAAGATAGATCCAGGAGAACAAGGATTGAGACGCTGATGAAGGCACTACCTTCATACAAAACAAACATCATAATAAGAAAGATAGATCCAGGAGAACAAGGATTGAGACGGCCGCGCTATGAGAATGTTCCCGGCGTGGAGTTTATTTTGATAAGAAAGATAGATCCAGGAGAACAAGGATTGAGACGTATTTCCATCGCAAGCATTCCAGCCCACTAAGTTGTTTTATAAGAAAGATAGATCCAGGAGAACAAGGATTGAGACTCAGGTAAATGTAATTACCGTCTACACGATAACTCAGACGAGATAAGAAAGATAGATCCAGGAGAACAAGGATTGAGACTCATCCCAATCAATGTCGCCTTCAAAGATGATTTCACCCATAAGAAGGATAGATCCAAGAGAACAAGGATTGAGACCTTAAACACGGATAGCCTCCGACAAACACTCTGTCTTTTGAATAAGAAAGATAGATCCAGAAAAACAAGGATTACCCCCCATAAATAAGTTCTATCCCGAATACCCCAAATTCACCCTCATAAGAAAGGAGCAACTTATGATCGTAGACGTACACGAATATGGTGCCGTTGTGAACAAAAAAAGCAATTGTCTGGTTATCCATGTCTCAGCCGGAACGAGAGAAATAAGCGCGGACCAGATCACAGAGATCCACATTTGGCCGAGCTGTAATATTTCATCAGATGCTCTTCAATTATGCATGGCAAAGAATATATGGGTTTTATTTCTGGATCAATACGGACAGCCGCAGGGAGAGGTGCTTCCGTTTTCCGGCGGGTGTTCGCCAATTTACAAAAGAAATCAGCTGATTTTAATGAAATCTCCTGCCGGGGTAGAGTTAGTAAAAGAATTTTTATCGGCGAAAATCGGGAACAGAATCAGCCAATTAAAGAAAATACTTAGAAATAAAAGCAATGGAGACACCGTCCTCTTTTTAAATACCCGAATTAAAAGAATGGAAGCAGAACTTGAAAAAATAAAGCAGTTAAAAGCCTGCAATATAGATGAGGCCAGAGAAATCCTTCAGGGATATGAAGGAGGAGCTGGAAGGGCATACTTTGAAAGTATCTCTTATCTGCTGCCGGAGTATATGAAGTTTTCTCAGAGAATGAGAAATGCCCATGATATTTATAACTGTGTTTTAAATTACCTTTATGGCATCCTCTATGCGAAAATAAAAAAGCTGACTTATCAGTGCAGGCTCGATCCGTATATTGGAATTATGCATGTAGATTCCTATAATAAGCCCACATTTGTTTATGACTTTATCGAATCCCAAAGAATAATCGGTGAGGAGATTGCCTATCAGATTTGTGTCAAGCAGCTGATTAAACCGGAGGATATGTTTGAGGATGAGCAGGGACGATATACGTTTTCAGAAGAAGCGAGAAAGCTGATCATTTCAAAATTTTACGATAAGATGAAAGAAGAGGTATTCTTTAAGAAAAAGAAGGTTACACGGGAACGCCGGATGTATCTGGAATTGTTAGAGGTAGCAAAGCGGATTGGAGAGATGAATCATGATGTACTGGCTGCTGTATGACATTGTAAATGACAGGCGAAGGGCAAAAGCAGTCCGGCTGTGCCGGGACTGTGGATTGGAAAGGCTGCAGAAAAGCTGTTTCTTTGGCGAACTGCAAAAAGGCCAGTTAACGGAGCTGAAGGAAAAAATGAGGAATCTGATTGCTGATGAAGACAGCCTTTATCTGATTCCCATTGCAAGCGATATGGTGGGCCAGATATGCGGCATGGGAAGTGCAGGCAGGCTTGCAGAGACAGTACAGCCGGAGGTTTGTTTTTTCTAAAAGGGTTGAAGCAATATGAGTATAGTGAAAATATTTTTTGATGTTTTATCCGATTATGAGGATTTAAAATATATTTTTGAATATGGATTTTATTGGGACGATTCGCTGTCGAAAATGATATGTCATAAGGGAAGCCAGACCATACGCCGCCTTACCAATGTACTGTCAGACCCTGTTTACCCAGTATGTGCCAATAAACCTTGGGATAAGGACAAACCGGAATCAGCGAAGAAATTAGGTCGCAGGGTGATTTGGAATAACCACTACAGGCTGGAAAAGCAGCAATGGTTTCATTTGCTGTACAGATGCTTGGGACGCTGTGACGATACGGCAGAAAAGTTTGTCGAACAATGCAATAAAGACACGTTTTATTATGACTGCAGGGCAGAGGAAAATTTGTGTACGTACCGGAGAATCTGCCGCAATAAATATGAGATAGAACTTTTCCGGGAATTGAGCGGCAAAAGAGGGAAGCGCTTAGAAAAAGACGATGAGGTTTTAAAGGAAATACAGAACGAGTATGAGGATATACTGGAACGGGATGCAGACCGCCTGTACTTGAAAACGAACCGGTGGACAGAGGAATGCCTCAGGCAGGAGGGGGTTTTTGAAGATGAGGAAGGATACAGCCGGTTTATCGAACTGCTTCAGTTTTTCGCAATGTTTACTCCCCTGTCAATCCTTGGAGGAAATTTTTTGTACCGGTTAGGCTATCCGGCAGTTTCCTCTTTATTTTTGGTCAGAAATCTGCCGCCAGGCTATGGGCTGGAGCAGGAATATTTATACCGCTGCCTGTATGCAATGGCCGGGAAAAGGCTGGTGGAATATGATGAAAAAGAATACCTTCCTCTGGGCTTGGAATACAGGGATAAGGGGTTCAGCGGCCTAAAAGAAAATCTTTATCTTTGGGCGAAAGAAGTTTCCGAGGAAGGGACAGTAAGGATGCTCCCGCTGTTTGACGGGCATTACATACAGCCTAGGAAAAAGGCTGTTTTCAGTCAGGAGGAGTGGATGAAAGAAATACGCCTTTCGGAGGAGAAATATACAGTATTTGAGGTGGATTTTTTTTATCTTGACAGCGAAACTGAGTATCTGAAAAAACGCCGCAAAGAAGGATGGAAAGATGAAATTTTGCTGGAACAGAAAAAATATGAGCTGGGCATCCATTCGATGATTTCCCCTTACTACCCGGACTATACAGAGTGGAAAACGGATCGAGAGACTTATCGGGTTGCGAAGGAGGATATACCAGGATTTTTGTTTTTTATTCGGTCCTTTGGGGATTTTGCATCCTTAAAGAACAGGGAAGAAGGAATACAGGATATTAAACCTGAATCATCTAAGGCAAAAACAAGGAAAAAAAGGCAGATAAAAGGAAAGATCAGAGAATATCAGTCCCTTTTAAGCGTCTATAATTCGGAAAAATTATTAAATATGAATACACGTTTGCTCCCGCCGCGATTTGCCGAATTGGAATGGCTGTATTTTGTGCTGCAGAGTTATGGGAATATCTGCCGTTTGTTTTTAAAGGAAGAGGAAATTCAGGCGCTGCAGAAAGAGATAATCGATGAAATAGGCCATGAAAAATGGTGTTTTTACAAAAATAAAGCGATTATACAGAGAGTGCGCGATATAGAGAAAAGCAAAATAGGAAAATACCAAAGAATCATTAAAGCAGTTAAAGAGCATCAGGTATTGCGGTATGGGATTAAAGATAAGCCAGTTTGTATTCTGCCTTATGCATTGGAATATGATATGACGCGCTGCTTGGTCAAAAAGGAGAAAACCTACGCACCGTTTGATGTGATGTGCTATGATTTGCTGGAAAAAAGGAATGTGAATATTCTGTATCAGACAATTGAAACGCTGGAAGCGGAGGCTCAAGATGCATATAGCTTTTCGGATTTGGATAAGCTTTATCACATTTTCGCATACGCTCTCCGATGTGCGAAAGAAGGAAAAAAGAACATAGAAAGCAAAGCGGAGGAATTGCTCCGGCACGTATGGGAAGAAGACCTGCGGGGAGATAGTAATTATAACCGCTGTGTCCGAAAAAAGCAGGGCAAAGAAAGGGGATTTCAAGGTGCGTATCAGTGCTTAGAGCAGCTTTGCCGGGACTGCCCGGATGAGGAAGCCCTGGAATTTGTTAAGCGCGTATTTGGATATTGGAATGAGGAAACGGAAGATACAAGCTATCCATGGGATTACAGGAATTTGCTGATTCGCTGTTTTACTGCTGGCTGCAAAAAAATGTGGGAAGAGAAGGAAAAAAAGGAGCTAAAAACATGCCTGGATCAATTTACCAATCAGGATATATGGGAATTAATTTGCGGAAAGGAAATCGATGGGATTGTAAATGAAATTGCGTTTTACAACGAAAGCTTTAAAAATTCCAAAATTTCTTTTTCTCTTAAACCAGGAATGGAAGATAAAATTGACATAATTTATCGCTTGTTTGGTTCGTTTTTGTGTACAGGAAAACGAGAAGATAGAAAACTGCATTTTGAAGTGACTTACGAAACGTTTTATTACAGAAAGGTCCATATGGCGCTTATGGTTATTCATGAGTGGATTGAAAACCTGGAGCCTTTGGATGTGGCTGAAATCATACAAAAAAGACTTGAAAATATGAGGAGGACGGAAGATGGAAAACTATGTTCTTTTGGCGGTAGTGGGGAAAACTGATCCGATTCGCGGGATGCATGACGGGCCAATTCTGCATATTATCCGGAATTACCACCCGGAAAAAGTGTATTTGATCTTGACTGACGAGATAAAGACGAAAGAAATGGAATATCATTATAATCAGCAGGCAATCAATATGCTGGAGCCGGAATGCCAGGTTGAAGTAATCGAAACGGATATTAAGGACGCACATAGTTACGATGCCTTTGCTACGATATTTTTGCAGATTTGCGCGGCGATAAAAGGGCGGCATCCGGAACGGCGAATTATTTTAAATATTACTTCCGGTACGCCGCAGATGGAAACAGCCTTATGTATGATTGGAATTTCTGACCCCCATACATACCTTCCGGTACAGGTGGCTGCGCCGGAAAATTCATCAACGCGAAGTTTAATGTTTGACCCGCAGAAAGATTTGGTGGAAGAATGGTTTGAAACCAATCTGGATAATGAGCCAGGGAGCAAATGCAGGTGCATGATTCCGCAATTGCTTAATTTTAAGCGGCCGATTATCCAATTTCAGATTCGTTCGCTGATTGAGAATTATGACTATGCAGGCGCATACCAGCTGCTGATGGAAAATCAGGAAATGTTTTCTGCACGTGCCTGCAAGCTGCTTCTCCACGCAAAGAAGCGCATTAATCTGGAACGGGAGGATGCAAAGAAACTTGCTGCTGAGCTAAATCTGGATAAGGAATTGAATCCAGTGCGCAGGGAAGATATTGGACGTCTGATTGATTTTTATAACAGCATGAAAATCAAGCAGTTCCGCGGAGAATTAAATGATTTTGCCATGCGTCTTGAAGTCATGACGGAGTATTTAGGGATTTATATTTTAGAAAATTGCATGCATATTTCATTATCGGATATCTGCAATGAGCAAAACAGGAAAAATTCGCGGATTTATTTCCTTACACAATCTAAAGCAGAAACAAAGATACCGGGAATCGGAAAGTATTTAGACCAGCAGTTTGCCGATACAAAAGCAGGAGCCTTTATATGGGGCAGCCCATTAAATGCAAAATCCATCATTTATATTGTTGCCTTTCTAAGCAATAAGGATAAATTTCAAAAATATGAATCTGCGGCGAAAGAGATGCTGAGATGGTCAGAACTGTCAACACAAATTCGAAATCCGGCGGCACATACCATCATTACAATAACTGAGGAACTGATTAAAGATTCCTACGGAAAGGATTCGTCGGCACTTTGCAAGATGATGAAAACTGTGCTGAGGCAGGCTTTTGGAACAGAAGCCAATGAAGCTGCTTTTGCAATTTATGAAAAGATAAATGAGAGAATCATTGTCGCATTGGAAGAATAATTACTGTTGTGAGGGCAGAGCAAGCCAAAGGCACTGCCCTTTTCTTTTGCAAAAATCATAAGGCGAGGAGACTCCACATGAACAAAACTTACTATGACATCGGCGTCAATTTATTCTGCCGCCAATTCCCCGATCCAGAGCAAATCGTGCGGGAGGCTTACGCGGCAGGGGTAGTCTGCATCCTGACAGGGACAGACCCGAAGGAAAACCGGATGATTGACCGTTTTCTGCGGAACCGTGATGTATACGGTATGACAGGGAATGATGTATACAGCACAGCAGGACATGATGCATACGGCACGGCGGGAATTCATCCGCACAATGCGGATTCAGCGCAGGAGGCAGATTTTACGGAGATTGAGCGGCTGATTTTGGAAAATCCGCGGATTGTGGCGGTGGGAGAGTGCGGGTTGGATTTTGATCGGATGTTTTCTTCTAAGGAGAATCAGATTCGCTGCCTGGAAAGGCATATTGCCTTAGCGGAAAGGCTGGAGAAGCCGCTATTTCTTCATGAGCGGGCGGCGTCGGATGCATTTATCCCAATATTTGAAAAGCATCCGGAAATCTGCAAAAAATCGGTGGTTCACTGCTTTACTGGAGACGAGAAGACTGTGCGCCGGTATCTTTCTATGGGATTTTCTATCGGGATTACCGGCTGGATCTGCGACGACCGGCGGGCGGAGTCCCTGCGGAAGGCGGTAAAGGAGATTCCGTTGGAGCGGATTCTTCTGGAAACGGACGCGCCGTATCTGACGCCCCGGAATGTGAAGGGATTGGGAAGGGTGAACGTGCCCCAGAATATTGTTTACGTGGCTCAGGAGACGGCGAAATATATGGGAGTGCCGGTGGAAGAGGTGACGGCACATGCCAGGGAGAATACCCGGAGGCTGTTTGGGATTCGGGAATGAGGGAGAAATAAAGCTGAATGGAGGAAAAGAATGGCTGAGATTGAATTTGGCAGGAATGTGGACGGATTGATAGCGGCGCCATTTATCCTGAAAATTTGGGATACCGGAGAGAATGAACTTCACATTCTCACAGCATTTTCCCGCATTGGTGAGCGGACGGGAAGTAAGGAAATTGATGCGATTTTAAATGACTGTTGTCCTATTATGCCGGATAGCGAGATGATTTTCGAAATTATTTTTCCGCGGTATATCTTGTATCAGACGAGAAACGAATCCTTTTGTTCTCTGGATGATTACGAGATTCGGGATGGAAAGCATTTTACGGTATATCATCGTTCCCGCCTTTTAGATCAAATTTCGGTTTTTACAGATTGTGCTCAGTTTTCGGATGGCACCTTTTATCCGGAAAAATGGAGGCATTATGGGATATGCGGACAAAATCACGTGATTGACATTATATCCGGAAGTGAACCAGACATTTACAGGAGGAACCACACATGATCCAATACAATACAACAATCAACGGCATCCAGGTACAGGCCCAGTACACGGAAAAGAGCGTGGAGGAAATTTTCATCCCCCTTCTCCGGCGGCTTTCGGCTATGAGACAGGAAAAAGGCAGACGCATCCTGGTGATGCTGGCGGCGCCTCCCGGGGCTGGGAAAAGTACGCTGATGGAATTTCTTAAGATGCTGGGGAAGCAGGAGGGTATACCGGTGACAGTTATCGGCATGGACGGATTTCACCGGTACCAGGATGACCTGCTGTCCCATAGGATAATGCAGGATGGCAGGGAGATTTCGCTGGTGCAGATCAAAGGCGCGCCGGTGACCTTTGACCTTGGCGGCCTGACGGCGCGGATTCGTCAGGTGGCGGCAGGGGAGGAATGCGGATGGCCGGAATACAACCGCCTGCTTCACAATCCGGTGGAAAATGCCATTACTGTGAAGGGGGATATTGTCCTGCTGGAGGGGAATTATCTTCTGCTTGACCGGGAAGGCTGGCGGGATCTGTCAGGATTTGCGGATTATACTATCCGCATCCAGGCCGATGAGCAGGTGCTGAAAGGGCGGCTGGTGAAACGGAAAAGAAAAAGCGGCACAGACCCGGAGGAGGCGCTGCGGTTTGTGGAATTCAGCGACCTGGCGAATGTGCGGGAGTGCCTGGCGCATACGAGAGAGGCGGATCTTAATCTGCTTATGGATGAGAACGGCTTTTATACGTTGGCGTGAAAAACGTTTCCTCTTGAATCCTCTCTGAATTTTCTCTTTAAGAAAACAGTAAGGGATAAGTAAGACTTACTAAAAGCAGCCGTGATAGAATGAAAGCAGAAAGAAAATGTGCAGTCTATCTAGCTGAGAGAATAGAAAGAGAGGGGAGTTTGATGAAAAATCTA
>JAGHER010000196.1 GCA_017889125.1 Lachnospiraceae bacterium
CTTTGCAGATTTAATGTTTGCCATTTCGTACACCTCCATTCATGTGGGTATTTCTTTGTGTTCTCCATCAAAGCCTGGACACGGACAGTTCAATGTTAAACATACCATATAATAATACTCAAAAACCCATGGGATGTCAATACATATTTCAAGATTTTTCCGGAGAAAATAGGGAAAAAAGAAGAGTGCCGCCGGCCCAGCTGGCGGAGGACAGGAGGCATGTGATGAAGGAGAATGGAGGTTTTGGACCGGTGCGCACCGACCTTGCCTTAGAGGAGCGGGAGCGGTTCCCGGGGCAGGAACAGGAGGTTCGGGGAGTATCCCTGCGGGAATGGGAGCCGCGGGAGGAGGGAATCCGAATCACGGAGGTAAAGATCCTGAACCAGCAGGGGGTGAAGGCCATGGGAAAGGAGAAGGGAACTTATCTGACCATTGAAGCCCGGGAGCTTGCCAAAGGAGGGAAGGAGGGCGGACGCCGTCTGTCGGAAACCCTGGCCCGGGAGCTGAGGCGGCTGTCCGGGGATGGAGATGTGGGGGAAGATAAGGAAATGGCCGAAGGCAGTAAGCCGTCTGCCTTCTTAAAGGATATGCCGGAACGAATCCTGGTCGCCGGTCTGGGAAATCTTTATGTGACGCCGGACTCTCTGGGGCCGCGTGTGCTGCAGCATCTTCCCATGACCCGCCATTATGACAGCCAGTACGGAGAGGATTACCGGAAGAAACGGGGAATGGCATCGGTCAGCGGGATTGCACCAGGAGTTATGGCCCAGACCGGGATGGAGACAGCGGAGATCCTTAAGGGGATTGTGGAGGAGACGAGGCCTCAGCTGGTGATTGCCATTGACGCCCTGGCAGCCAGAAGCGTCCACCGTCTGGGCTGCACGATTCAGCTGACGGATACGGGCATCTGCCCGGGCTCAGGCGTGGGGAATCATAGGAGCGGCCTGACCCGGGAGAGCCTGGGCGTACCGGTGCTGGCCATCGGTGTTCCTACGGTGGTGGGGGCGGCTGCCATTGTGCAGGATACCATAGGCGCCATGACAAAGGCCCTGGAGATGGGGAGGCAGACAAAGGGAACCGGAAAGTATCTGGAGGAGCTGGGGCCGGACCAGCAGTATGCACTGATCCGGGAGCTTCTGGAGCCGGAGTTTGGCGCCATGTTTGTGACCCCGCCGGATATTGAGGAGCGGGTGGAGCTTCTGGGAAAGGTGATTGCCCGGGGAATTCGGACGGCTTTTTGTCAGGAGCAAAAAGGATAGCCTTTTTCCTGCCGCTATGGTAAAAGAAGCCCTGCCTGCATATGATGACAGTAATGGGGATTTGCAGGTGATCAGGTGAAGACAGGCAGAGGGAGCCGGAGAAAAACGGCAGGGAAATTGGCATTAGGCATAGCGCTGCTGCTGGTCCTCATCAGGGCACTGTGGGGAATCTGGGAGGGCGGTGCGAAGGTGGAGGGAGAGCCCACTGTTTTTGAATCGGTGATTTCCCAGGCGGTGGAAGGTGTTTTAGAATCAGTTTGGGCACGGTTTTATCCATCCCCTTCCTGGGAGGGCGGCCAGGGAGGAAACGGCGGAGACGGGGGAAGCGGCGGAAATGAAGGCCGCGCAGATGCGGCCTGGGCGGGTTACGGCATGGAAGCCGAATCGGACCCGGCTTACCGGGCGGTGAAGGTGCTGGATGATTTTTATGCAGAGCATCAGTATCTGGCCCTTTACGGCGATGAGGAGTCTGGAAGTCAGGGTGCGGCGGGAGGCCAGGATGCGGCGGGAGGCCAGAGTGCGGCAGGAGGCCAGGGTGCGGCGGGAAGCCAGGATGCGGCGGGAAGCCAGGATGCAGCCGGATCCCAGGGCGCGGCCGGAACCCGGACTGCATCGGCACCGGGCAGTGTCCCGGGCCAGGTGTACCAGCTGGCCCAGCTGGAGGATTATGACTTTCTCATGAGCCATTTTTACAGTGTCCACACTTCCACTACGGCGGGACGGGATCTGATGGACGCTAAGACCCTTCTTAGCCGGAATTTCCGTCTGGAAGAGGAGGGACAGGAAGGCCCGCAGATTCTGATCTATCACACCCATTCCCAGGAGGATTTCGCTGATTCCGGCCAGGGGGAGACCATTGTGGAGGTGGGGGATTATCTGGCAGAGCTTTTGGAGGGGAACGGCTTTTCTGTTCTCCATGACCGGTCGGTATACGATGTGCGGGAGGGGAAGCTGGACAGGAACAAGGCTTACACCTACGCCCTGGAGGGCATCACCCGGATTCTGGAGGAGAATCCCAGCATCCAGGTGGTCATCGACCTGCACCGGGACGGCGTGGACGAGGGGACCCATCTGGTGACAGAGGTCAATGGGAAGCCTACGGCGCGGATTATGCTGTTTAATGGCTTAAGCCAGACGCCGGACGGCCCTGTTCCTTACCTGGAAAACCCTTACCGGGAGGACAATCTGGCCTTCAGCCTGCAGCTGCAGCTGAAAGCGGAGGCTTATTATCCCGGCTTTATGCGAAAGATTTACTTAAAGGGACTCCGCTACAATATGCACCTGCGGCCGGCCTCCTGTCTGGTGGAAGCGGGAGCCCAGACCAATACATACCAGGAGGTAAAAAACGCCATGGAGCCTCTGGCAGAAATTTTCACTATGGTGTTGCAGGGGAAATGAAAAAATGATATGATTTCTTATGATGTTTTCAGGGAAATTAAGGAAGAGAGGTAATCTATGGCCCATATTGAACAAAAGAATATCCGGAACTTCTGCATCATTGCCCATATCGACCACGGCAAATCCACCCTTGCAGACCGGATTATTGAGATGACCGGTCTCCTGACTAAACGGGAGATGCAGGCTCAGGTTCTGGATAATATGGATATTGAGCGGGAGCGGGGCATCACCATCAAGGCACAGACCGTCCGCACCGTATATACAGCCCGGGACGGACAGGAGTATATTTTTAACCTGATCGACACCCCCGGACACGTAGACTTTAATTATGAGGTATCCCGGGCGCTGGCAGCCTGTGACGGCGCCATCCTGGTGGTGGATGCCGCCCAGGGAATTGAGGCCCAGACGCTGGCTAATGTCTATCTGGCATTGGATCACGATCTGGATGTGTTCCCGGTGATTAATAAGATTGATCTGCCCAGCGCGGACCCGGACCGGGTGGTGGAGGAGATTGAGGATGTGATCGGCATTGAGGCCCATGATGCGCCGCGGATTTCGGCCAAAACCGGGCAGAATGTGGAGGAGGTTCTGGAAGCTATTGTGAACAAGATTCCGGCGCCCCAGGGAGATCCTGAGGCCCCTCTCCAGGCACTGATCTTTGACTCACTCTATGACCAGTATAAAGGCGTAATCATTTTCTGCCGGGTTAAGGAGGGGACGGTGAAAAAGGGTACGCCCATCCGCATGATGGCCACCGGCGCTGAGGCCGATGTGGTGGAGGTGGGATACTTTGGCGCAGGCCAGTTTATGCCCTGCGAGGAGCTTTCTGCCGGTATGGTAGGCTACATCACCGCCAGCATTAAAAACGTGCGGGATACGGAGGTGGGCGATACGGTCACCAGCCGGGAGAACCCCTGCAGGGAGCCTCTTCCCGGATACAAGAAGGTGACGCCCATGGTGTACTGCGGGCTTTATCCCGCCGACACCACCAAATATCCGGATCTTCGGGATGCACTGGAAAAGCTCCAGCTCAATGACGCCTCCCTCTTTTACGAGCCGGAGACCTC
>JAGHER010000197.1 GCA_017889125.1 Lachnospiraceae bacterium
CCATGAGCCAATACGATGTTGACATTGCCGACATGCAATGTTGGGTATTCAGGATGGCACAAACCAAATGGAACATGCCCGCAAAAGACTGTGCTGAGCTTTTTAAAAAATACGATCTTTTTGGCTTCATTGCTGATTGTTACGATTCTCTACATCTGAATAGCTACGCTTGCGCACTTGCGGATGTGGAAACGCTTCTGAAGAATCGAGGTGCAGCCGTATGATTGAACTTAAAGATGGAATGCTCTTATACCACGGCAGTTACACAAGCATCGCAAAAATAGACCTTGATAAATGCTCTCGTGGTCTTGACTTCGGGCAAGGTTTCTACCTGACTTCATCCTTTGAACAGGCATATGCTTATGTCCCTCTGTCTGTAAAGAAAGCGGTTCGAATTGGAGCGGTTCCGGAGACTTTTAATCTGGAAGATGGGCAGATTTCCGCTTATCGTTTTCACTATGACCCCAATCTTCTGATTCATTCATTCCTTTCAGCTAATCCAGAATGGCTTCATTTTGTATCTGCCAACCGTAACCACTCTCTATTCCCTGAGTTATTAAAAAAATATCAGACAGTAGACATTATTTCAGGTAAGATTGCAAATGACCAAACCGCAAAAACTTTACAGCAATATGTAAACCAATATTTTGGTATACCTGGTCTTCCTGAGACTGATGAAAATGCAATTAAACAATTACTTCCCAATCGTCTGCAGGATCAGTTTTGCTTCCGCACTGCTGATGCGGTTAAATGCCTCGAATTTGTAAGGAGTGATCGATATGGTGATATCAAACGATAATGTAACCCTCCCCCAAAAAGAAACTTGTGCAGTCATATCCATGCGGGATGCTGTTGCCCTCCTGGCACAAGAAAAAAATATTTCTTACGAGGATGCCCTTATTCTCTTTGCAGGCTCCCGTATTTATGACGCTCTTTTTGATTTCGACACTGGCATCTGGAGAGAAAGTTCGGAATATCTTCTTGACCTGTATAACCGGTTTGCGGATAAAAGTTCGTAAGCATTCAGCTTTGTTGTTTATGAAAAAACCTGCCAGCTTTGTGCAAATCACACTTGCGTGAGCCACACAAACACCTGGCAGGGATTTCTTTATTCTGTATTCTTCATTCTTTATTCAACGGCACTATTCAAATACTTTCGCCGTCTTCTTAAGCCACTCCGTAATCCCAATATGCTGGGGGCAATGCTCCTCGCACTGCAAACATTCCACGCACTGGGAAGCTGCGCCGTGGCCTTCCTTGACCATGGCCTGGTAGGCCGCTTTCTGGGTTCCCTTGTCCCTGGTCTGCTCCATCTGATTGTACAGGGCAAAGTACCGGGGGATGGGGATATTCTGAGGACATCCGTCCACGCAGTAGCCGCAGGCGGTGCAGGGGATGGCGATGGTGCTGCGGATAATCTGGGTAACCTTCTCGATTACCTTCTGGTCCGCCTCATCCAGAGGCTTAAAGTCCTCCATATAGCTGGCATTGTCCTCCAGCTGCTCCATGGTGCTCATGCCGCTGAGAACCATGATCACCCCATCCAAAGAGGCGGCAAAGCGGATGGCCCAGGAGGGCACGGAAAGCTCCGGCTCCCGCGCCTTCATCACCGCTTCCGCATCCGCCGGGACACTGGCCAGAGCCCCGCCCCGGACAGGCTCCATGATGATGACATCCTTCCCATGGCGTCTGGCAGTCTCCCAGCACAGGCGGGACTGCACCTTTTCGCTTTCCCAGTCAATGTAATTGATCTGCAGCTGCACAAAGTCCAGATCCGGCTGCTCCGTCAGGATCTGATCCAGCACATCGGCCGTATCATGGAAGGAAAAGCCCAGGCGGCGGATCTTTCCCTCTGCCTTCATCCGGCGGCCGAAATCAAAGCCGCCAAGTTCTTTCAGACGGCTGTAGCGGTCCTTGTCCATAGCATGCATCAGATAATAATCAAAATACTCTACGCCGCAGTTTTTCAGCTGCTCCTGGAAATAGGTCTCGTAATCCTCCGTCTTCTCCACCAGCCACACCGGCATCTTATCTGCCAGCTGATAGCTCTCCCGGGGATAGCGGTCCACCAACGCCTTCTTTACCGCGTGCTCGCTCATCTTCTTGTGGTAGGGATAGGCCGTATCAAAATACGTAAAGCCTTTCTCCAGGAATTTGTCCACCATCTCATTTAACCGTGCTTCATCAATCGTCGCCGCGTCATCCGGATTCGTCACCGGAAGGCGCATCAGGCCAAATCCAAGTTTCTTCATCTTAAAATCCTCCTGCTCTTTGCTGATTATCTTTTCTTGTCATCCTTTTTCTTTATTTTGCTTCCGATCTCTCAGGAGCCTGCGGAAATTACCGAAAGTCTGCAGAAATTACCGGGAACCCAGCGGAAATTACCGAAAGCCTGCGGAAATCACCGGGATTCCCGCAAAAATGCCTTTCCCTTTTCCCGGTGCGTCTTGCGGCGGCTTCCGGACATGGTATCCCCCTTAGCACCGTCCCAGGCATCCTTTAGTCTGCTCTCTTTCCCGCCGTACATGAATTTCTCATATTCCTCCAGGGACAGCGGCCGGGAGAACCAGTAGCCCTGCCCCTTCTCACAGCCAGCCTCCCGCAGCGCCTGGACCTGCTCACCGGTCTCCACACCCTCGCAGATCACATCATAGCCGAGGCCGCGAACCAGAGAAACCACCTGCTGAAGGAAAAAATGCCCCCGGCTGCTGGATTCACAGTTTGCAATAAATGCCCGGTCGATCTTTACCGTATTCACCGGAATGTCAATCACCGTATTCAGCACGGAATATCCCGCCCCAAAATCATCCAGGGAAGTCTTCATCCCCGTCTTCTGAATCTGCTGGAAAAGCCGCCTTACATTGCCGTAGTCGGACACAGTGGCCGTCTCCGTCAGCTCAATTTCCACAAGGGAGGGATCCACCCCGTATTTTTCCAATATCTCCATATACCGCCCCACAGTCCTCTGGTCGGCGGCGTGAAGGATGGAAATATTCACCGAGATAGGCACCTGCTTTCGTCCCAGCGCCTGATTATGCGCCAGGAAGGCCGCTGTTTTCTGAAAAATGTAAAAGTCCAGATCCACAATCCTTCCATTTCGCTCGTAAAGAGGGATGAAGGCATCGGGATACAGGATGCTTCCATCCTTCCGCCGCCAGCGCACCAGCGCCTCCGCGCCGGTCACCGAACCATCCTCCAGCGAAAATTTCGGCTGAAGGTACACCTGAAACTCCTCCTCATTCAATGCCTTCTCCATGCCATTGATGATCTCTGTCTCCAGGCTCTGGCGCCGCCCCAGGTTTTCATCATAAAGCCGCGCACATACGCCGTGCCTGCAGCTTACCTGCCTTCTGGCAAAATTGGCCGCATCAATGGCCGCCGAAGCGCTGAGACAGTCTGGCGCCACACGGTAGATGCCGCTTCGAAGCCGGAGACGCACATCCGGAAACCGTTTGGCCTGGCGCTTTGCAAATTCTTCATTGGCCTGGCTTATGGATGCTTCCAGATTGTCTTCAGCCTTGTATGGACAAAAGAGAATAAACTGATCCGATACCACCCGGGTGAAATACACGCCCTCCTCCCGTTCCAGAAGGCTGATGACATAGCTGCTGAACTCCTTGAGCACCTGATCGCCCATGCTGTAGCCGTATTTCTGGTTAAAGTATTTGAAGTCCTCAAAATCCGTATAAACCAGCATATGCTTTCTGCCATAACCGCCTACAATCAGCCGCTCCACCTCCTCCCGGAAGCGGGAAAAGGATAAAAGGCCGGTGAGGGAATCGAAGCCGTGGACCGAGGTCAGTCCCTGGTGGGAGGCATTCAGCGCCTGACTCTTTGCCAGGTGGGCCGATATAATCTTGGTAATCTCTCCAAGCTGGCTGCGGCTCTGCCTGGACCAGTACCGTTTCTGGCTGCAGACCACATAGGAGATGGCTCCCGTGTATTTTCCCTCACAGTACATGGCAGCATAGACCACGGTCTTGGCATCTCCCTGCATGAGAAGCGCCTGGGCCTGGGGAGAATACATGGACATTCCGTCATACTGCAGCACCGTGGTGCCGTACTCGTCATAGCTGTGAAACAACGTCAGGAAATCCGCTTTGGTAAATCCGCCCGGAGCTGACAGGGCCTGAGGCGTGCCTGGCGAGGTCCACTGGTACTGACGGCCGGCATTCATGGCCTTGATATCCGTACGGATAACGGTAATCCGGTCCAGGCCAAAACGCATGCCAATCACCGCCATCAGCTGCTCTAAGGCGGCATTGAAGCTGTTCATCTTTTCAAAAATCTCAAAAGCCGTGGCAATCACGTCATTGCGAAGATACCGCGCATCGATGTTCTCTCCCGTCCGCTTCCAGTCCTTTGCAGAAAGCTCGAACCGCTGGAGATCATCGCAGAATTCATAGCGGTTCCTGCCGTTCTCCTTTGCCCGGTAAAGGGCCCAGTCGGCATTTTCAAACAGCTGCTCATAGGTGTAGCCGGACACATTTTCCGGGAGGAAGCAGACGCCGGCGCTGCAGGTCATGGAATAGCTGCTCTCGGAAAATTTCAGCTTCCGCACACCCTGCACCAGCTGCATGGCCTTATTCACCAGCACGGCATGGCTGATGTCTTTTACAAAAATCACAAATTCATCGCCGCCGGCCCGCACCAGGATATCCTTCCGGTCAAAAATCATGGTCAGGAGCTTCGCCATTTCCTTAAGCACCTCGTCGCCGAACAGATGGCCATAGACATCATTAATGCTCTTAAAATAATCAATGTCCACAACCATCATGCCGCAGGCAGCGTAAGGATTTTTGTGATTCAGGTATTCATTAATCAGTTCCCTGCCGGCAAGGCGGTTGTACAGCATGGTCAGGGAATCCCGCTTGGCCTGAACCTCCAGAGCCGACTCCCTGTCCTTCTGGGCCGTAATGTCCCGGGTGCTTCCTGCAAGCACCGTCTTTCCAAGAGCCGGATCCTCCCACAGGGAAGCGCTGAGAATTTTCCGGGCCACTCGCCCGTCCTCCTCCACAGTGCGCACCTCAATAGGCCCCCGCATCCGCCCCTCATAAAATTCGACGGCCTTCCACCGGTCCTCCGGATGGATCCGCGTATCTTCTTTTAAATAGGAAAGGTAATCAGGAATCTTCTGCAGTACTTCCATGGCACTGTTGTATACGATTAACGTCCCTTCTTCCAGAAGATAGGAAAAAGGAACAATATCATTCTGCTGCAAAGCCAGAGACAGCCGCTTCACCGTATCCTCCAGCTGCTGGACTTTCTTTTCACACATCCAAAAACCATCCTCTCAGGAATTTTCCCACAGATATAAAAATTCGGAGAGAAGCGCATCGGCGTCTGCTCTCCGACCTTCGTCCACCTGCATTTTGGGCATTATCATTATAAGGCCATGGTGCACATACCCCTGACCATAACATCATTTTTATCATAGCATCCGCCGCAAAAACCGTCAACGAAAAGTTAGCTGCCCTCCTAATTTTCCGACTTTTTAGCCTTGTTTGTTATAAAAACGTAATATTGCCTTAAGAGTAATTGAATTGCTTTATCATTTTCAGAAGGATAGAATAAAGATAGAAGGATAGGATCCGCACAGGAGAAAGAAGGAGGGATTGCCCGATGAAGAAAAGATCCGCAGCAATACTCACCGCTGCAGTTATGGTTATTTTATGTGCCTGCACCGCCCCCGCAAATGACGAAAAAGCCGCCGTTCTTTACGATCAGGGCCTTGCAATTGTCCGCCTAATGGATGAGATGGCCGGTTCAGAGGCTTATATGAAGCTTGTTGCCCCCGGCGGAAGCGTCGGTGAAAAAGTCCAGGTACTGGCTGCCGAGGAGCATCAGGAGCCTGAAGCCGTTTATTCCATTATGATCAGCGAAGATACACTTTCTGCACTAGCCGGTTTTTCCGGTTCAGGCAGGATGTCTCAGGAGCTGCAGGCCTTCCTGAACCAACGGCTTCTTTCCACGATTGTATCCCAGATTAATGCCTTGGATGGCGCAGAAACCCTGGCTGCAGCAGCATCCTGCACCGCCCAGAAGACCTTTGCATATGAAAGTATGACTCAGGATGTGATCTATCTGTACACCTTTGCCGATGCATCCCCCGCGGCGGTAATCTTCACTGCAGGCGAAGACCACACCGTCTCGGCAAACGGACTTTTCATCCTGTCTGACAGCTTCTCCTGCGAATCCGCCGGTGAGATTGAAGAGTTTTTTGACCGCATGAATATTAAGACAGAGGTGGCGGAGGTCCTTCCGGGAACCAGTTAACCGGATTATCGTATATTTGATCAGGAGGGAATCTTATGAAAAAGCAGATACTTTGCCTTATGCTGGCCGCTGTGTTTGCCGTCGGCGGCCTGATCACTGCAGAAGCGGCAGACGAAAAGAAAATCGAAACCGTTCCGGTGGAGGTGACCTGCGAGCCCCTGCCTGCCGCAGGTGATGAGCCGGGAACGGTGAAGGCAGCCACCACCAGCCAGGAGTTCACTGTTGAGTGGGCAGAATACACCAATGATGTGGATGTCTGGGTACTTGGAGATGAGCCGAAGGTGATGGTAGAGCTTTACGCCAAGGATGGCTTTCGCTTTTCCTATACCTCCAAAAGCCATTTTACCATTACGGGAGAAGGCGCTTCCTTTAAGAAGGCCAGACTTTATGACAGCGGCAGCCGCATGGAGCTGGAAATCGAGCTGGAGCAGATCACCGGACGGCTCCCTGCGCCGGAATACCTGGAATGGGACGGCACAGAAGCTGTCTGGGATGAGCTGGAAGGAGCGAAAAGCTACGAGGTCCGTCTCTATCGAAATGGCCGAACCGTCACCACTGAGGAAACGAAAAATGAATACTTTGATTTCTCCGGACATTTTACCAAGGAAGGAGATTATTCCTTCCGCGTAAGAGGGATTGCCCGATACAACAACCGTTCCGGCGAGTGGTCCGATTACTCCGATGACAACTATATGGATGAGCGTGACATAAACCGCTACAATGACAATGGCCGGTGGATTCAGGACGGCAGGGGCTGGTGGTTTTTATACGCTGGCGGCGGCTATCCCACCAGCTGCTGGAAGGAAATCAACGGGGCCTGGTATTACTTTGACGCTTCCGGCTACATCCTTACCAATTGGGGACGGGTAGACGGGCGCTGGTATTATTTCGGGCCGGACGGCGCGCGCAGAACAGGCTGGCAGCTGGTCAATGGAAGATGGTACTATATGGAATCCGACGGCATTATGGCCACCCAGTGGAAGCTGCTTAACGGCAAATGGTATTATCTGGATGCCACCGGGGCCATGACCACCGGCTGGCAGCAGATCAAGGGCTACTGGTACTATATGGATCCCTCAGGCGCCATGACTACCGGCTGGCAGCAGATCAACGGAAAATGGTATTACATGAATCCTGATGGAAAAATGTATTCCAATACCTGGACACCTGACGGCCATTTTGTGGATGCCTCAGGCGCCATGATCTGGTAGTCCTGCAAAAGGGCAGACGGCAGGAAAATGCCTTGACACATTTGTGCGTTTTGTATAATATTAGAATATAATTTCTTTTTATGTACGTGATATTATACAATGAAGGGATGGTGTCTATGAACTATTATGAACTGGCGCTGCAGCGCAGATCCACAAGATCCTTTAAGACCAAAAAGGTCAGCCCGACGATAATCAATCAGCTTCACGATTACGTATTCCGCTGCCGGGCACTGGTCGATGATGCTCCGGTTCAGTGGCGGATTCTGACAGACGGCGTCTACGAGAGGCTGGCAGGATGTGCCGG
The DNA here is from genome assembly GCA_017889125.1 of Lachnospiraceae bacterium. Classification (GTDB taxonomy): domain Bacteria; phylum Bacillota; class Clostridia; order Lachnospirales; family Lachnospiraceae; genus Caccovicinus. Next base: position 7,792 of record JAGHER010000197.1, read on the forward strand.
CTACCACGGCTTTATGGTGGAGGCGCCCTGCTACCTGCTGCTTCTGGCTCAGCCGGAGCCCTGGTACCTGGAAAATGCCGGCTTTATGGGCGAAGACATGGTGTTAAAGCTTACCGAGATGGAACTGGCCTCCTGCTGGATCACCATCCAGGATCCCGATGAGCTGAAACGGCAGCTGGATATTTCCACCTCCATGGTACCTGCCGCCCTGATTGCCTTTGGCTACGAGAAGCCGGTTCCTTCCGGGCCCCGGATCGACATTAAGAGCCCATCCAATATTGCGCTGAAGCAGCGCTCCGGCCAGGAGGCGCCTAAGCTCTATCTGGATGACGCGGTATTTGACGGGGACTGGGGTGTTCCCGCTCAGACAGAATACTGGAATCCCCGGATGAATCTGTACCAGGCACTGATTGCCGCCTGCTGCGCACCTACTGCCTTAAACCGGCAGCCCTTCCGCTTTATTCTGGATGATGGACAGGCCGCGCTGGTGATTCTTCCGGATGATCTGACCTCACCGGTCAATGCCCGGCTGAATACCGGTATCGTCATGCATCATTTTGCCAGCGTCATGCAGGAAAAAAGCGGCCGCATGGATCGCTGGAATTTAACTCCGCCGAATAAAAAGTATAAGATTCCGGAGGGCGCGGTGATTGCAGGAACGTATCCGATTTAAAGAAATGCAGGGGCGTCCCCATCGAAGATGAATTAAAAATCTTCGATGGGGACGCCCCTTTGTTATGTAAAAATGCAATTGCTTCGGCATTCTTTCATTGTAATAAATGTATTCAATCTCATATTTTCGCTGTAAAAAATGTGATGAATGTTGTGGAACAGCATCCCCTCACAGCTTGCCATTTTACTGGAATTGTGCATCGTAAAGCTGCCGGTAAAACTGCCCTCTTGCCATCAGGCTGTCATGGGTTCCCTGCTCCACCACTTCCCCGTGATCCATCACCAGGATCCAGTCGGCATTCCGTATGGTGGAAAGGCGGTGAGCGATGACAAAGCAGGTTTTCCCCTCCATCAGCCTGGTCATGGCTGCCTGGATCCGCCGCTCGGTTCGGGTGTCCACATTGGAGGTCGCCTCATCGAGAATCAGCATCCCCGCGTCTAAAAGCATGGCTCTGGCGATAGTGAGGAGCTGCTTCTGTCCTTTGGAGATATTGGAGCCTTCCTCACTTAAGACCGTGTCATAGCCATCAGGAAGCCGGGAGATAAAGGAGTGAATCCCCGCCTCCCTGGCGGCTTTTTCCACCTGCTCCCTGGACACACCGGCCCTGCCGTAGGAAAGATTTTCATACACCGTTCCGGTAAACAGCCAGGTCTCCTGGAGCACCATGGCATAGGCCTTCCGAAGGCTGGCTCTCGTCCAGTCTTCTACTTTTCTCCCATCTACCCTGACTTCCCCGGAATCCACATCGTAAAACCGCATAAGGAGATTGATCAGGGTGGTTTTTCCCGCTCCGGTGGGGCCGACCACCGCCACCAGGCTTCCCGGCTTTGCATGCAGGGAAAGATCCCGGAAAATCGGCTTTCCCGGCTCGTAGCCAAAGGCCACATGGGACAGGGATACGTCTCCCCTCGTGTGGGCAAGTTCTTTTGCCTGGGGACCATCCGCCTTCTCCGGCTCCTCGTCCAGCATCGCAAATACCCGCTCCGCTGCCGCCAGCGCCGACTGCAGCTCACTTAAAATATTGGCCGCCTCATTGATGGGCCCGGAAAATTTTCTGGAGTACAATACAAACGAAGAAATCCGCCCCACCGTCATCCGCCCCAAAAGGAAAAGGACGGCACCCAGCACACTGATCAGCGTAAGGGACAGGTTGTTTACAAAATTCACCAGCGGACCGGTGATGCTGGAGTAATATTCCGACCGGTAGTAAGCGTCCACCGCCTCGTGATTCACCTCCTCGAAGATCCGCTGCCGGTTCTCCTCCTGGTGATAAGCCTTTAAAGTTTTCTGCCCCGTCACCTGCTCCTCCCCGTAGCCATTCAGCGCGCCCATAGCCCGGGAACGTTTCTTAAATAACGGCCTGGTCTTTCCCACAATAAACCGGGTGATGCACAAGGACAGCGGCACCGTCACACAGAAAACCAGCACCAGCTCCTTAGACACCAGCACCATCATGATAAAGGAACCGGTAACGGTAACCACAGTGGTCATCAGCTGAATCACATCCTCCGAGAGGGAGGTATTGATGGTGTCAATGTCATAGGACAGGCGGCTTAAAATGTCGCCGGTCTGCCTGGTGTCAAAGTACCCGGCGGGAAGGCTCAGAAGATGGGCAAAGACATCCTGGCGCATCTGGTAAACCACCTTCCGGCTGAGCGTAATCATCCAGTACTGCAGGCACAGGGACAGCAAGGCCGAGCAGATATAGCAGACCACCATCCACCCCGCATAGTAAAACACCGTCTCAAAATCCACATTCCCCGGCTGGATGGCATCCACGGCCTTTCCTGAAAGGTAAGGCCCGGCCAGGGCCAGAAGATTTCCGCCCAGATTCATCACAAAGGCCAGGAAAAATCCAGCCCGGTAGTGCAGAAGATATTTTCCCAGACGGATGAGGCTCCCCTTCCTGTCTCTGGGCTTTTCAATCTTATCCCCTCGCATTCCTTTCATTTCCATTTCCCCCTTTACAGACTGCCTGTCTGCATCTGATAAAGCTCCCCGTAGGGCCTGCAGCTTGTTAACAGCTCCTCATGGGTTCCGTATCCCATCATATCGCCGTTTTCCAGAACCAGGATGTGATCGCAGTGGCTGATGGAGCTGATCCGCTGGGCAATATAAATACCGGTCACTTGGCCGTATTCCCGGGAAATCGCCTGGCGCAGCCGCAGGTCTGTGCTGTAGTCCAGGGCGCTAGAGGAGTCATCCAAAATCAGCACATCCGGCTCCCCGGCCAGGGCCCTGGCAACGAGGATCCGCTGCTTCTGGCCGCCGCTTAAATTGGCCCCGCGGATATTTAACATTTCCTGGCTGCGCCCGCTTTTTTCCTCAACGAAATCTGCCGCCTGAGCCGCTCTTATAGCCCTCTCCACCTGTTCTTTGGAAAGATTTCTTCCCAGGCGCACATTTTCGTAAATGGTATCCTCAAAGAGGGTGTCATTCTGAAAAACCATGCCGATCTGGCTCCGCAGCTGGCCGAAGGTCTGCTCCTTCGCATCCTTTCCGCCCACAAAAATCCGGCCGGAATCCGGCTGATAAAGGCCTAAAAGCAGCGCCGCCACCGCCGTCTTCCCGGCGCCGGTCTCTCCGATAATCCCCAGAGACTCACCCTTTCGCAGAGAAAAGGAAATATTCTTCAGAACCGGCTTTCCCGGGTAGTAGGAAAAGGTCACGTCCTGGAAGGCAACGAAGGCGTCCTGAGGGCGCTGCCAGGTAAAGGAAGGCTCTGGGGCTTCCTCTTCTGCTGCTCCTGGAGATTCTTCCTCTTGCTCAGGTGCCTTTCCCGCTGACTTACAAGCCTTCTCTGCCGACCCACAAACCTTCTCCACCGGCTCTTGAACCGTCTCCGCCGCCCCGCATACTCCGGCTGCAGCAGCTTCATTCCGCACCATCTGCCGGTCTATCTGCTCCTCGTCCTCCGTCTCTAAAATCTGGGTGATCCGCTCTGCGGAGGCCTGTCCCTTGGAGAACATGACAAACATTTTCGAGATGGACAGCATGGCGTTTAAGATAATGGTGAAATAGGTGAGAAATGCAAGGATCTTTCCCACATCGCCGGTGCCATTCTGCACCCGGACGGCGCCCACCATGACCACCATCACCAAACCCAGATTCAGGATCAGGTTCATGGCCGGATTCAGGGTGGCGGTCAGCATCCCGGCCTTCCTCTCCCGCTCCACCACCAGCCGGTTCCAGCGGTCGAAACGCTCCTTCTCGTAATCCATTTTTGACAGGGCCTTGATGACCCGGATACCGGCAATATCCTCCCGCACCAGGCGCACAAAGCCGTCCACCGCCTCCTGGGTAAGGGTATACAGAGGAAGGCTTCGCTTAGTCAGCTGCCAGATAATGATTCCCATCACCGGCATCAGGGCCAGCAGGATGGACGCCAGCACCGGATCCAGCGTCAGGGTCATCACAATGCCGCCAAGAAGAAGGATGGGCGACCGCACGCCCATCCGCTGCATGCGGCTGATCATATTGTGGACATTGTAGGTGTCTGTGGTCAGCCGGGAGATCAGGGTGGGCTTCGTCCAGCGGTCCACCTGAGCGCTGGGCAGATACATCACCTTCCGGAATAAATCCCGCCGGAGCCATTCTACAATCTCGCTGGCCACCTTGGAGGCCATGCGGTTGGCCGCCACGCTGGCGGTCAGCGCCAAAACCGAACAAAACAGCATGGCAAATCCCCAGAAAACCAGCTGCCTTACATCCTTTCTGGGAATCACCGTGTCAATCATATAAGCCAGTATCCAGGGCAGGAATAAATCCATGATGGTTCCCACAAATTTCACTGCCAGCCCCAGAGACATCCTTCCAAAATATGGCCGTATATACACCTGTATCAGCCGTTTCATAACCCCTTCTCCTCCGCCTTTTTCTCTATTTCCAGGCTTTCTTCTGCCTTCGCATCCGTGTCCAGTGTTTTCTCTTTCACATGGATATCCAGGTATTCCGCGGTTTCCTCGTACCAGTCAAGACACGCCTTAGTCCAGCGGTCAAAGGCCTGGGTAAGGGCGGCTTCTTCCGGATATCTCTGCGAGACGATGCAGTAAGATTCTGGCGCGGCATTGTCTGGCCCGCCGCTGTCTGACCCGCCGCTGTCTGGCCCGCCGCTGTCTGGCCCGGCGTACAGCCCGCTATCGTCAACCCCAGCGTCCAGCCCGGCAGTCTCCGTCCCGGCATCTGGCCCAGCGCCCCCTTGTTCTATCCCCCACAAAGAAAGCACCCATTTTTCCTCCCATTGCGCCTTTTTCTCCCAGAGAATTTCCACCTGCTCCCTGGCTTCTTCCATCTCCTGAACAACCAGCCTCAGACGCCAGTCCCGGCTGGCCTCCTCCGTGCCGATCTCTCGCAGCCGATGCCGCTCTGCTTTAGGCACAGCCCGAAGGCCAGCGATCAGCGCCTGCTCCTCAGCCTTCACCCGGGCCGCCGGACTTTCCCCTTTATCCGCCTGCATCCGCTCCAGATAATGCTGATAGCCGAAGGGATAATACATCACCGACTGCCCCTCAAAAATCAGCACCGCGTCAGCCACCTGGCGGATAAAATACCGGTCATGGGACACAAAAAGAATGGTTCCCTGGTAGGCCTGAAAGGCCGATTCCAGGGTCTCTCTGGCCTGAATATCCATATGGTTTGTGGGCTCATCTAAGAGCATAAGATTCGGCCGGCTCTGCAGGATTTCCGCCAGAACCAGCCGGGATTTTTCTCCTCCAGACAGGGAATCTACCTTCACCGAGGCCTTCTTTCCCGCAAACAGATAGGCCCCCA
>JAGHER010000022.1 GCA_017889125.1 Lachnospiraceae bacterium
ATGTTTGAAAATAAGACAGAAGCCCAGGCCCGCCAGGAGATCCTTGACCTGGTAGCCGAGTACTGCGATACCTTTCACAAGAAAAATACGCCCTTTCAGGAAGGCCAGCGTATCCCCTACGCCTCCCGTGTCTATGACCGGCAGGAGATGGTGAATCTGGTGGATTCCTCTCTGGAATTCTGGCTGACCTCCGGGCGCTACACCGATGAATTTGAGAAGAAGCTGGCAGAATACCTGGGCGTCCGCTACTGCTCTCTGGTAAACTCCGGCTCCTCGGCAAACCTGACGGCCTTCATGACCCTGACCTCCCCCCTCTTAGGCGACCGCCAGATCAAGCGGGGCGATGAGGTGATCACTGTGGCTGCAGGCTTCCCCACCACCGTGACGCCGGTGATTCAGTACGGGGCGGTGCCGGTTTTCGTGGATGTGACTATCCCCCAGTACAATATCGATGTGACTATGCTGGAGGCGGCCCTTTCCCCACGGACGAAGGCCGTGATGATCGCCCATACCCTGGGCAATCCCTTTGACTTAAAGGCGGTAAAGAGCTTCTGCGATGCCCACAATCTGTGGCTGGTAGAGGACAACTGCGACGCCTTGGGAAGCCGCTACACCATAGACGGCCAGACCCGTTTTACCGGAACCATCGGCGACATCGGCACCTCCAGCTTTTACCCGCCCCATCACATGACCATGGGCGAGGGCGGCGCCGTGTATACGGACAATCCCCTCTTAAATAAGATTATCCGCTCCTTCCGCGACTGGGGCCGGGACTGCGTCTGCCCCTCCGGCCGGGACAATCTCTGCGGCCACCGCTTTGACCGGCAGTACGGAGAGCTTCCTCTGGGGTACGATCACAAGTACGTGTACTCCCACTTTGGCTACAATCTTAAGGCCACCGACATGCAGGCCGCCATTGGCTGCGCCCAGCTGGAGAAATTCCCCTCCTTCGTGGAGCGCCGCCGCCATAATTTTGACCGGTTAAAGAAGGCGCTGTCCGGCCTGGAAGATAAGCTGATCCTTCCGGAGCCCTGTGAAAACTCGATCCCCAGCTGGTTCGGCTTCCTGATTACCTGCAAGGAAGGCGTGGATCGGAACCAGGTGGTGCAGTACGTGGAGAGTAAGGGCGTTCAGACCCGGATGCTTTTTGCCGGAAACCTGACCAAGCACCCCTGCTTCGACCAGCTGCGCAGCGAGGGCCGGGGCTACCGGATTGTGGGAAGTCTTGAGGTGACGGACCGGATTATGAAGGATACCTTCTGGGTAGGCGTGTACCCGGGAATGACGGATGAGATGATTGATTATATGGCACGGGTGATCCGGGAGGCCTGCGGCTGAGTGGAAGTATATTCCAGGAATACAGGAGATGAGAAACGAATATGTATGATATGACGAACGTCCACAGAGCAAATCTGGAGATCTTAAAGGAGATTGACCGGATCTGCCGGAAATACAAGCTGAAATACCTTCTGGATGCGGGAACGCTCATCGGCGCGGTGCGCCATCAGGGCTTTATTCCCTGGGATGACGACGCGGACATTGCCATGACCCGGGCGAACTTCGACGCCTTTTTAAAGGTGGCGCCGAGAGAGCTTCCCCAGGGGATGGAGCTGATCTTCCCGGGACAGTTTCACGGCGGAGAGGGATTTTATGATTTCACTCCCCGCATCATCTACAAAAACAGTAAAACTCACGCGGATGATGAAGAGATGGCCTTCTATGACGGAAAGCTGAATCACTTGTATGTGGATCTTTTCGTTCTGGACGGGCTGCCGAACGGCCGTCTGGGGGCTGCTTGCGCCAGGGGGCTGCAGACCGCCGTTTACGGCCTTGCCATGGGTCACCGCTATCAGCTGGATTACGGAAAATACCCGCCTCTCCAGCGGGCAGTCATCCGCATCCTGGCTGGCATTGGCCGCCGCCTGCCCCTGTCCTGGATCATGAAGCTGCAGAGAGCCTGTGCCCGGATGACCGGGAAGAGAAAGACGAAGCGGCTTTTCTACAGCAATTATCAGCCCGACTATCTGTATGTGACCCTGGAGCGCCAGTGGAGCGAGGACACGGTGGATCTGCCCTTTGAGGACACGGTGCTCATGTGTCCCTCCGGATGGCATCAGGTGCTGACCTGGGTTTACGGCGATTACCGGAAGCTTCCGCCAAAGAAGGACCGGGTGCCCACCCATTCCACTATGGAGATCCAGGTTTTTTCTCAGGAAGAAAAGGCGTAAAAGGGGAACGGATAAATGATGAATCAGGAAATGATGGATCAGGAAACGGGGAAGCGCCGCCTCCTGTCGGTAGTGGTATCCGTGTACAATGAGGAGCAGGCTCTGGATGGCTTTTACCGGGAGACGTCTGCCGTGCTTAGAGGGCTTTCCTGGGACTATGAGCTGATTTTTGTCAATGACGGAAGCGCAGACGAAAGCCTTCCCATCCTGAGCCGCCTGGCAGAGGAGGATGGGAAGGTAAAGGTCATCAGCTTTTCCCGGAATTTCGGCCATGAGGCGGCCATGATTGCCGGTCTGGATTACAGCACCGGCGACGGGATCGTCTGCATGGATGCGGACCTTCAGCATCCGCCGGAGTGTCTTGTGGACATTGTGAAGGCCCTGGAGGAGGGCTATCAGGTAATCAGCATGGTGCGCACCAGGAACCAGGATGCGGGATTCATCAAGAATCTCACCTCAGCCGGGTTTTACTGGCTGATTAATGCCATCTCCGATGTGCATTTTGAGCCGAATGCTTCCGATTTCTTCGCTATGGACCGGCAGGTGGCTCGGGTGCTGAAGGAAAGCTACCGGGAGCGGGTGCGCTTCCTGCGCGGCTATGTGCAGAATGTGGGATTTAAGAAGACCCGGCTTTTTTACGAGGCCAGGCCCAGGGTGGCAGGACAAAGCAAGTACAGCCTAAAAAAGCTTCTTGCCTTTTCCATCAACACCATCCTGTGCTTCTCCAATATGCCCCTTAAGCTGGGCATCTATGCCGGGATGTTTTCCGCCCTTCTGGGCCTGGCGGTGATGGTGTATACGCTCTTTACCCGGGCAGGCGCTCCAAGCGGCTACGCTACCATTGTGGTGCTGATCTGCTTTATGTTTGCCATGCTCTTTGTGATTGTGGGAATCATCGGGGAATACATTGCCATCTTGTTTACGGAGCTTAAGGACCGACCGGTGTATATTGTGGCAGAGACCAGGAACCTGAAAGGCAAGCCGCCGAAGTGTACCGAAAAGATTTAATTGACAAAATCTTCGGGAAATTCTGTAAATTGACAACATGAGAAAAAGTGTATATAAAAAGCGCTGCATATAAAGAAAATTTTAGGCAAATTTAACATTTGCTCTATTGTATTCCGAAGAAAAATAGAGTATACTATAAGTACTTTAGGGAGGCAAAGCAACTTAAAGGGGAAACTCGTGGACGTCTGGTGTAAAGGAGTGAAGCGTATGTTAGCAAAACAGGTGAATATTACTGCTCGCTCTGCCCGTCCATTGCCGATTTCCTACATTATCCGAATGGCGCAGCAATTTTCCTGTGAAGTGTATATTCAGGATATGGGCATGCGGATTAACGCAAAAGACTATAATCAGATGAAACGCGACTGGAATCCGCAGGGCAATCGACTGGTCTTCTATCTGAATGGGGCAGATGAAGTAGCAGCTGGAGACAAATTAAAGAAAGCATTAGAAAACTGAGCAAAGTCATGAAAAACAATCACAGAATAGCAAAGATGAGAAGGAAAGCAAAGACAGAGGCCAAATCACGGTGAAGGTGATTTATCCTCTGTCTTTTCATGTGGCCTTTTATGGCTTTTTCTTTTCCTGCTGCTTTTCCAATGGCGCCTGCTGGCTTTCCCTCTCGTTCAGATACAGCCTTGCATCCTTAAAAAAGCTTGCCACGATGGTCAGGATGATAAAGCCGATGGGAAAGGCGGCGATGATGGATACGGTCTGCAGGTTTGCCATGGAGCTGTCATTAAAGATCAGCGCGATGGGGAAGAGCATCAAAAGCACAGCCCAGAAAAGCTTTACCTTCATATCCGGCTCTTCCGTATCCTTCAATTCCTTATAGGAATAAGAGGAGGCCACCAGGGTCAGGGCATCGAAGGAGGTGGCATAAAAGGCGATCATGGTCACTGCCAGCAGTACCAGCCCTGCCTCTGTGAGGGGAAGGGTATCAAAGAGGGAGAGGATGCTCTGGTAGAGATCCTGGCTCTTTCCGTAAGCGCCCAGTAGATCCATTTTTCCAAAGACCTGGAGTCCCAGGCCGTAATTTCCCAGAATGATAAAGGAAGTAAAGGTACCGGAAAGCCCCCAGAAATACCCGCCCAGGATGGTCTGACGGATGGTGCGCCCGCGGCTGATGGAGCCGATGAAAAATGGTGCGGCCACACACCAGACCATCCAGTAGGCCCAGTAAAAGATGGTCCAGTTCTGCGGGAAGGAGGAGCTGCGGGATGCGTCGGTCCAGGTACTTAAGCCGATGAAATTCTGCACCAGATTCCCTATGGCGGTGATTCCTGTTTCGATGATGAACCGGGCCTGGCCTCCGCCGATGAAGACATAGATCAGCAGGGCGAAGAACAGGTAGGTGCAGGAGGCTGCCAGCTTTGCCACGCCCTTCATGCCGAAGACCACGGTGACGGTGTAGGTAACGCCGATGATCACCAGGATAGCGATGGTGAGGAAATGGGACTGGGGGATGCCGGATACCTGGCTGATGGCCATGGAAAGAAGGGGCGTAGCCAGGGAAAAGGTGGTGGCAGTTCCCGCCAGCAGGGCAAATACGGCAACCAGGTCAATGGCCCGCCCCCAGAAGCCGTCTACGCGCTTCCCCAGAAGAGGGCGGCAGGCTTCTGAGTATTTCTGCTTAGTCCGCTTGCGCACATGGAGCATAAAGCCAAAGGCCACAGCCAGAACCATGTAAAATCCCCAGGGGATAGGCCCCCAGTGGAAAAGGGGATAAGTAGCTGCCCAGTCGGCCATGGAGCCCATCTGGGAAATCCGCGGCTCGTTTGCGTAAAGCATCCACTCGCAGAGCGAATAAAAAAGGATATCGGCAGCCAGTCCGGCGGTAAACATCATGGAGCCCCACTGGAAGGGCGTATAGTCCGGCTTATCTGCACCGCCCAGCTTTATGGAGCCGTAGCGGGAAAAGGCGATGTACAGGGAGCAGAGAAACACTCCCAGGCCGATCAGCAGGTAATAGCTGCCCAGCTGGTCGCCAAGAAAGAAGCGGATGGAGCTTAAAACAGAGGCGGAGCTTTCGGGATACAGCAGAAACACCACGCACAGCAGGGCGATTGCCGCCAGCGGGATCAGGGTGGTGACCCAGTCCAGGCGTTTCATTAAATCCCGAAGGGGAGCAGATGGTGAAGACTTCATAAAAACCTCCTTGATTTCATGTTGGATTTGTGTCCATTCTCGTTGTAGAATTGTGTCTGTTACAATGTTCAAAAAAATGAAATATTAAAACTTATTGAACATGATAGCATTGGAGAGAGAAAAAATCAAGGGGAATTTGTGAAGATTTTCTGACATTTTTCCGAAACCCCTATCCAAACAAAAAAGCTTTCGTTATAATAACAATGCAAAAAAATGGATTGAGAGGAGCAGTACGATGAAGAAAAAGATACTTGCGGCCGCGGCGGCCTGTGTGATGCTTTTTACCGCCGGGTGTACGCAGAGCAATATTTTAAAGCCGGAAGGCCGGCCGCAGCCGGATTTTTCGATTGTTACGGATGTTAAGCTGGACTGGGAGCAGATCAGCGAGGATGTAGCCAGCTCTTTCGAGGGTATGGAGGACGAGTATCCTGGCCTGCTGACCTTTAATTATGCCCATAAAGATGAGGAGAAGCTGATTACCGCCCAGCTTTTTGTGGATGATACGGTGGATGGAGAGGCTGCTGCTGCCTATGCCGCAGATCTGATCCGCTACATCAATGATGCGGTCAGCATTCAGAATAATTCCCTGGCATTTTCCACGGAAGATACCTACGGCGGCTTTTTTGATGATTACAGCTTCCAGGTACAGGTAATGCCAGATGCCACCCAGGATGATGAAAGCACCTGGCTGGTGAATATGCGGGTAGAGGCCGGTACGAATGCGCCTATCCGCCCCATCGGCGCTGAGAGCCAGGAGGGAGAAGACCAGGCTGACAGCCAGGAGGCAGAGGAGGCCGCGGCAGTGAGACCGACTACCTACGGCCCGGGAGCAGAGATCCAGGCGGCAGAGGACGATCAGGCAGAGGATAACCAGGCAGAAGAGGGCGCGGCAGAAGCAGCTGCCCAGTAGGGAAAGGCAGATTAGAATGAACAGATGGACGAGCAGAATGAAGAAATTATGCGCTCTGGCTGTGTGTGCCCTGATGCTTCCCCAGAGCTATGAGGCCGCCCGCCAGGGGATACTGGGATGGCCCCGGGGCGAAGCGAAGGAGAGCGTGATTTCGGATGAATACATTATCAAAAAGCAGGGATTCGAAGGCGCCGGCCTTCTCTCTGCCTGGAATTCAGCCGGATCAGCCGGCAGCTCCTCTGCGGTTTTGCAGACGCAGAGCACTAACGGCAGCACTGCCGTAGTAGCCGGTCAGGCGCCGGGAGCCATAGCCTCCCCCAATGCCGGTTCCGGCGGCCCCCAGACCAACAGCTCCGGCGTGCGGATTATCTATTCTGCCGGCTCCAGCCAGCCTAAGGTGGGGCCGGGGGCAGAGTACACGCCGGTCAATACCGTCACTACCCCCATTACCGGATATCTGGGCGGCTCCAAGATCAATCTTCTCGCAAATCAGACAGCCAGCCAGATGCTGTCAGTACTGATTGAGACCAATCAGGGAAGGCTGATTATGATTGACGGGGGCGTGCAGGAGGACGCCCAGCATCTGATTGAGGTTCTGGCGGCCAGAGGGGGCCAGGTGGATGCCTGGCTGGTGACCCATCCTCATTCCGACCACATCGGAGCGCTGAATTACATTCTCAGCCATCCGGAGTGCGGGATTACGGTGAACAATATTTACTATTCCTTTGCGGATATCAGCTGGTATCAGCAGTACGAGGCCTACCGGGCGGATACGGTGCAGATGCTGATGAACACCTTTGCGGCTCTTCCCCAGGAGAGACTCCACGGGGATATCTATAAGGGCCAGGAGATCTGGGTGGATAATGTAAAGATTACGGTGATGAATCTTCCCTACCTCTTCTCCTACAATTCCATCAACAACAGCTCCGTGGCCTACATGCTGGAGATCAATGGCAAAAAGGCGCTGTTTTTAGGCGATATGGGCCAGGAGGCAGGCCGTCAGTTCCTGGCGGACAATGCTCCGGAGACCCTGAAATGCGACATTGTGCAGATGTCCCACCACGGCCAGTACGGCGTGGAGAAGGAGGTGTACCAGGTGCTTCGGCCGGAGATCTGCCTGTGGTCCTGCCCCCAGTGGCTCTGGGACAATGACAATGGCGGCGGCGTAGACTCGGGAAGCTGGTTCACCCTGGATACCAGACGGTGGATGACCGAGCTTGGGGTTCCCTATCATGTGTGCATTAAGGATGGGGATCAGGTGATTCAGTAGAAGCGTCAATAGTATAGAAATAAAAAATAGAGATAAAAAACAGGAAAGCCAGAAGGGCGATACCCTTTTGCGGCTTTCCTGTTTTTGTTTTCTTAGTTAGGGAAATATTTTACTCATTACAGAACATCAACCACCGGCAGTCCGCTGTGATAGGAATAATTCCCCAGCTCATCCAGGAGCGTCGGGAAAACATTTTCGTCCAGCCCGCCTTTTCCTACGGCGGTATTCAGATAGTAGTAAACGGTACTGCATTTTCCCAGGCACTGGCGGAAGAGCTGGGGGAAGGAGGCGCTGCTGGCCTTGGAGTGGTCCCAGGGGTTTGTCCAGATCCGATGGTCGGAGTTTAAGCTTTCCCGGGGGTCCTCCACCTCGTCGGTGACCAGCTTCTGGGAGGCCACCGGATTTTTCAGGAAGATGGACTCCACAAAGGCCACTTTATTTTTCTTTCGGCCCATGGGGTCGGCCAGGGTGCGGCAGCCAAAGCGCAGGGCCAGGATGGAGCGGTGGATCATCCTGGCGGTGACCTGGTAATTGTTCCGGTAGGTCAGCGGGTAGTAGGTCTCATTGATGCAGTCCGCCAGAAAACGGGAGATAAACTGGGTCTCCAGTCCGTTTAAGCAGATGGTAGCCGCCTGATTGAACTGGGAGGGCTTTTTCTTTTTGTATTTCTTTAAGAGCAGGGCGTCCAGATCGTTTTCCAGCAGGGCGTGAAGGCCGTGGGCCTGGATGGATGGATTTTTTGGGTCATAATGAATCCGTCCGTACACGAAGGGATGGCACACGTAATCCCCGATGTAATGACAGAAGAATCCCGCCATATAGGCGATGCCCTGTTCACGCTGCTGGCGGGAGGGGATGGCGGCAAGGCGATTTAAGCATACGGAAAAAAAGTCATTGACATGGTGTTCATGCATGTATGAACCTACGTTGCGGTGGTCCCGGTGGCGAAGTATGGGAAGATTATAAAAGAACATATCAGGTCCCTGAAGACCCAGCTGGTAGAGCCAGCGGTATTTTGCAATAATAAATTTCAGCTGATTATTGGGAAGGTCATTGTAGGCCTTCATTCCCATGATGTAGTGGGTGGTAAAACCGGGCATAGAATCACCTCTTTCTATATCTTTTCTGCTTTCATGGTATCACATTTGGCTGACAATTTCAAAGGAAATGCGGATTTAAGTTTTGGAATATCCGCCCTCCTTTGCGAATAAAGAAAAGAAGAAAGAATGGAAGATCAGGGAGGACAAAGGGGTGCTGGAGCGGATACATCAGGTGGTGTGGGGGCCGTGGCTTATGGTGCTGTTTCTGGGCGTAGGCGTGTACTATACCCTCCGGTCGGGATTATTTCAGCTGTTGGGGGCAAAGACCTGGTGGCGGGCGACGGCAGGGAGCCTGGGACGGACGGGGAAGGAGCAGGTAAAGACCGCCTGCACAGCCCTGGCGGCTACTGTGGGGACGGGAAATATCACCGGCGTGGCCACCGCCATTGCCGCCGGAGGCCCCGGCGCTCTTTTCTGGATGTGGGTTTCCGCGGCAGCGGGGATGATGACGGCTTACGGGGAGGTGTATCTGGGGATAAAGAGCCGGTATGCCCTCCCGGGAGGCGGCATGGCCTGCGGGCCTTATGTGTATCTGGAGCATCTGGCGGGGCAGAAAGGGCTGGCCATTTTGTATGCCCTGCTCTGCATCCTGGGCTCCTTGGGAATGGGCTCCATGGTACAGGCCAATTCCCTGGCGGAGACGGCCAGCTACTCCTTCGGTATTCCGGAGGGGGCAGCGGCGGCCCTTCTCTGCCTGACGGCGGCTCTGGTTATCCGCGGCGGGCGCAAACGGATCGGGGAGGCTGCGGCCGGGCTGATTCCTTTTTCTGCCGGGCTTTACATGGTCTTTTCTCTGGCAGTGCTTTTCCTCTGCCGGGAGGAGCTTCTCGGGGCGCTGCAGTCGATCTTTCGGGAGGCCTTTAAGGCCCCGGCAGTCCTTGGCGGGGCGGCAGGAACCGGGGTAAGCGGTGCGGTGCGCTACGGTCTGGCCCGTGGCGTTTTTTCCAATGAGGCCGGGCTGGGGAGCATGGCGGTGCTCCATGGGGACGCCCCGTCTCAGGGACTGCAGACCCCAGGCGTCCCAGGTCCAGGCGTCTCAGGTCAAGGCGTTCCAGGTCCAGGTGTCCCAGGTTCAGGCGTTCCAGGTCAGGGTGTCCCAGGTTCAGACGTCTCAGGTCAGGGCGCTCCGGGCAAAAGTACCTTCTCCCAGGATGCCGCCCTCCAGGGGATGTGGGCTATGTTCGAGGTGTTTTTTGACACCATCGTGGTCTGCACCCTGACGGGGCTGGTGATCTTGTGCTGTATCGGAGCAGGAGCGGGTGCAGCAGGAGGAGCGGGTGCAGCAGGAGGCGCAGGTGCAGCAGGAGGTTCAGGTGCGGAAGCTGTGCCCGGCGGAGCGGCTCTGGCTGCCTGGTGCTTCAGCCTTCATCTGGGCAATGCGGGAGGATACGTGGTCTCCCTTTCTATGATTTTGTTTGCCTTTGGCACGGTGATTGCCTGGTATTATCTGGGAAGCCAGGCCCTGACGTACCTGGCCAGTCTTTTGGGCGGGAAGGGCGGAAAAAATGCACAGGCCCGGGCGGTAACCTTATACCAGCTTTGCTACCTGTGTGCCCTGAGCGCCGGCTGCGTGGCGTCCATGGAGAAGGTGTGGCTTCTTTCCGATATTGTCAACGGCCTTCTGGCCCTGCCCAATCTGGCGGCACTGATCCTTCTGGCCGGGCAGGTGGAATTTCCCGCCAGACTTCGGCTTTCCCAAGTAAGCCATATTTCGGAAAACGGCGTTTTCTGGATCGTGGTATTTTTGGGGGCGGTGCGGTTGCTTTTTCTGTAAAATCCTCGTATAATTTTCAAAAGAAAACGTCCCCTCCAATGGGGCGGCAGATTACGGCGAAGGAGAAGACAGATGACGGATTCCGGATCACATAAGAGAAAATTGCTGATTATTATTAATGGAAAGGGAGGCGTGGGGAAGGATACCCTGTGCGATTTCGCGGCGGCCCGTTACCGGGTGCGGAACGTTTCCTCCATCACGCCCATCAAGGAGATCGCGGCGGCAAACGGCTGGACGGGAGAGAAGACCCCGGAGGCCAGACGGTTTCTGGCAGACTTAAAGGAGGCCTTTACCCGCTACAATGACCTGCCCACCCGGTATCTTCTGGAGCAGTACCGGCAGTTCCTGGATAGCGATGAGGAGCTGATGTTTGCCCACATCCGGGAGGCGGGAGAGATTGCCAAGCTGAAGAGCCAGGTGGATGGGCCATGCGTCACCCTGCTGGTGCGCCGGGGCAGCCAGGTGCCTGCGGCCTGGGGCAATGCGGCGGATGATGAGACAGAAAAGTACGCCTATGATTATATCTACGAAAACTGCTTCCCGCTGGAAGAGGCGAAGAAAGACTTCCTGGTATTTCTGGAGGAAAAGGTGATTGGACGATGATGTTTACGAATGAGGATCTGCGAAAGCTCCTTCTGCCCCTGATCGTGGAGCAGATTCTGGCGGTACTGGTGGGCATGGTGGATGTGGTGATGGTGGCGGCCGTAGGCGAGGCGGCGGTATCCGGGGTTTCCCTGGTGGATTCCATCAGCATTCTCATTATCCAGCTTTTGTCCGCCCTGGCCACCGGCGGCGCGGTGGTATCGGCCCAGTACATCGGCCGCAAGGAAGAGGACAATGCCTGCCGGGCGGCGGGACAGCTTCTTTTGGCGGCATTTGTGGTATCCCTGGCGGCCACAGCAGTGGCGCTTTTGGGAAACCGTCCCCTGCTGATGGCGATTTTCGGCCATGTGGAGCAGGAGGTAATGGACAATGCGGTGATTTATTTCTTTCTCTGCGCCCTGTCCTATCCTTTCCTGGCGGTTTACAATTCCTGCGCTGCCCTTTACCGGGCCATGGGCAATTCCCGGATTTCCATGAAGGTCTCCATTGCCATGAACCTGATTAATGCGGTGGGCAATGCCATCTGCGTATTTGGCCTGCACATGGGCGTGGCCGGTGTGGGCATCCCCACTCTGCTTTCACGGGCCTTTGCCGCTGTGGTGATGGTTCTTTTGATCCAGCGGCCGGGCAATGTGATCCGCCTGACCTCTTTAAGCCAGCTTAAGCCGGAAAAGAAGATGATCCGGCGCATCCTTTCGGTGGGTATCCCCAACGGGCTGGAAAACAGCATTTTCCAGGTGGGAAAGCTGACCCTCCAAAGTCTGGTCTCCTCTCTGGGAACGGCGGCCCTGGCCGGTTACGCGGTGGCCAATAATCTGGCTACCATCGCCTACCTTCCGGGCAATGCCCTGGGGCTGGGACTGATTACCATTTCCGGCCAGTGCGTGGGCGCCCGTGAATATGGACAGGCGAAGAGTTACACCAGGAAGCTTTTGCTCCTCAACTATATCCTGGCGGGAATCATCAGTGTGCTGATGTTTGCGGGAAGAGGACTGCTGGTATCCATCTACGGGCTGTCTGCAGCCTCCGGTCAGGCGGCAGAGGAGTTAATCGGGGCACACTGCCTGGCCATGATCGTGTGGCCCCTGGCCTTTACCCTTCCCTACACCCTGCGGGCCAGCTTTGACGCCAAGTTTACCATGGCTGTCTCCATCTTTTCCATGTGGATTTTCCGCATTGGCTTTGCCTATCTCTTTGTGCTAATGTTTGGCCTGGGGGTTATGGGCGTGTGGTACGGCATGTTTATTGACTGGGTGTTCCGGGCGGCGCTGTTTGTGTGGCGGTTTTTAGGGTATGAGAAGCGGCTTCAGCGGCTGGGGCGGTCGGTTTGAGAGGACTTTTTTTCGGCGAAGGCGGGAAAAACGGTTTTTTTGAATGATTGATTTTCCAGAATAAGAAAGAAAAGGAAAGAAAAAAGACGGAAAAAACGTGTAAAAAACACAAAATATTGTGCAAACTTTTTCTCCCAAAAGGACTATAATGGTGGCGTAACAAGAGGAAATACTTAACCCGCCTGTCCGGCAAAGGGACAGGCCCGCTAAGCAGTCAGTTTTATGGAGGAAAAGATAAATGAATACTTTAAAAGCTGAAAAAAGAGACATGAACATTAAGGCAAAAAGGCTTAGACGGGAAGGATTTGTTACCGGCAATCTTTTCGGCAGACAGATCACGGAATCTGTGCCTCTTAAGATCCCGCAGAAGGAAGCTGAGCGGCTGTTAAAGAAGAGCAAAAAAGGCAGCCAGGTGATGCTTGAGGTAGATGGACAGACGTATGATGCTCTGATTAAAGAGATGGATTATGATTCCATGAAGAATCAGATCCTGGAGGTGGATTTCCAGGCGCTGGTAAAGGGCGAAAAGGTTCATTCTGTAGCTGAGGTTGTGCTTAAGAACCACGAAAAGGTGGCTGGCGTAGTAGAGCAGCTTCTGCAGGAGATTTCCTATAAAGCTTTGCCGGAGGATCTGGTGGAGACCGTGGAAATCGATGCCGGGGAGCTGCATGTAGGTGATACCATAAAAGTAAAGGATCTGGCCATTGCTTCCAATGAAAAGCTGGATTTGCTGACTGATCGGGAAGCGGCTGTGGTAACGGTATTTGAGGCCCACAATGGAGGCGTGCCGGAGGATGCACCAGCAGCAGAGGAAGAAACGAAGGAATAAATAACCGGGATAAATGAATAAAACGTGCAGACCAGCAAAGGGGCTGGAAACCAGCAAACGGTTTCCAGCCCCTTAATTTAAGTAGAAATTTCCTTCATAATCCCCCGGATCACCACCGCCGCCAGCACAAAGGTGGCCGCATCCGCGATGGGCTGGGCGATGAGCAGACCGGTAAGGCCCAGCAGAGGCATAAGGATTACCAGTGCCGGGATCAGGAAAAGTCCCTGCCTGGATATGGACACCAGGGTAGCCCGGAAGCCGTAGCCAATGGACTGGGGGAACATATTGCCCAGGACGATCACGCCCTGAAGCGGCAGAGTAACCAGCTGGCAGCGCAGGGCCGCAGTGCCGATCTGGATAACCTCCAGGTCATCCTTCCGGAAGAGGGAAATAATATTTCCCGACACCAAAAAGCCTGACAGGCAGAAGACCACCAGTACCGCCGTACTCACTTTGATGCAGAACCAGCAGGCCTCCTTCACCCGCTGATAAAGCTCTGCCCCGAAACAGTAGCTGCACACCGGCTGGAAGCCCTGGCCGAAGCCGATGATGGCGGAGCTGATAAACTGCATAAACCGGGTGACAATGGACATGGCAGCGATAGCCGCATCGCCGTAGGGATGGGCCATTGTGTTCATCAGAATGGTGGCTACACTGGCAATGCCCTGCCGTCCCAGGGAGGGGAAGCCGCCGTAAAGGATTTCCCGGTAGATCTTAAGGGTAGGCGCAAACTCCCGCAGACGGATGGTAATACAGCTTTCCTGGGTGTTGCACATAAAAAGTAGGATGCAGAAGCTGATAAACTGGGAAAGCCCCGTAGCCAGCGCTGCACCGGCAGTTCCCATCCCCAGCGTGAAGATGAAGATCGGATCCAGGATGATATTCAGGATTCCTCCGGTGGTAATGCCGATCATGGCAAAAAAGGCCTTTCCCTGGAAGCGGAGAAGATTGTTCATAATAAAGGAGCAGATCATAAAGGGCGCCGCCAGGAAAATATACCGGGCGTAGTCCTCTGCGTAGGGAGCAATGGTTTCGGTGGAGCCCAGCAGCATTACCACCGTATGCAGATTAGGAAGGCAGATCAGCGCAATGGCGATCCCCACAGCGGCGCCGGTAAAGAAGGCGATGGAGGCAATCTGCTGAGCCAGCTTCCGGTTGCCTGCGCCGATGGAGCGGGTCATAAAATTGCCGCTTCCCATGCCCACCATAAAGGCCAGGGCCTGGATGATGGCCATGGCCGAGAAGATGATGCCCACCGCTCCGGAAGCGCTGGTGCCGATCTGGCTGACAAAAAAGGTGTCCGCCATATTGTAAATGGAGCTTACCAGCATGCTGATGATGGTAGGCACCGCCAGCCGGGGGATAATCCGGTTTACCGGCGCATGGGCCATCTCATAGTATTGATCTTTTGTACCTGTCTGTGAATCCAATTCAGCCACCTCATTTTCTTAAGTTAATCTTCGTTTACTTAAAATTGTAAAGGATTCTTCCGCCAATGTCAAAGCGATATAGGGTCCCATAGCGATGAAAACAAATTATTTTGTCAAATAGTGAAAAACTATACATAATTTTTGGATAATATTCCGAATGGAAGAAAAAAAGTATTGACAAAATAAATATTAAGATTTGGAAAAAATGGGGGATTACTTGTGCATTATGCACATAAATGAAAATAATTTTCTAACAAAATGCAAATTGAAAATAATTTTTAAATCAGCTATAGTATAGACATCGGGTTAACTGAAGAAAGAAAAGGAGGAAGGAAGTTTATGAAATTGAAGAAAATGGTATCCGTGATGGTGTGTGCAGGTATGGCAGCCAGCCTGGCAGCATGCGGCGGCTCAGGATCAGGTGGATCGACCACCGCGGCACAGTCCGGTGAGACTTCTGCAGATACTCAGGCAGCAGACACTCCGGCAGCAGATGAAGGCGCAGATGCAGCGGCATCCGGCGAGGGAGCAGCCATCACGCTGTGGACCTACCCCATCGGCTCTTGGGGAAATTCTGAGGTGGTAAATTCCATCGTCAGCAAGTTCAATGAGGCAAATCCGGATATTGCCGTATCGGTAGAGTATCTGGATTATACCTCCGGTGACGATCAGGTGACGGCAGCGATCGAGGCTGGCACCACACCGGATATTATTATGGAAGGACCGGAGCGTCTGGTTTCCAACTGGGGCGCAGCCGGCAAGATGGTTGATTTAAAGGATCTCTGGGATGACGAGGCTCTGGAGGATATCTCCGCAGTCAGCGAGGCTGTGGTTAATGCCTGCAAGTCCTCTGACGGCGTTTTCTATGAGTATCCGCTGTGCATGAACGCACACTGCATGGCCATCAATTACGAAGTATTTGAGCAGGCGGGCGCTCTGCAGTACATTGACCAGGAGACCCGCACCTGGACCACCGAGGATTTCGGAAAGGCTCTTCAGGCATTAAAGGATAACGGCGTTGCCACCACCGGTGTTGTATACTGCGGCGGTCAGGGCGGTGACCAGGGAACCAGAGCGCTGGCAAAGAATCTTTACAGCGCACAGTTTACCAACGATGATCACACCGAGTGGACCATGAACAGCGAGAACGGCATCAAGGGTCTGCAGCAGTTAGTTGACTGGTGCAATGACGGTCTGTTAAGCTATGACGCCGGTGCTGTTGCATCCGATGAGCTGCAGCTGTTTGCCAACGGAACCATTGCCATGACCTTCTGCTGGAATGCATCCAATCAGGCAAACTACGCTTCTCAGGTATCCTTCACTCCTTATGCGGTAGCATTCCCCTCTGATGACGGAACTCCCGAGCTGGAGGGCGGTATCTACGGATTTGGTATCTTCGACAATGGCGATGCAGCCAAGATCGAGGCAGCCAAGAAGTTCATCGAGTTCGTATGTGATGATGAGACCCAGGGACCGGTAAGCGTAACTGAGGCTGGATTCTTCCCGGTACGTGCTTCCTTTGGAAACGTATACGAGGGCGCAGAGAATGAGGAGACCATGTCTGCATTTAATTCTCTGATGCAGTATCTGGGCGACTACTACAATGTTACTCCCGGCTGGACCGAGCAGCGTACCGCATGGTGGAATATGCTTCAGGGAATTTTTGGCGGCAATGATGTGACCGAGACGGTAAATTCCTACGTGGACACCTGCAACGCAGCAACACAGGCTGCCATGGGTCAGTAAGAGACGGCGGCAGGCCGCAGTCAGCAAGTGACCGTGAAACTGTACGAAAGGGGGCGCACCTGCACAGGAAACCAGGGTGCGCCCCTGTATTTTAACCTTAAGGAGATGCGAGATGAATAAGAAAGGATTAAGCCCCATGCAGAAAGCGCTGGTCCGCAGGGAGACCATTTCTGCTTACCTGTTTTTGCTTCCGGCGCTGATTTTCTTTGTGGGATTCGTAATCGTTCCCATGATTCTCTGCCTGGTGACCAGCTTTTTCAGTTATACCATGACGGAATTCCGCTTTGTGGGACTGGAGAATTATTTCAAGATGTTCCAGGATGAGATTTTTATTAAGGCTTTAGTGAACACTGTGCTGATCGTAGTGGTATCGGTGCCTGCAGTTACGGTATTCTCCCTGTGGGTAAGCTCCATTATCTACAAGCTGAATATGGCAGCCTGTTCCTTTTTCCGCTGTATCTTTTACCTGCCGGTGGTTACGGGAACCGTGGCCGTTACAGTAGTGTGGAAGTGGATGTTCAACAAGTACACGGGCCTTTTTAACTACGTGCTTACCTCCACCGGCGTGGTGGATCAGCCGGTGAGCTGGCTGGGTGATTCCAAGACGGCGCTGTGGTGTATCATCCTGATTCTCTTTACCACCTCCATTGGACAGCCCATCGTCCTTTACATCTCCGCCCTGGGCAATGTGGATCAGTCCCTGATCGAGGCGGCAGAGGTGGACGGCGCCAATGACATGCAGGTATTCTGGAAGATCAAGTGGCCCCAGATCATGCCTACCACCCTTTACATTTTGGTGATTACCACCATCAACAGCTTCCAGTGCTACGCGCTGATTCAGCTGTTAACCTCCGGCGGACCAAACCACTCCACGGAGACCATCATGTACTATATCTACTATCAGGCCTTCAAGCTGAACCAATACGGCTATGGAAATGCCATGGGCGTGATTCTGGCCATTATCATTGCGGTGTTCTCGGCCCTGCAGTTTAAGGTAGCAGGCAAGGGCAACGATTAAGGGGGGGAAGAACATGAAACGAATGAGTCCATACAAAACAATATCGGTTGTGGTGATTGCGGTTCTTGCGGTTTTATTTATCTTCCCGCTGTACTGGATTCTGACCGGCTCCGTAAAGGATGCCGCAGCTATCAACGCGGCGGTGCCCCAGTGGTTCCCGTTAGCGCCCACCACAGACAACTACATCCGGCTGTTCAGCAATCCGGCTCTCCAGTGGCTGTTCAACAGCGTATTTATGGCTGTGATGGCCATGATCCTTACCTGCATCACCGCTTCCATGGCTGGCTACGCTCTGGCAAAGAAGCGCTTCGTGGGAAAGCAGCTTTTATTCAGCATCTTTATCTGTGCCATGGCTCTGCCAAAGCAGGTAATCCTGATCCCGCTGTTAAAGGAGATGGCATTCTTAAATCTTCATGACAACCTGTGGGCGGTAATTCTTCCCACCGTCGGCTGGCCCTTCGGCGTGTTCCTGATGAAGCAGTTTTCTGAGGGTATTCCCGGGGAGCTTCTGGAGGCGGCCCGCATCGACGGCGCCGGTGAGGCCCAGACCTTTATTGAGATCGTGCTGCCCATCATCAAGCCGGGCATCGGCGCACTGGCCATCTTTACCTTTATTAATTCCTGGAATGACTACTTCCTGCAGTTAATCATGCTGAATTCCCGGACGAAGCTGACCATTTCCCTGGGCATCGCAAAGCTGCAGTCGGAGATGTCCACAGACTTCGGCCTGATTATGGCAGGCGCAGCCCTGGCGGCTATCCCCATTATCACCATCTTCCTGCTGTTCCAGCAGTATTTTACCAAGGGCATTACCATGGGCGCGGTGAAGGGATGATGGCGCTGGCGGATCGAGAGCAGGCAGAGAAGGACGCGAACGGCGGAGGACGTGAAGCGCGAAGGACGCGAACGGCGGAGGACATGAAGCGCGAAGAGCGTGAAGCACGGAGAACGCGAATAGCAGAAAGAGCAGATGGAGGGAAAACAGATGGACAAAAAAGAGCTCTTTGACCGCATCCGCGGGCAGATGATTATTTCCTGCCAGGCGGTGCCGGGAGAACCATTATATGTAGAAGAAAAATCCGTCATGTACCTGATGGCACGGGCGGCGAAGATGGCGGGAAGTCCCGCGATCCGCACTAGCAGCATCCGGGACGTGATTGCCATTAAGGAGGAGACCGGTCTTCCGGTCATCGGCCTGGTGAAGATCCAGTATCCGGGCTATGAGGGG
The DNA here is from genome assembly GCA_017889125.1 of Lachnospiraceae bacterium. Taxonomy (GTDB): domain Bacteria; phylum Bacillota; class Clostridia; order Lachnospirales; family Lachnospiraceae; genus Caccovicinus. Next base: position 18,621 of record JAGHER010000022.1, read on the forward strand.
TATATTACCCCCACCATGAAAGAGGTGGACGAGCTGGTGGCAGCGGGCTCCGATGTGGTGGCCTTAGACTGCACCCTGCGCCGCCGGGGCGACGGTACCACCGTAAATGACTTTATCCGGGCCATCCGGGAGAAATATCCGGACATTATCCTGATGGCGGACATCTCCAACTACGAGGAGGGCGTCAATGCCTGGAAGTGCGGCGTGGACATCGTGGGCACCACCATGAGCGGCTACACCGATTACACGCCAAAGCTTGACGGCCCGGACTATGAGCTGATGCGCCGTCTGGCAGCCGACCTGGATATCCCCGTAATCGGTGAAGGAAAGATCCACTCCCCGGAGCAGGCAGTGGAAGCGCTGAATACCGGCGTATGGGCGATCGTGGTGGGCGGCGCCATTACCAGGCCGTTAGAGATTGCCGGACGGTTTATGAAAGCCATTGAGGAGAGCCGGGGAGGCCGGTCATGAGAATCGCAGCCCTGGACATCGGCGGCACCTCCATTAAGTCCGGTATCTGGGATGGAGAGAATATCTTAGAGTGGAAGGAGACGGCCACCAACGCGGCGGAAGGGGGCGCCCGGCTTATGGAGCGGGCAAAGGCGATCTTAAAGGAATACGCCCCCTTTGACGCAGTGGGAATCAGCACTGCCGGTCAGGTGGACACGGAAAAGGGCTCCATTTACTATGCAAATGAAAACATCCCCGGATATACGGGGATGGAGGTTCGAAATATTCTTATGGAAGCCTTCGGCGTGCCGGTTTACGTGGAAAATGATGTCAATGCGGCGGCCATGGGCGAGGCGCGCTTCGGCGCTGGAAGAGAGACAGCGGATTTTCTCTGCCTTACCTACGGCACCGGCGTAGGCGGCGCGATCGTCATCGGCGGAAAGGTGTACAGTGGCGGCAGCTTCTCTGCTGGCAGCTTTGGCGGCATCCTGGTGCACCCGGAGCGGGCAGTGCCGGGAGAGGAATTTTCCGGCTGCTATGAAAAATACGCTTCCGCCACAGCACTGGTGCGGATGGCCGCAGAGGTAGATGAAGAGCTGACCAGCGGCCGGGCTGTCTTTGCTGCCTTCGACCGGCCGGAAGTCCGGCAGGTGGTGGACAGATGGATCGACGAGGTATCCTACGGTCTGGTAACGCTGATTCATGCCTTCGACCCGCCCCGGATCGTGCTGGGTGGCGGGATTATGGATCAGCCCTACATCTCCATGGAGGTGCGGCAGCGGGTACTGTCTCTGGTGTCGCCGGGCTTTCGGAAAACAGAAATCCTCCGGGCCCAGCTGGGTAATCAGGCAGGATTTCTGGGCGCAGCCTATGGGGCGGCGAAGATGCTTGGCGAATAAGTCTTTTTACAGAAGCTTCCGGGCGGTAGCCTGGGCAGTGGCCTGACGGGCTGCGGTACAGATCTCCGGATTCTTCTGACAGAAGCCGTGGAAGAGATAGTCGATAATAAACAGCTGTCCGATCTTGGCGGCGATGGAGCCAGACTGGAGAGGGCTCTCGCTGGGGCCGCAAAGCAGGCTTACATCGGCTAACATGGCTGCCGGTGAATTGGAAAAGTGGGTGATGAGGATGATGGAAGCGCCGTTATTCTTAGCGGGCTTCAGTACATCCAGCATATCCTTGGTGGCGCCGGAGTAGGAGAAGAAAAGGATGGCGTCCTGATCGGTGCACAAAGAGGAAGCCATGGCCTGCATGTGGGAATCCTCGATGTGGATAAAATTCAGGGAGGCGGTGGAAAACCGTGCCCAGGCCTCCATAGCCATCACATTGCTGCCGCCCTGGCCGAAGCAGTAGACTCTTCTGGCCCGGGAAAGAAGGTCGATGGCCTTCTGGGCAGAAGTCTCATCCGTCAGTGCCAGCGTCTCGCTGAGGGCGGATACATCCGTCTGATAGAGGCGGCGGCAGAGGCCCTCAAAGCTGTCATTGGGCTCGTCTCCGCTGTTTTCCCCGGCGGGATCGCCGGTGACGGTGGTGGGATCGGCCTTGGCCAGGGCAAGCTTAAAGTCATTGTAGCCCACCAGTCCCAGCATTTTGCAGAAACGGGTGATGGTGGCCTCGGAGACACAGCTGGCTTCCGCCAGGGTGGTGATGGACATGTATTGGGCTTCGGATTTGTGGGTCAGGATGTAATCGGCCAGCTTTTTGCTGGAGCGGGTAAGAGAACTGTACTGGCTGGCGATGGAATCAAGGATATTTGCCTGCATAAAAACCTCCGTTTGCTGGTTTGTGGATGTAAGGGTTTCTTCCCGTGTTTATCGCTGCAGCTTTTCAAGATGGTAATTCTTGAAGCTGTAATTTTTGAAGCTGTGATTTTTGAAGCGGTAATTCTTCAAGTGGTAATTTTTTAGTTGTATTTCTTCAATTATAATGGATTTTAACTTATAAAACAATGATTTCGCAAGATTATCGAAGAGCCGTCTTCAGGGCGGCGGGGCGAGGAAGGAGAACGTATGAAAGACATTTCAAAGTATCAGGGAATCATTCCCGCATTTTACGCATGCTATGACGAAAAGGGGGAGATCAGTCCCGAAGGGGTGGAAGCACTGACCCGGTACATGATTGAGAAAGGCGTAAAAGGCGTATACGTGGGCGGCTCTTCCGGCGAATGCATTTACCACAGCGTCAGTGAGCGGAAGCTGGTGCTGGAGCATGTGATGAAGGCGGCAGAAGGAAAGCTTACGGTGATTGCCCATGTGGCCTGCAACAACACTGCAGACAGCTGTGAGCTGGCAGCGCATGCGGAAAGCCTGGGGGTAGATGCCATCGCGGCGATCCCGCCGATTTATTTCCATCTTCCGGAATACGCCATTGCCCAGTATTGGAACGATATTTCCGCGGCAGCGCCCAACACGGATTTTGTGATTTACAATATCCCTCAGCTGGCTGGTGTGGCTCTCACCATGCCTTTATTTAAAGAGATGTTAAAGAATCCCCGGGTTGCAGCAGTAAAGAACAGCTCTATGCCTGTTCAGGATATTCAGATGTTTAAGATGGAGGGCGGCGAGGACTTCGTGGTCTTCAATGGCCCCGACGAGCAGCTGGTGTCCGGCCTGGCCATCGGAGCAGACGGCGGCATCGGCGGCACCTACGGCGTGATGCCTGAGCTGTATATTAAGATTATGGAGCTGACGAAGGCAGGCAGACTCGACGAGGCCATGAAGGTACAGTACGCTGCAGACGCCATCATTTACGCCATGTGCGCCTGCCATGGAAATATGTATGGGGTGATTAAGAAGATCATGCAGATCCGCAATGGCCTGGAGCTTGGCGGCGTGAGGAAGCCATTAGCAAACCTCATCCCGGAGGATATGCCCCAGGTGGAGAAGTGCGTGGAAATGATTGACGCGGCGGTGAAGGAGTTCTGCCAGTAAGGCCGGTGAGGAGTAAGGTCTGCAGGGAGTAAGCTCTGCGGCCGGAAGAAGGACGGAAAAAACAGAAGCCCTGGATGGGCAGAGAGAAAAATGGAGGGAGCTGGCCATGGATTGACGGGCAGCTCCCTTTCGTGGATAATAGAGTTTAAAAAGGCCCCTGCAATTAACAGCACTGTCCATGGGGGATTATTCAACAGAAAAGTACAGAGCAGAAAACCTATTCACCGCAATTTTCAACCGTGATTTCTCAATCGGACAGGTAATTTCCTCTTTTGCCTCAGTCCCCCCAAAACAATCCCAATTGCTGCAAAGGAGCAAGCGGGCTTCCTTCCCCTCCGGCAGTGTCAATTCGTATTCAGGAATATCCTCATCCCCAAAATGAAATACACCCAGGATCGTCTGCCCCTTTGCTTTCCGCAAAAAGGCATAAATCGCATTTTTCGCATTCTGGCAGTCAACCCACTGGAACCCATCCCGGTCATAGTCCATTTCGTAAAAGGCCGGATTTGCGAAATAAAATTCATTCAACTGCCGCATAAAATGGAAAAAGGCATCATGCTGCGGATATTGAAGGAGATTCCAGTCCATCTCCCGCTTTTCGTCCCACTCCCGCATATGGCCGATCTCATTTCCCATAAAATTCAGCTTCTTACCTGGATGGGCAAACATATACATGTAAAGCAGGCGGGCCTGGGCAAATTTAAGGAGATAATCCGCACCGTTCATTTTCTGCACGATGGATGCTTTCCCATGAACCACCTCATCGTGAGATAATGGCAGGAGATAGGCTTCATTGTAAAAATAATCCATGGAAAAGGTCAGTTTGTGGTATTTCTCTTTCCGCTCCTGGGGCGGAGCCTGCATATAGCTGAGGGTATCGTTCATCCATCCCAAATCCCATTTATAGTCAAATCCCAATCCTCCGGCTTCCACAGACCTGGTGACCCCGTTGTAGGTTGAGGAATCCTCTGCAATCAAAACCACAGAGGGAATCCGCTCCTTAAGCCCCTTATTCAGGGTGCGGATGAACTGCAGAGTCAGCTGGTTTTCTCCCCGCTCAGGCTTTCCCTGCCAGTAAATCAGGTTGCTTACGGCGTCCACCCGAAGGCCGTCAAAGTGAAATTCCTTGAGCCAATAATAAGCGGAGGACTGGAGAAAGCTTCGCACCTCTCCTCTGGAATGCATAAAATTGCAGCTTCCCCATTCATTAACGCCCACGTCATTGTGGGGATATTCGTAAATGGAGGTGCCGTCATATTTCCAGAGGGCGTAATCATTGACGGCAAAGTGCACTGGGACAAAATCCATAATTACCCCGATATTTTCCCCATGGCACCGGTCAATAAAATACCGCAGGTCATCTGGAGTTCCGTACCGGGAGGTGGGGCTGAAAAATCCCGTCCCTTGATACCCCCAGGATTCGTCGCAGGGATACTCACTTAAGGGCATAATCTCCACAAAATTGTAATGGTTCTGCAGAAGATAGGGAATCAGCAAATCGGCCAGCTCCCGGTACGAATACCAGCTATCCTCCGGCTCGGAAGGCTTTTTCCAGGAACCGGCGTGAATTTCATAAATATTCATCGGGATATTGCGCCCGCTCTTTCGCCGTTTCAGATAGGCAGCATCCTGAAATTCATAATTGGACAGGCCGTAAATGATCGATGCGGTGCCCGGGCGCAGCTCCGCATAAAAACCGTAGGGGTCGCAGTGGTCGATGTACGTGCCATTTTTGCTGTAAATCCGGTATTTGTACATCATCCCTTCCCGGGCATTTTCAATGGAACATTCCCAGAAGTTCCCATCATAAGCCTTCTGCATGGGCGTTTCCTGCCAGTGGTTAAACTCCCCGATTACGGAGACGTTCATTGCGTTGGGGGCGAAGGTGCGGAAAACAGTAACAGTTCCTTCATCGCCCAGGTGCGCGCCTAAATAAGAATAAGCAGTAAATTCCTGCCCGGTGTAAAATCCATAAAAATCCATTTTTCCCTCCTGAAGAAATCATAGACAGTGGTTGTTTTTCTCATTATAATGAAGGAGAATCGAAATGGATACCAGCAAAATCCAGGTATCGTTGGAAAAGCAACTCTTTGGTGAAAGCGTCGGGAAAGTTGGGGGAAGATGATGGATATACGGATTGAAAAAACAAGGAACAGCATAATTAATGCCTTCCTTGAACTGCGCTCAAAAAAGGCCATTGAAAAGATAACCATAAAAGAATTATGCGAGAAGGCGATGATTAATAAGTCCACCTTTTATGCGCACTTTCCCGATATTTATGCCTTATCGGAATATCTGGAAGCCCAGGTGACCAACGATATTCTGAAGGAAATCGAGCATCCAGAATATTTGCTTTCCAAACCAGAGGAATTTCACCGGCAGCTGATTTATGCATACCTTTCCCATGAGCGGCTCACCCAGACGCTCTTTTCCGGCAGCCGCGCCCATTCCTTTTTAGTCTGCCTGGAAAATGGGCTAAAAGAAATCCTTTTTGCCCAGCGGCCGGATTTAAAGGATGATGTTACGGTCAATGTGGTGCTGACCTATGGGGTTTACGGCGGCTTCCATGCCATCCAAATGCGCCGGAGCTTTGGGGACGACGCGGTGGTGGATGTGGTGGTTTCGCTGAATAAAAAGATTGCGGAATTGTTTGTGTAGGGGCAGGACTGCATCAGGAAAAGCAGAGCAGCTGCGGTTGTAAAGGCTGCGGGGAATTGCTATAATAATAGTAAGAAGAAACCGGAAATTATCGGAAAATCTCCGGCAAAGGGATGGGAGGACAATAGGTGACAGAGAAAGAGAGAATCATTAAGGACAATTGGGAAGAGCTGGGACTTTCCAATGACTTCCTTTTCGGAAAGATTATGCGAGATCCGGAAATCTGCAAAGGCGTGCTGCAGAGAATTCTGCCGCAGCTTTCTATTGAGCGAATTGAGTATCCGGAGCTGCAGAAAGAGATCAAGGAAGATATAGACGCACGCAGCGTCCGGCTGGATGTGTATGTGCGTGATGACCGGGATACCGTCTACAATATAGAAATGCAGACGGTAAACACCAAGGAGCTGCCGAAACGAAGCCGGTATTACCAGTCTATGATGGATCTGCAGCTGCTGGATCACGGCCAATCCTATAAAAAGCTGAACCAGTGCTACATCATTTTTATCTGTCTGACCGATATTTTTGAAAGGGGACGTCATATCTACACCTTTAAAAACATTTGTCAGGAAGACGGAGAGCTTGCGCTGGGAGATGGAACAGAGAAGCTGTTTTTAAATGCCAACGGCCAGAAAGATGATGTAAGCCCGGAGCTGAAAGCCTTTCTGGACTATGTGGCAGGGAAACCGTCAGAAGACCAGTTTGTACAGAAACTGAAAAAAGCAGTAAATGAGGCAAAGAAAAATCGAGAATGGAGGCGGGAATATATGACGTTATTAATGAGAGACCAGGAAAATATTGAAAAGGGACTGGAACAGGGGAGAAAGGAAGGCAGAGAGGAAGGCGAAAGCAGACTGTCCGCTTTGATTCAGAAGCTGATAGACGAAAAACGCGCAGCAGATGTGCTGAAGGTAAGCAAAGATAAGGAATATCGGGAGCAGTTGTATCGGGAGTATGGTATCGAATAGGCGGGAGGGCAGCTCTTTTTGCAGAGATGAGATGCTGTTTAAAAGGGGAGGGG
>JAGHER010000198.1 GCA_017889125.1 Lachnospiraceae bacterium
TATGAGTCCGTATATCCCACCCCGCCCATCATCAACCTGACCGGCGATGATTACCGGACGGTTCTGTGGAACGCCGTTATGGGCTATGTGGATGTAGACGAAGCGATTGAGGATCTGAATACCCGCTACAATGAGGCGCTGGAGGCAGATATTGCTGCAGGCACCACAAAGCGTCTGGTGATTTCTGATTACGATCCGCTTCATCCCAATGAGGGAAACATCACCTACGTAGAGCAGTAAATAGAGAAAATGAAATCCAGATCGCCGGCCTGGCGGCTGGATTTCTGCAGAAAAAGGGGCTGCTGCGGCGGCCCCATTTGTGTATAAGGAGGGGTCTTTTTTATGAAATCAGGAAAAAAACGTTTCCCGATAGACGGAAATAAGATCGCGCCGGTGCTGATGCTGACGCCTGCCGCGCTTTTTCTGCTTATCTGTTCCATTTATCCCTTTATCTGGATCTTCCGCTATATTTGCTATGATTACAACGGCTTTACGGCGACCTTCACCGGAACCAGAAACTTTACCCGAATGCTCAATGACAAAACCTTCTGGGCCAGCGTGGGACATACCTTCGAGTACGCGGCCTACAAGCTGATTTTCATCATTCCCCTGTCCCTTGTGCTGGCCGTTCTCTTAAATGCCAGAATGCGGGGGAGCAATCTGTTCCGGGGCATTTACTTTATGCCGACCATCATCAGTACATCTATTTCCGGTATGATCTTTGGCTTCATCTTTGCTACCCAGAACGGAATCTTAAATGAAATCCTGATGCAGCTCCACTTAATCAGCACACCTATTCCCTGGCTGAACAATGTGCAGTGGGTTATGGGGGCGGTAACCATCCTGGCCATATGGGGCGGCTTCGGCAACTATATGCTGTATTTCACCACCGGTATGAACGGCATATCTGAGGATGTGTACGAGTCGGCAAAGATCGACGGGGCCAATGCGGTGCAGACCTTTTTCCGCATCACCCTTCCCATGCTGGCTCCGGTGCTTAAGGTGGTGCTGATGTTGGCCATCACCGGCGCATTCAAGGATTACGAGGCCATCATGGTGCTGACCAAGGGAGGCCCGGGCAACCGCTCCATGGTTATGTTCCTGTATATTTACAATATGATCTTCGGAACACCCGGCTCTACCACCCAGGCCCAGATCGGCTACGGCGCACTCTTAAGCGTGGTGGCGGCCATAATCGTGGGAATTGTGACTGCGGTATACATGGTTATTTCCAAGAAGCTGGATGATGTAATGTAAGGAGGTATGGATTCATGGAGAAAGGTCACGCGGTTTATTCTACACAGACAAAGATCCTGCGGGCGATTGTCTGGGTGCTGATGGCGTTTCTGGCAGTAATGACCATCTTTCCGGTGGTTTATATCGTATTTGGTTCCTTTAAGGCGAATGCGGAGCTTCTGGTGGGCGGCACCAATATCCTGCCCTCCAAATGGGTATTTTCCAATTATGTGGATGCCTGGCAGCAGGCAAACTTTGCTACATACACCATGAACAGTATTTTCCTGGCGCTTGGCGTTATGTTTCTTTCCCTGATTACCTCGACCATGGCAGGCTATGTGTTCTCCAGAAGCCATTTTAAGGGAAAAGAAATCCTTTACGGACTGTTCGTTATGTTTATGTTTATCAATGTAGGTTCTGTGTCCCTGCGCCCCCTCTTTGAGCTGGCGGTAAAGGTCGGCATGAACAAGAGCCTGATTTCCGTTATCCTTATCTCCACGGGAACGGGACAGGCCACCTATATTTTCTTAAGCCGGGGCTTTGTTAATTCCCTTCCCACGGAGCTTGACGAGGCGGCAAAAATCGACGGATGCTCCTTCTTTAAGATTTATTACATGGTTATTCTTCCCCTGCTGAAGCCGGTTATGGCCACAATCGCCCTTTTATCCTTCCGTCAGGGCTGGAACGAGTACATCCTTCCTCTGGTATTTACCATGACCAATGAGAAGATGCGTCCGCTGACTGTAGGCGTAAACATGTTAAAGAATGCCGGCGACGGCACGGCAGCCTGGAACATCATGTTCGCGGGAGCCACCATTGCCATCATCCCCATGCTGATTATCTACTGTATCTTCAGCCGCCACTTTATGAGCGGTATGACCAGCGGTGCAGTAAAGGGATAAGCGGAAATACCGGTGCCGCATATGGGCAAAGGAAGGAAATTGAGACAGGAGGGATATGGCATGAGCGAAATGGAAAATGGATGGAAACTGGGAAAAGACGGATTTGTAATGGAATATATGGTGGCTGGCCCGGCTCTGGAGGAATTTGAGACGGAGCTTCGGGACGAGGACCAGCTGCGGCTGGAGGGACGGCTTCGGAAGGCCATAAGCGAGCCGCGGGCGGAAAGCCTGGAGCTGGAAGTCCGTCTGGGGGAGAAGGCGCCCAACGGCTGCCCCTGGCAGGTATATGCCCCCTATGGAAATGGTATTATTGATGTATCGGCCTTTTATTCCACACTGCAGAAGATCCGCATCTGGGCGGCAGCAGAGCTTTCGGCCCCGGAGGAAATGACGGTGCAGGGCCGGGTGTGGACCTATATGTCTGTGGGAATTTATGTCAATGGAAAGCTGGCCGGGCAGGTGGATTATCCGGATTACAAGCCCATCCAGCACTGTGATCTGGAGCTGCATTTGCAGAAGGGGAGAAACCAGATCCTATTCGTCTGCGATAATCTGGGGGCCAGGGATACGCGGAATATCCTGGGGCTGCAGATACTGGGACTGATGGACGGTCAGGGATGCCAGGAGAGTGGGGCAGAAGCGGATGGCCTGGGATGCCCGGCATGCACGGCGGGCCTGGACGGCCTGCGTACAGGTCTGGCAGACGCCTCCTGCGAGGAGCGCACCGGCAGCATCCGCAGCTTCCTGGACGGACTGACCCTGGAGGGAAGTCTGGTGAAATTCCCGGAGGAGGCGCCAAAGGGAGCCTGCTATATGGAAAGCCGGGAAAGCCCGGACTATGAGGTAATGCGCCAGCCAGCGGTGTGGAAATCCCTGGAGGGTCAGAAGGAGCTGGTGATTCCCGACAAGGTGATGGGAGTAGAAATCTGCGTAAAGCAGGATGGCGTTTCCCTTTCCCGGCGTCTGGAGGCGGCGTCTCACAAGAAGCTTCTGCTGCGTCCGGAAGGCTGCAGCAGGGAGGAGGCCTGGAAGGCCACCCTGGAATCCATCGCCTCTGTGTCCAGCTTAAACCGGGGCGGCTTTGGCTTTGCCATCTTTAACGTGCTGGCCAGAAAATATCTGGGCAGGGAAGAGGCCAGGGACCGGGATTACCTGTTTGAGACCCTGGAGCTGATTAACCGGCGTGTGGACTGCTCCGACTTTATCGTCTGCGGCTTCCTGCGCTATATGCACAGCTATTCCCTGGACGAGGAGCTGCAGAAGAGGGCGAAGGAGGTCCTTCTGGATTTCCGCTACTGGATGAACATGGAGGGAACTGACGCCATGTGCTTCTGGAGCGAAAACCACGCCCTTATGTTCTACGCGGCAGCCATGGATGCAGGAAAGATGTATCCGGATGAATATTTCCCGCGGGCAAAGATGACGGGACGGGAGCTGTGCCTTTACAGCGAGGATAAGCTGCGCCAGTGGCTTACCGATGTGGAGGAATACGGCTACGAGGAATTTTTAAGCGCCGTTTACATGTGCGTGACCCTTGGGGCGCTGCTCCATGTGATTGATTATGCCTGCGAGGACATTTCCCGGAGGGCCAGAGGGGCGGCAGACCTTCTGCTGACCCAGATGAGCCGCCATGTGTTTAAGGGCGTGATGATGGCGCCCATGGGAAGAGTGTACCGGGATGTGATTTACCCCTTCGGCCAGGGCTCCCAGTCCATGGTCAATCTGGTAGATCCGTCAGCGCCCATCTCTTACGGGGAGGGCTGGCTGGCCTTCCTGGCAGGAAGCAGCTACCGGTTCCCTGAGGGGCTTAAGGAGCTGATGGAGGAGGAGACGGACTGCGCCTATACCTCCGGAAATGCCCTCATCCGCCTGGAAAAGACCGATGCCTACTGCCTTACCTCCGTGGAATCCCCGCGGCAGGATGAATATGTGCGCTGGCATAATGACCGGATCGCGGGAGACTGGACGGATTCGGACACCCATCAGTTTACCAAATCCTTAAATGAGTGCTTCCACGGCACCTCCTGCTTCCAGCCCGGTACCTACGGCTATCAGCAGCATATGTGGTATGCGGCCCTCTCGCCGGAGGCGGTGATCTTTGTGAACCATCCGGGCACCTGGTCAGAGCAGTCCAGCATGCGCCCCGGCTACTGGTTCGGCAACGGCGTGATGCCGGCCATCCGCCAGGAAAAGGGCATTCTGGGCGCCGTGTATCAGATCACGGAGGAGCATCCCGTCTCCTTCACCCACGTATACTGCCCTGCAGAGCGGTTTGATACGGTGCAAAAGGACGGCCAATGGCTGTTTATGGAAAAGGACGGCGGCTACCTGGCCCTGTGGTCAGCTGGAGAAATGGAGCCCTGGAACGACATGATTTTCGGATGTGAGTACCGGGTCTACAGCCGGAATACTGCCTGGCTGTGCATCTGCGGAAGCCGGAAGGATTACCCGACCCTGCATGAGTTCACCGATTACGCCAAGAGCCGCAGGCCTGTATACTCACCGGAGGAAGGAAAGCTTACCGCAGAAGGCGGTTTCCAGGTGATCTGCCAGACGGTGCAGGATCCCACGCAGTTTGTGGAATAAACCCACATGCGCCCGGCGGTCGGGTGCACCGCTAATGCATGAAAGGCTGGCGGGTGCACCGTCAATTCATGAAAGTCTGGCGGGCGCATGGGGCATCCCTGAATATATGCCGCCTATGCGGCGGCGGACTTTCAAAGCAAAATTTTATCTTTTGGGAGGGCCGGCAGCGGATGAATGCCGGCCTTCCGTGTGCCGGGAAAGCAAATGGGGACAGCAGAGGAGAACTGACAGCGTCAGGGGTGTTTGTGCCGATGCTTTATGGCTGAGATGCTCATGGCTGGGATGTTCATGGCTGGGATGTTCATGGTAAAAATGGAGGAAGATGGAGAAAATGAATGAGAACGGCGATATGCGAGTGATTACGGAAATGGAATATGAAAAGAAAGGCGGGCGGTTCCGCCTGGAGGAGCTGAAGGCCCCCATTCTCCTTCCGGACTGGGGCGGATTTTCCTTTACCGGTGTAAAGGCCTCTTTTGCCGATGGACAGTGGCGGCTGCTGGCCTTGGCAAGAAAGGCAGAGGGAGAGGGACTGGGCGAGGCCTGCCTGGTCGAATCCTTCAGCAGGGATCTGACCTTCTGGACAAAGCCGCGTCTGGCAGAGGACGGCTGCAGCCAGGGCGGCTGGATTGCCGGAAATGAGTTGGAGGAAATGACTGCTTTCTGTCCGTGCAGCGAAATGAGGCCTCGGCTGCGCCGCCTGTTGTGGAGCGGGGAATGCGGCCAGTCTGCCGTGCTGAAAAGTGCCTGGACAGAGGATGGGGTGAACTGGACGGAAGAGAGCGTCTGGAGCCCTTCGCCAGAGGACCGGGAGAGATGGGCTCGCATGGGCTGTGTGCAGGCTGATGCCGCAGGCGCTCTGCCCGCCATAAGCGCAGCGGAGGCAGAGGGCCGGATGCTTGTGCTCTTTGCCGGGGCCAGCCAGGTGGAGATCTGGAAGGAGCAGACGCCGGGCTGCCTTGACCTTTGCCCTGCTGCCGGTACGGAAGGGTGCCTGAAAACACGGCCTGCCCATCTGGATGGGGATATTCTGGGGCCGGTGTCTCTGGTGCGTCATGAGGAAAGTGGGCTGTACCTTCTCTTTTACTGCGCGGCATCTAAAGACGGGAAAAATATCGGCACAGGCGCAGCACCCGGCACAGGCGCAGCACCCGGCATAGGCGCAAGAACCGGAACAGGTGCAAAAACCGGCACAGGCACAAAAAAAGGCGGCAGCGTCGGCCTGGCTGTAAGTCGGGATCTTAAGCACTGGCAGACCTTCCGCCGGGATGAACCCACCTACCCGGATCACGGGGTAATCTATGAGGGCGACTATTACCGGGCGATCCCCTTCTCCGAGTACATTTCCCCGGAACCTCTTCCCACAGAGGAGATGACGGGACAGCGGATTTTTGATGTGCGGGACTACGGCGCTGTGGCAGACGGGGCCACCCTCTGTACAGAGGCCTTCCAGGCGGCGGCAGAGGCGGCAGAGAAAAACGGCGGAGGAATCCTTCTGGTGACCGGCGGCTATTACTGCACGGGCACCGTCCGCATCCCCAGCGGCTGTACCCTGTGGATCAGCCAGGATTCCGCCATCTATGCCTCGAAAAATCTGGACAGCTACCAGGATGCGCTGATTTCCTGCGTGGGAAGCCGAAACATTGCCATAAAAGGCGGCGGCCGGATTATCGGAAACGGGGAGTATTTCGTCTACCTTCCTCTGAAACGCCCGCTGACCGAACCGCTGGAGGAGACCTTCCTGCCGCCCCGCCTTTACGATCCCATGGGCTACCCGGTAAATACCATCCGCTACGCCTACCGGGCCCGGATTCGCTATGCCGAGGACCGCTATCAGGAAGGGCTGGCGCCGATTCAGCGTCCCATGTACACGGTCTGGATCCGCGGCTGTCAACATGTGGAGATTTCCAATATCATTATCGAGGACGCCCTGGACTGGACTCTGGTGCTGGACTGCAGCAGCCATGTGCAGGTGGAGAATGTGGTCATCAACGGCAACCGCCATGTGGCCAATACCGACGGCATCGACATTATGGGCAGCAGCCAGGTAAAGGTGCGCCACTGCTTCGTCTCCTGCGCCGATGACGGCATCTGCGTAAAGTCCCCCAGAAAGCAGGGCCATGACGGCATCAATGTGGCCGACGGGGAAATGACTATGGGAGCCACCCGGGACATTCACATATCCGACTGCACCGTGCTTTCCGTGATGAACTGCTTTAAGATTGGCACGGAGACGTATTTTGACATCGAAAATATTACCGTAGAAAACTGCCGCTTCCTGCTGCCGGACATTTTCCCGGGAGCCGTCTCGGGAATCTCTATAGAATCGGCAGACGGCAGCCATATCCGCCATGTGCGCATCCAGGATATCCAGATGGACCGGGTGTGCTGCCCCGTATTTATCTGCCTGAATATGCGGAACAAATTTGGCTTTGACGGCCCGGAGGATGAGGCGGCCAGACGATTTGGCGGTGCTGTGGAGGATATCGCCATCTCCCGCGTCCGCGCCCTGAATATGGAGGTGCCCTGCATCATCACCGGCTTTGCCGCCGAAAATCCCGACGGCAGAAGCCAGCCAGACGGCGAAGACCAACCTGATGGAAGCCAGTCAGGCGATGAAGGTCAGCCCGACAGAAAGGGCCAGCCAGATGGTGAAGGCCAGTTTGTGCGGCGGCCGGTGGAAAATGTCACCATCCAGGATTTCTTTGCCGCCTACCGGGACAATCGGGAAATCCTTAAGCCTCAGGAAAAGGTAGTAGAAAGTCTTTATGATTACCCGGAAAACAATGCCTTTGGCGATGTACCCGCTTATGGCTTTTACATCCGCCACGCCGATGGGGTTGTGCTGGAGAATGTGGAAATCGTTCCCCGAACCATGAATACCAGGCCCTGTGTGGTGCGGGAGGATGCGGAGTAAAAAAATACGGCCGTGCCGGGGATTTTCAATCATCCCCGGCACGGCCGCATCTTATGTAGTCACGGCAGCTGTTTTGCCGTTCATCAGGCGGATTATTCCTTTTTGCTTCCTCTGCCGCTTCGTTCCTTCTCGTTGGTTTCCTCTTCCTCCTCAATTTCTTCTGGAATAACCTTTTTGATTAAGGCCTCCTCAATCCGGCGGTCCTCAATCTTTTCCACATGGATATCCAGCCCATTTACGGTGACATCAAACTGGGTTCCGTCAGCCGGAATGGTGTGAAGGCAGCTGAAAATCATGCCGCCCACCGTATCGTAATCGGAATCCTCGGGAAGCTCCACCTCCAGGGCCTCGGCCAGATCATCGATAAAGACGCTGCCGGACACCCGCCACAGGTTTTCTCCAAGCTGCACGATCTCCGGAGCCTCAGCCGGATCAAACTCATCGTAAATATTTCCCACAATCTCCTCAAGCAGATCCTCGATGGTAATGATACCGGCGGTCTGCCCGTACTCGTCAATGACAATAGCAAAATGAATTTTCTTCTTCTGCATATCTGCAAACAAATCGTCTGCATGGATGGTATCCGGCACGAAATAAGGCGCCCGCAGAAGCTTCTTTAACTCGGTGGGCTCAGCGCTGGTGTTCCGGTCAAGAAGGAAATCCCTGGCATTCAGCACACCAACCACATCATTAATATCCTCATCGTAAACCGGGTAACGGGAAAGGCCGGTCTCCTTAATCACATTGTAAATTTCCTCGTCAGTGGCATCCAGATAAAAGCCCACCATATCGGCCTCGCGGGTCATGGCTTCCTTTACGGAAATATCATCGAAGCGGAATACATTTTCAATCCATTCCTGCTCATCGGTATCGATGGTGCCTTTCTGCTCGCCCAGATCCAGCATCATCCGGATTTCCTCCTCAGTAACCGTCTCCTCCTCAGCCTCAACCTTAAGCCGGAGAAGCTTTAACACCGTGTTGGTGGAGAAGGACAAAAACCAGATTACCGGCCGCATGATAGAGGCCAGGGCAGAGACTACGCCGCAGCTGAATTTTGCCATCTCCAGGGACTTCTGCATGGCCACCCGCTTGGGCACCAGCTCGCCGAAGATCAGGGTAAAATAAGAAAGGATCAGCGTAATCACAATAACCGAAAGGGTATTCAGGACATTTAAGGGCAGGGCGGTGAAGCCGAGACCCTCATAAACCCAGGTCACCAGGGAGTCCGAGAAGGCATCTGCTGCAAATGCACTGCCCAGGAATCCGGCCAGGGTGATGCCGATCTGAATGGTAGACAGGAATCCCGAAGGATTCTCCACCAGTTTAAGGAGCTTCACTGCCTTGGTGTCGCCCTCCTCTGCCATCTTTCGAAGCTTGGTTGCGTTTAAGGATACCACCGCGATCTCCGTGGCGGCAAAAAATGCGTTCAGCGCGATCAGAATCGCCTGAATTAAAAGTTGTCGTGCGATAGAACTCAAAATATAATCTCTCCTTTTTTGTTGTGGCGCGCCCTCTGGGACGCATTAAAATGGGCAAAAATAATCGAAAACAGCACAAAAAGACACAGCCTGTCATCCGATAGATGGACAGACTATGCCTTTATTTTTAAATATTAAGCCGTCGGATCAGTTTTCGAATATTCTGCGTCGTGTTCCCGTCAGGGTCCGCGTCTGCATCGTTCATAAAGATAAAATCCTTTCCTTTCTCCAGGTATTTGAAAAAATACATCTGACTGCTATTATACGTGGGCAGGCGGGTTTCTGTCAAGGGAAGGGGTGTTAAGAAAAAATTAAATTTCTGAAAATCGCCGCAGACAATAAATAGGTATTGATTCCATAGGATTAAAGTGATACAATTTGAATGTGATATAAATGTAACATTAGGAGGGAGAATTTATGGTCAAAGCAAAGAAAAAGTTGGGGTTGCTGGGCGGACTGGGGTTTTTGGGATTTTTTTATTTTTATAATCATAAGGTCTTATTTTTACTGTTTTTTATGTTTTTTTCCTTCTTTTCGTTTTTCATATTATCGAAATTTGATGGGACGATACAAGATGAGTGCTTCCTGGCAGACCAGCACAAAGCTGCATATTGGAGCCAGAAGATCGGAGGCGGGGCTTCTATTGTGTTAATTATTCTCCTAACGGATACGCTGAAGATCAATGATTTTGAACTAAAGTATACGCTGCTTGTTGGTGGATTGAGCGTCATTTTTTCAATAGCATGGATAATTTATGCAGTCCTTTTAAATTCATATGAGAAAGAAATATAAGGTATGGAATGCAGATTAAGAGAATATCGAGTAAAAGCGGGGCTGACACAAGCGGAATTAGCTGAGATGGTGAATGTAAGAAGGGAAACGATTATTCGGTTAGAGTCGGGAAAATATAATCCATCGGTACAATTGGCGATTTTAATATCGCGGGCGGTAAAAGTACCGGTTGAGCAGATTTTTATCATTTGATGGTGACATGTGGTTTTCGTTAATGTAAGGAAGGAATTGATTATGGTCATTGACAAACCGCCCCGTTTGCCGTACAATCAACCTACAGAAAATGGCGTTGAAAAGGAAAAGTAGAAATCTACACTGCACAGAGAGAGAGCCGCTGGTGGAAGGCTTTCCGGTCCCTGGATTTTGAACCGGCCTTGGAGCCCCGCGTGATAAAGCGCGGCGTATTCCCGGCGTTAACGGGCGAGAATGAAGAGCAGTTCTGCCTCTGAAGGATGTGCACAGATTAGTGCCGCGAACCAGGCAGGATTGAAGACAGGGTGGTACCGCCGAATGAGAGCCGTTCGGTCCCTTCTATAAAATTATGGAGGGACGGCGGCTTTTTTGTATTTCAGACCCGTCCCGGATTTTACAGAGAAAAGGAGAGTAAGTCATGGCAAAGGAAAAGAAGTTAGTGGAAGCGATCACTTCCATGGAAGAGGATTTTGCCCAGTGGTACACCGACGTGGTGAAGAAGGCAGAGCTGTGCGATTATGCCAGCGTAAAGGGCTGTATGGTGATTAAGCCTGCAGGCTACGCGATCTGGGAAAATATCCAGAATGAGCTGGATCGCCGTTTTAAGGAGACCGGCGTGCAGAATGTATACATGCCGGTATTTATTCCGGAGGGCCTTCTGCAGAAGGAGAAGGACCATGTGGAAGGCTTTGCGCCGGAGGTGGCCTGGGTAACCCACGGCGGCCTGGAGCCCCTTCAGGAGCGGCTCTGTGTGCGCCCTACATCGGAGACATTGTTCTGTGATTTTTATGCGAAGGATATCCATTCCTACCGGGATCTGCCCAGAGTATACAATCAGTGGTGCTCCGTAGTGCGCTGGGAGAAGACCACCCGTCCCTTCCTCCGCTCCAGGGAGTTCTTATGGCAGGAGGGCCACACGGCACATGCCACCGCTGAGGAGGCTGAGGAGAGAACAAAGCAGATGCTGAATGTTTACGCGGATTTCTGTGAGGAAGTGTTGGCCATTCCGGTGATCCGCGGCCAGAAGACCGACAAGGAGAAGTTTGCCGGTGCGGAGGCCACCTACACCATCGAGGCCCTGATGCATGATGGAAAGGCCCTGCAGTCCGGAACCAGCCACAATTTCGGCGACGGCTTTGCCAAGGCCTTTGAGATTCAGTTTGCCGATAAGGACAATACCTTAAAGTACGTTCATCAGACTTCCTGGGGTATGTCCACCAGAATCATCGGCGCGATTATCATGGTTCACGGCGATAACAACGGTCTGGTACTGCCGCCGCGGATTGCACCCACCCAGGTAATCATTATTCCGATCCAGCAGCAGAAGGAAGGCATCCTGGATGCAGCTTATGGACTGAAGGACCGCCTGTCCGGTTTCCGGGTGAAGGTAGACGACACCGACAAGAGCCCGGGCTGGAAATTCAGCGAGTGCGAGATGCGGGGAATTCCCCTGCGGGTAGAGATCGGCCCCAAGGATCTGGCGGCAGGCCAGGCTGTGCTGGTGCGCCGGGATACTCATGAGAAAGTAACCGTTTCCCTGGATAACCTGGAGGAAGAGGTAAGCCGGATGCTGGATACCATCCAGAGCGATATGCTGGAGCGGGCAAGAAAGCATCGGGATGCCCACACCAGCCAGGCCGTAACCTGGGATGAGTTTGTAAAGACTGTAGACGAGAAGCCGGGCTTCGTCAAAGCTATGTGGTGCGGCGATTTGGCCTGCGAGGAGAAGATTAAGGAAGTTACCGGAGCTACCTCCCGCTGCATGCCTTTTGCCCAGGAGCATCTGGCAGATACCTGCGTATGCTGCGGCAAGCCAGCCAAGAAGATGGTATACTGGGGCCGGGCGTATTAAATACTTGCTGCTTGACGGCGCAGAGCGGGCACGGGAAGAACAGGAATTCAGTATATCTCCTATGTCTCCGGGGAAAGGAAGTGCCGGAGAGATGGAGAAGGAAGGATGCCGGAGAGATGGAGTTGGAGAAGACATTGCGAATTGAAATGCCGGAAGCGGCAGAGGAGATCATCGCCAGGCTGAAACGCCGGGGCTATGAGGCATTTGCCGTAGGCGGCTGCGTCCGCGACAGCATCATGGGGCGGAAACCGGAGGACTGGGACATCACCACCTCCGCCCTGCCCCAGCAGGTGAAGGAAGTATTCCGCCGTACCATTGACACAGGAATCCAGCACGGCACGGTGACCGTCATGAAAGGCGGCATTGGTTACGAGGTGACCACCTACCGCATTGACGGGGAATACCGGGACGGCAGGCATCCCAGCTCCGTTTCCTTTACGGAAAATCTGAAGGAGGACCTGCGGCGGCGGGATTTTACCATCAATGCCATGGCCTACAGCCATGAGACCGGGCTGGTGGACGAGTTCGGCGGCCTGGAGGACATGGCGGTCAGGCGGATTCGCTGTGTGGGTGATCCCATGGAGCGGTTCACCGAGGACGCCCTGCGTATCCTGCGGGCCATCCGCTTTTCTGCCCAACTTGACTTTGTGATCGAAGAAAAAACGCTGGAGGCCATTTCTCTTATCGCTCCGAATCTGGCCAAGGTCAGTAGGGAGCGGGTGCAGACGGAGCTGACCAAGCTCCTTTTGTCCCCCCACCCGGAGAAAATCCGCCAGGTTTACGAGACGGGAATCAGCCCCTATGTGTCACCGGCATTTCATCGGCTGTGTGTGGATGATTCCGGCCAGCTGAGCCAAGGTGAGCCGCATGATCTGGGGCTGGATGAATCCCGCCAGCTGCGTCCGGGTGAGCCGCATGATCTGGGGCTGGATGAATCTCGCTGGCTGCGTCCGGGTGAATCCCATCATCTGCGCCTGGATGGCATTCGAATAAATGGGAGGCTGCCGAAAAAGAAACATGTGCGGTGGGCCGTCTTTTTAAAGGATGCTTCTGCGGCGGAGGCCGTGGAAGTCCTGCGGGATTTAAAGCTGGACAATGACACCATTAACCGGGTGCGCACGCTGAATCCCTGGATCAACTGCCCGGTGGAGCCTGTGGAGACAAAGCTTCGCCAGGTGATGAGCCTGATGGAGCCGGAGCTTTTTGATGACCTTCTGGATATTTGGGAGGTGCTGGAGGCGGATAAGACTCGGGAAGATGAGGCTCAGGAAGATGAGACCCGGGAAGATGGCACACGGGAAAATGTGGTTTGCGGCTCTGCCGGGGATTTGCGTGGTGAAACGCAGGATTCCGGAAGCAAAAATGGGGAGACACAGATAAAAGGCAGAGGCATATCCGCAGAGCGCCGTGAGGCTGTCCGCCGCATCCGCCAGCGGGGGGATTGCGTGTCCCTGAAAGAACTGGCGGTATCCGGCAGAGATCTGATGGCCGCTGGCATGAAGCCTGGAAAGGCTGTGGGAGCAACCCTTCAATATCTCCTTTCCCAGGTGTTGGAGGAGCCGGAGAAGAATAAAAAAGATGTTCTTCTGGCATTGGCGGCGGAAAGAGAGAAGAATTGTAACGAAATTTAATGCAGGCATTATAGGAACGCATAAAGTTTGGGCAAGTGCTGAAAGTCTATGCGGGAATTTAATGTTTATGCTTGTGCTTAAAGTAAAAAAGGCAGGAGAAAATTTCCTTGGCTCTGTATCTGGGGCCGCAGAAATTTTCTCCTGCCTTTTCCATTCATAAAACCGGCCCCCCACTCATAGTCTGGAAGTAGCCAAGGAAATGCTGATTAAATCATCATTTCCCGAAAGAAATCCGGAATCACTTGAGAAACGCAGGGGGGATGAGCCATGACCATGAGTGACCGTTACGAAGAGGTGTTAAAGCACTATCCTCTTCAGGTAAAGAGCGTAAGAAAAGGGCGGGGCTCCTGGATCTGTGAGACAGACCAGGGCCTTAAGTGTCTCAGGGAGTACCGGGGGACCAGGAAACGCCTGGAATTTGAAGATCAGGTGCTGGAAGCCTTAAAGGGAATTGACGGGCTTACGGCAGACCAGTATATCCGAAATGAGGAGGGGGGCCTTCTGACGGCGGCGGAGGACGGCGTCCGCTTCGTTCTGAAGGACTGGTTCGGCGAGCGGGAGTGCAGTTTAAAGGACAGCCGGGAGGTGTGCAGGGCCGTGCGGAATATCGCTGTCCTCCATCAGCGCCTTCGGACGGTGCCCTTTGCGGAGGAATGGGCCATGGGCTCTACCCTGCCGGCAGGAGCAGGAGAGGGGCTTGTGCGGCATAACCGGGAGCTTAAGCGGGCCAGGACCTACATCCGCGGAAAGCGGAAGAAATCGGAGTTTGAGCTGGCGGTGATTGAAAGCTTTTCCGGCTTTTTCGAGCAGGCGGAGGAAGCGGCATCCGGGCTTTCCGGGCTGTGGGCGCCGGGGGGTGAGCCAAACTTTCTCTGCCACGGGGATTTGGACCAGCACCATGTGCTGATGGGAGAGGATTTTGTGGCGGTGGTGGAATATAACCGCCTTCATCTGGGACTGCAGATGGAGGATTTGTACCGCTTCATGCGCAAGGCCATGGAAAAGCATGGCTGGAACCAGCGGGTGGGCATGGAAATGCTGGAGGCCTATCAGCGCGTCCTGCCCCTGGAGCAGAAGGAACGGCGCTGCCTTTACTACCTCTTCCTGTATCCGGAAAAATACTGGAAGCAGATCAATTATTACTTCAATGCCAACAAGGCCTGGATCCCCGCGCGGAATATCGATAAGATCCAAAGCCTTCGCCAGCAGGAGCCTGCCAGACAGAGCTTCTTAGAGACGCTGGCAGCCTGGTAAATCGCTGCTGCTTTTTCAGACAAGGAGAAAGGCAATTCTTTGCTGTTTTTGCGGCAGGGAGAGAAGCCGATATTCCCTTGTATACAGAAAACATGGAAGGAGAATCTTCCCTTTTTCCTGCAGGATATGGTATAATAACCACAAATGAGCTGAGACAGGCGGACGGTTCTGGCGGGGAGTGTGAGAATCGGCTGGCCTGGCTGCGGCAGTAAACAGGAGGAGTATAATCTTATGAAAGACTACATGAAAATCTACAACGAATGGCTGACGAATCCATACTTTGACGAAGCAACCAAGGAAGAGCTTCGGGCCATTGCAGGAGATGAGAACGAGATCAAAGAGCGCTTCTACATGGATCTGGAGTTCGGTACTGCCGGACTTCGCGGCGTGATCGGAGCCGGTATCAACCGGATGAACATTTACGTAGTCCGCCGCGCTACCCAGGGCTTGGCCAACTACATCATTAAGCAGGGCGGCGCTTCCAAAGGCGTAGCCATCGCTTACGATTCCCGTCACATGTCTCCGGAATTTGCCATGGAGGCAGCCATGACCCTGGCAGCCAATGGAATCAAGGCTTACAAGTTCGAGTCCCTTCGTCCCACACCGGAGCTGTCCTTTGCCGTACGTGAATTAGGCTGCATCGCCGGTATCAATATCACCGCCAGCCACAATCCGCCGGAGTACAATGGCTACAAGGTATACTGGGAGGACGGCGCACAGTTCACTCCGCCTCATGACAAGGGCGTTACCGAGGAAGTTCTGGCCATCGAGGATTTGTCCACAGTAAAGACCACCGACGAGGCAAGCGCTGCCGCAGCCGGACTGTATCAGGTGATCGGCGCAGACATTGACGATAAGTATATCGCCCAGGTAAAGGCTCAGGTGGTTAATCAGGAAGCCATCGACAAGATGCAGGATCAGATCACCATTATCTATACTCCTCTTCACGGCACCGGCAATATCCCGGCCAGAAGAGTGATGAAGGAATTAGGCTTCACCCACGTATACGTTGTTCCCGAGCAGGAGCTGCCGGACGGCGACTTCCCCACCGTAAGCTATCCCAATCCTGAGGCAAGAGAAGCCTTTGAGCTGGGCCTTAAGCTGGCAAAGGAGAAGGATGCAGACCTGGTGCTGGCTACCGACCCCGATGCAGACCGTCTCGGCGTTTATGTAAAGGACACCAAGTCCGGCGACTACATTCCGTTAACCGGAAATATGTCCGGATCCCTCCTTTGCGAGTACGTGCTGAGCCAGAAGGCCGCCGCCGGAAAGATTCCAGAGGATGGACAGGTTGTCAAATCCATCGTTTCCACCAACCTGATCGACGCTGTGGCAAAGAATTACGGCTGCGAGCTGATCGAGGTGCTTACCGGCTTCAAGTGGATCGGCCAGCAGATCTTAAAGAACGAGCAGACCGGAAAGGGCCATTATCTCTTCGGTATGGAAGAGAGCTACGGCTGCCTGATCGGTGCGTACGCCCGTGATAAGGACGCCATCTCCGCTACTGCAGCACTCTGCGAGGCAGCAGCTTACTATAAGGAAAAGGGCATGACCCTGTGGGATGCCATGGTAGCCATGTATGAGAAGTACGGCTATTACAAGGATGCCGTACAGTCCATCGGCTTAAAGGGCATCGAGGGCCTGGCAAAGATCCAGTCCATCATGGAGACCCTGCGCACCAATACCCCTGCAGAGGTAGGCGGCTACAAGGTACTTTCCGCAAGAGATTACAAGCTGGATACCATCAAGGACATGGCCACCGGCGAAGTAAAGCCCACCGGACTTCCCGCATCCAACGTGCTGTACTATGATATGGAAGACGGCGCTTGGATCTGCGTAAGACCCTCCGGCACCGAGCCGAAGATCAAGTTCTACTACGGCATCAAGGGCGCTTCCTTAGAGGATGCTGAGGCGAAGTCCGATGCTTTAGGGAAGGCTGTTCAGGAGATGGTTGACGCGATGCTGTAAGAGTTGAGCGATTGAGCGAATGGCGAAGAGTTGAGCGCAGGCGGCATCAAGCTGATGAGATGAAACAGATACATTGATTGAAAAGCAATAAAGATACAGAACCGCTCCGCGGTGAGGATATGTGATGCGTTGTCATGGCATATTCCGCTGCGGGGCGGTTTTTATTTTTTTTATAAGAAAATAAAGTCAATGATGTGAACTTGAATATACCGCCGTTGCTTGTAAAACATAAACGGCTATGGTATGATACTGGTAACAAGAATGGATATTTGCTTAGGAGAAGCATAGAATAGAGGTGGTGAATCCTTTGGGCGTAAAAGATACGGTAACAATAAAATATATGAGACAGAATGAAATCTTCGCAGATGCATTTAACTATTTTATATATGGCGGAGAGCAGGTTATCCATCCACAGAGCCTGAAGGAATTGGATACCCGTGAGATTGATGTTCCCTATGGCGGGGAAAAGGGTGCCAGTCAGCCAGTGCAGAAAACAAGGGATGTGATAAAATCCGTGGTTGCGATGATGGATAAAAACACTGCATATCTGCTTCTTGCAATTGAGAGCCAGTCAAATATCCATTATGCGATGCCGATAAAAAATATGGTCTATGACGCACTTCAATATGCGAAGCAGGTGGAAGAAGCAATCGCTTCCCACAGATTGTCCGGTGATTATAGGGGCTCCAGCAGTGATGAATATCTTTCAGGTTTTATGAAAGAAGATCATTTATTACCGGTAGTGACACTGGTTGTATATTTTGACTCGAAAGAGTGGGACGGCCCGTTATCCATCCATGAAATGTTTTCCAGGCAGGATGCGAGGGTGCTTGCACTAGTTCCAGATTACAAAGTCAATTTGATCGCACCGGCCATGATCGAGGATGAAGACTTTGGAAAATTCCAGAGCTCTTTGAAAGAAGTATTGTCATTTATCAAGTATGCAAGAGACAAGGACGAATTGAAAAAGGTATTGGATGCAGACGAGTCTTTCCGCCATTTGGGAAGAACGGAAGTGGATGTGTTAAATGCCTGCGTAGGTGCAAAGATAGCAGTCAAACAAGGTGAGGAGGCGATCGATGTGTGTTTAGCGATAGAACAGATGAAAGAGGAAGCTGCTCAGAAAACAAGAATATCAACTTTGCTGAAATCAGCTAAAAATTTGATGGATAATTTAGGATTGACTTCAGAGCAGGCACTGAATGCACTAGGTGTTTCTGAAGCAGACCGCAAAAGCATATTGCCATTTATATAAAGTACAGCAAAAAGGCGAACGGTGTTTATCACAATTAGGATAAGTGCCGTTCTTTTCTATTATGCTCATACCAGGAGAGCCTTTTGGTTCCGGCAGAAATTCTTTGGTCGTTAGTCCATTTTCCGGCGGGAAGAATAGACAGCGTAACTTTACCTGGGGAAATTTAAGAAAATAAAAAATAAGATGACCATTTTTTATAGTATAATGTAATCACGACAAAAACACATACGAGAAAAGGGGTCATCTTATGTTAAATAGTATACA
>JAGHER010000199.1 GCA_017889125.1 Lachnospiraceae bacterium
ACCAGCCACATGCCCCAGCCAGCAGCACCCTCTCCCGCCCAGCCAGCCACAATGTACTGGGTCAGCCCATGCATCAGATAAAGATAGAAGGAACGGACAGACAGGAAGGACACCATCCCGGCGCCGATTCCCTTAAGCCGCTTTCCAGCCTCCGTAAGCCCCAGATAAAGGGCCGATGTCATCAGGATCATGGTTACGGAATAATTGTGCAGCACCGGATTTTCTCTATGCCAGAAGCACACCTCCCAGGCCGAAATCAGAAAAGCTGCAGCTCCCAGCGCCAAAAATCCCTTCCGCTGCCGCCTGGTCAGCTGCAGCGCATCCAAAAGATATCCCAGGATGCAGTAAAAGATCCAGCTGTAAAAGGGATAGGCGGTAAACACCATCTCCCACCCCAAAATCTGGTACAGGCTCTGCAGGAAGAAATACCCCAGGCTGACACCAAAAAGGAGCCAAAGCTCCCGCCTCTTTAACCCCCGGAACATGGCCGACAGAAACGGTACAGCCAGATAAAAGCCCGCCAGAGCAAAGACAAACCAAAAGTATCCCTGGATATGGCTCTGCCAGAAATCCCGCACAAAGTCCTTCCAGAATTTAGCTCCCATGCCGTTCCCGCCGTAGACGTAAACGTAGTAAAAGAGGGAAGCCAGCGCCACCGGTATCCCGATTTTTACCAGGCGCTTCCAGTAAAAGCGTCCGGCCTGCCCCCGGTAATGCTCCAGCAGGAACCGTCCGCTTACCATAAAAAACAGGCCGTTGCTGGTGAGAAGAAGGGTGCGGATCACCTCATGAATCCGGTAAGCCCATACATCTCCCGGCGGCATCAGCTCCACCATATTTAACATATGGACAGCCACCACCATGAAAATGGCCAGCACCTTTACCAGATCATAATTCACAAGCCGGGACAAGCCCTCTTTTTTCATCATCACTTCCTCCATACTGCTGCCTTCTGCTTCTAACCATCCAGTCATGCTGAACTGCTGCTTCTGTGCCCTCTGGCGACAATTTTATTTGCCGCTTACTGCGGCGCCTCCATCATTTGGGTGCAGGTTATCCCCTTCCCTTCAAGGAAGCCAAGGAAGGCCTGCATCTCCTCCTGGGACTGGAAAATGGATGCCGGAAGAAACGTATACCGGCCTTCCCCCACAAAAAAGAAAATCACATTTCCCGTCAAAACAAGCCGACAAACCCGTCCGTAAGGCCATAAGGTGCAGAAGCCTTTCTCCTTTTCCTCCAGGACGAAGCTATCTTCATAGAAGAAAAAACGGTATTTTCCCACAAGCTTCTGGATCTGCCCCTTTGACAGCTTGACCATTCTCTTCTTTTCCCTTTTTTTGCCAGCTGAACGCAGCCCTATCCACATGATCCAGAATACGATCCCGCCAAAGACAGCCATGAAAGCCGCCTTGAAAAACTCCCCATTTACACATTCCTTAAAGCAATCGATCCCTATGATCAGCCAAAAAACGCCTGCGAAAATAAAGCGGGTCATCTTCTCCGTCTTCTGATTCAGCTTTAATTGATTGACAATATCCACCGCTGTCCGCTGCACGGCCGCCGCATGAGAAGGATCGGTATAAAACCAGAAGGAAAACCATGGCTTGCTTTCCCCCACAGGAAATTCCAGCTCGATCCGTCCCCTAGCCGCCTCTGTTTTCTCCTTCAGCTGCCGCAGGAATTCCTTTTCCTCATCCCTGGTCTTAAAGCAGCGCCTGGCAATAAGCACGATCTCCGGCACCTGCACAAGCAAAAGGCTTCCCCATCTTTTCCAGCCCTTGACGCGGCCGTAAGAATAAAAAAGGGTACAGTGCTCATTCTCCACCGCCAGCATTTCTTCGCCAAGCACGATCCGCCACTGGCCAAGGACAGGATCTTTATTTGTACGGTAAAAGATCAGGGCCAACACCCCTGCCAACACAATCCCGACGGTCAGGCATGTGCCAAGGACCGTCAGGAGGCCGACAAGCAGCGAAGCGCCGCTTACCGCTCCCAGCATCCAGATCAGCATATTGCTGCCAAACCCGAACACCAGGCAAAGGAGGCCCACTATGCCTGCAGCTTTCCAGACAGCCGGAGAAAGCAGGCTTGCCAGCAAACTGAAAACCACAAACTCCCATTTTTTTACCCGATACCGAATTTCCATCCTTTATCCCCCTTATCTGCGTCCTTTACCCAAGGTCCTATCGCGGTATCCCCCGCGAGATTTCCTGTACACGATCTTCCGCGAAGCTGCCTTTCTCCCTACCGGTCCCCGCCGATACAAATGGAAAGGAAATACACCCGCTTTACCCCAGCGCCTCTAAGCACTCTGGCGCAGGCCTCCACTGTGCTTCCTGTGGTATAAATGTCGTCCACCAGAATCACTCCTTTTGTGCCGGGAGGAAGAAATTCCGGCCGGGCGGCAAAGGCTTTTTCCAGGTTCTTTAACCGCTCTCCCGCAGACAGCTCCTTCTGGGGAGCCGTCTTTTTCGTGCGCACCAGCGCATCGGCACAGACCGGAAGGCCCGTAAGCTTTCCCAGCCGCATTGCCAATTCCTCCGCCTGATTGTACCCTCTCTGCCGCCTTCTGGCGGGGTGTACGGGCACCGGCACGAAAACTTCAGCCTCCATCCGGCTCATCAGCCGTCCCAGACGCCGTACCATCTCTTCACTGTAATAATCCAGGTACTCCCGCCGGTTCTGGTACTTGATTTTGGCCATGGATCGGGCCGAAACCTCATTATAATTTAACAGTGCGCCGCCAAATACAAAGCTCCGCTTATGCCTCTGACAGCCCAAGCAGTATTCCCCGTCCTGAGTTTCCAATTCCTTGCCGCACCGCAGGCAGCGGGGGCCGGACACAAAAGACAGCGTTTTCCAGCAGTCCGGGCAGATTTTCTCTCCCCTGGGCACCACAATCTCCCCGCACACCGGGCAGCACCGGGGAAAGAGGATGGAAAGCAGCGCCTCCCTAACCTGATCCTGTCTATTCTGTCTATCTTGTCTATTCCGTCTCCTTCTTCCCTTTGCTTCTGGGATTTCCCCCTTTGTTTCTTTCCTTTTCTCTGTTCTCTTCGTTATCTGTATTTCTTTTGCTTTCGTCTCTCTCGTTCTGCTTCTCCCTTTCTCTTCTCCATGCAAAGGCCAGTTTCCGCATCTTCTCACATCCAGCCGCTGTCTCCGCCGTCATCCTCTCCCGTTCCTTCAATGGCCGCCTGTATCTCGCAGATCCGCTCCTTAAGCCCCGAGTACCGTCTCTGCTCCATGGTATTTGCCGCCATGGAGCGGAAGGTTTCCGGAAGGCCCACCAGGCAGACGCACTGCCTTGCCCTGGTCACCGCCGTATAAATCAGGTTTCTGGTCATCAGCATCCTGGGGCCATTGAACAGGGGAATCACCACTGCCGGATACTCGCTTCCCTGGGACTTGTGGATGGTGATGGCATAAGCTAACTCCAGCTCCTCTAACTGCTTAAAGCTGTACTCCACCATCTTCCCCTCGTCAAATTCCACCGTCAAAAGCTCGGCGAAAAGATTGATCTCCCGGATCACGCCCACATCCCCGTTAAAGACTCCAAGGCCCTTATCCACCGGGATGCCGTAGCGGTTGCGGATCTCCCACTCAATCTGGTAATTATTCTTAATCTGCATAACCTTATCCCCTACCCGGTACACGGTCTGGCCAGCGGCCCGCTCCGCCTTATCCGGTGACGGGGGATTGAGGAAATTCTGCAGGATGGTGTTCAGCCGCTCCACCCCCAGGGCGCCCTTTCGCATAGGCGTCATAATCTGAATGTCAAATGGCTCTGCATGAACATATCCGGGCAGCTTTTTCTGCACCAGGGTCAGCATGGCACTGATAATGGCATCCGGCGATTCCCTGCGGATAAAGAGGAAATCCTGACTCCGCTTGGCCAGATCCACCGGCTCCCCGTGATGAATCCGGTGGGCGTTCATGACGATATCGCTCTCCGCCGCCTGGCGGAAAATCTTCGTCAGCTGCACCACAGGAAAGGCCCCGCTGTTAATCATGTCCCGCAGCACATTTCCCGGCCCCACGCTGGGAAGCTGGTTCACATCGCCCACCAGAATCAGCCTTGTGCCCACGGTCACCGCCCGCAGAAGAGCATGAAGGAGGTGAATGTCCACCATGGACATCTCGTCAATAATCACCACATCTCCATCCAGGGGATTTTCCTCATTCCGGGCAAAATGCATGCCGCTCATGGAGGTTTCCTTCTCCCCCATGGCACCCCCCGTAAGCTCCAGCATCCGGTGGATAGTCCTCGCCTCCCAGCCGGTGGCCTCCGTCATCCGCTTGGCCGCCCTTCCCGTAGGCGCCGCCAGGAGAATCTCCAGTCCCTCCTCCTCAAAAAAGCGGATAATGGTATTGATGGTGGTGGTCTTTCCCGTACCCGGGCCGCCGGTGATGATTAAGAGGCCGCAGTTTACCGCCTGCCGCACCGCCTCCTTTTGAAGCTCATCTAACTCCAGATCCTCCTCTTCCTGAATCCGCAGAAGCTTTTCCTCGATCTGTCCCTCCGGAATATCCCCCCGGATATTCAAATCATGGAGCATCCTGGCGGAATTTAATTCCAGATAATAATACTGGGCCGCATACACCGCCGTCCCCCCAGGATTTCGCTTCATGACGATTCGCTTCTCCAGCTGCATATCCATCAGATGCTTTTCCATCCGCTCCGGCTCCACCTTTAAAAGCTCAGCCGCCTGGAGAAGAAGGGTTTCCTCCGGAAGATAGGTGTGGCCGTTCCCCACCGCCTGGAGAAGGGTGTAAAGGATGCCGCACTTGATGCGGAAATCGGAATCCATGAGGATTCCCACCTTCCCCGCGATCTCGTCTGCCAGCTTAAAGCCTACGCCGGGGATATCATCTGCCAGCTGATAGGGATTTTCCTTGATCACCGAATACAGCCGGGAGCCGTACTGCTGGTAGATCTTTGCCGCCAGATTCATGGAGATCCCGTAATCCTGGAGAAACATCATGGCCTGGCGCATCTCCTTCTTCTCCTCCACCTGGCGGCTGATGTCCATGGCCATCTTTTCGCTGATGCCCTTCACCTCAGAAAGCCGCTCCGGCTCCTCCTCCATGATCCGGAAGGTATCCGCCTTAAACCGGCGCACAATCCTGGATGCTAAAGCAGCTCCGATGCCTTTGATGGCACCGGAGCCTAAATAGCGTTCTACGGAAAGGGTATCCTGGGGCGTCTTCATCTCGTAGCTCTCCACCTGCAGCTGCTGGCCGTAGACGGGGTGCTCGATCATGGTTCCCACAGCCTCCACCATCTCCCCCTCGCTGATATAATGGAAGGTACCCACCAGGATATACTCCTCCCCATCCGCATTCAGGCTTAAGACGGTGTAGCCGTTGTCTTCATTCCGATATTTAATTCGTTCTACAAATCCTGTAACTGTCGCCATAGCATCGCCGTTTCCCTAGTTGAATTCTGACTTCCCGTCGCCGTGGGTAAACTCGATAAATTTGCCCGTACCAATGGCCACTGCCGTCAGCGGATCCTCGGCAATCATGGTGGTGATGCCGGTCTTTTCCTCAATCAGCGTATCCAGGCCGCTGAGCAGGGAACCGCCGCCGGTAAGGACAATGCCCCGGTCGAAAATATCTGCCGCCAGCTCCGGCGGTGTGCGCTCCAGCACGTTGTGTACAGCGTCCACGATCTGCATCGCCGGCTCTCTTAAGGCCTCCAAAGTCTCGTCGGAGGTCACCACAATGGTCTTGGGAAGGCCGGTTACCAGGTTCCGTCCGCGCACCTCCATGGTCAGCACCTCCGGCCTGCGGGAAGCCGCGCCGATATTGATCTTAATCTCCTCTGCCGTACGCTCACCGATGAGAAGATTGTGCTTCTTGCGCATGTAGCGCACCAGTGCCTCGTCAAAGTCATCGCCTGCGGTCTTAATGGACGTGCTCACTACTGTACCGCCCAGAGAAATCACGGCAATATCTGCCGTACCGCCGCCGATATCAACGATCATATTTCCGCAGGCCTTGGAAATGTCAATGCCTGCGCCGATGGCCGCCGCAACGGGCTCCTCAATGATGGTCACCTCTCTGGCACCTGCCTGGTAGGTAGCATCCTCCACAGCCTTTTTCTCCACCTCGGTGGCGCCGCTGGGGATACACACGCTGATCCTGGGCTTGCGCAGGGTCTTCTTGCCCACGGCCTTCTCGATGAAATACTTCATCATCTTCTCCGTCACCGTATAATCCGAAATCACACCCTGCCGGAGAGGACGAACAGCCACAATGTTTCCCGGCGTACGTCCGATCATCAGACGGGCCGCCTCGCCGATGGCCATGATCTTATTGGTGTCCCGGTCGATGGCTACTACCGACGGCTCCTTCAGCACCACGCCCTTGCCCTTAATGTAAACCAGAATACTGGCTGTGCCCAGATCGATTCCAATGTCATTGGACATCATCGTAAACATAATCCTTTTTTCCTCCTGTCTGGCATTCCCCGGCCTGTCCGCATCCGGGCGGCTATCCGCCCTCGGCATCCGGAGACACTCTCTGCTTATCTATCAAATCCAATAAAAACCTAAAGCTCATGTCATGGTGTCATGAATCGCCACTAAATCTATTCTATTATATACGAACTTCCATACTTTTCAAATGGTTTTTTATCTTTTTTATTTTCTTTATGCTTTTTTTATCCGCCGGACATATTTCGGACACATTTTGCCAGTATACTGTATTTTGTTATCCGAAAGGATAACGGCCTTTGTTTCAAGTGTATACTTGAAATCACAAAGCTTTTTCATACTCATACCGGATAGCCGCGAGGCTGTCCGGTCCCCCCCTTTCATTGATTTCTTTCTTCTATATTTAATACCCACTGTTTAAAAGAAAATCGGATAAATGGATAATCTTAACGCCGTTGATGTTTCCTGCTGCCAATTCATCCAGTGTTACCACATATTTAGGATAGTGATCTTTGATTTCAAGGAGATTAGCAACCTCTCGATCTGACTCCTCCGGAAGCATCCTGCACACCTGCACATAAATCCGTTCGTCCCTCCGCACAGCCACAAAATCAATCTCTCTCATTTCGTTTTTCCCGATATAGACCTCATAGCCTCGCCGCCTCAGTTCAAAATATACAACGTTCTCCAGCATAGCCGCAATTGATTTTGGATTGAATCCCATGATGCAGTATTTCAGAGAAGCATCCGCCAGATAGAATTTTTCCTGGGTTTTCAGCACCGCTTTTCCCTGCAGGTCATAACGCTGGCAGCGATAGATCACAAACGCCTTTTCCAGCCAGTTCAGATAATTATAAACAGCCTCCACAGATAAGGAACGTCCCTCACTTTTCAGAAACTTTACAATGGCATTAGCCGAAAATGTTTTCCCCACATTTTCAACGATATATTTGACCACTCGGTTAAACAGATCATAATTTGTAATATTGTGCCGCTTCGTAATATCGTTTGTAATAACAGAATTGTAAATCCCTTCCACAATCTGATAAGCAGATCGGTCATCAAAATTCCCCAGCGCTACAATCGGAAATCCCCCTAATCGCAGATACTCGTTCAGCAGCTCCTTAGCAGAACGGGGGTCTGCTTTTTTGAATTCCAGATATTCCGAAAAAGACAAGGGATAAACGGGAATGGAGAGATATCGTCCCGTCAAATATGTGGAAATCTCGCTTGACATCAGCTTGGAATTAGAGCCGGTCACATAAATATCTGTATTGAAATTTTCCAGAAGACTGTTGACTGCCTTTTCCCAACCGTCAATTTCCTGTACTTCATCCAGCAAAAGATAATAGCGTCCAGCATCCAGCATCTGCTCTTTGATGCCTTTATACATATCCTTATCCGTCATCCCGTCAGCAAAATCTTCCGATGTATAGCGCATACTGATAATGTGATCCGCTGCAATCCCACTTTTCAGCAGATCCTCCTGGAGCATATCCAAAATTGTAGATTTCCCGCAGCGCCGGATTCCCGCCAACACCTTAACCAGGGGAACGTCACGGTATGTTTTTAAGGTATCCATATATTGTGTTCGAATAATCATAACCTTTTCCTCCTGTCCTTACTAATAGTATACCCAAAAAACTTCCGAATATCCATAAGTTTTTGCTGAAAATCCGTAAAAATATTCCCAAATCGGAGACTTTTTACGTTTAATCCGGCAAAAACAGAGCTATGGGATAAATGCACCGCATGCTTCCCATAGCTCTGTTTTTATCTGTTTATATCTATTTATACCCGTTTATCTCTATTTACCTCTCCGATAACCCAATCAGCCTCCGGTTACCGTACCCCCACCGTCTTCGTCGCAATCACATCGCTGTCAAGGCCCAGCACATGGGAAATCACCACATCTCCCTCCTGGACAGGAGCCGCAAGCCTCACCTTCTTAATCTCCGCCATCACCGGAAAGATGCAGTCCTTGGGCACAGGCTTTGTCAGCCGCACACTGGCCAGAGGCAGCTCGCCGCCGTCCACCAGCACAGAGGTGGCAATATTGCGCATGGGATTTTTGATCTCCTGGGTCACATACTCCTTTCCCCTGGGGCACTTGTTTCCGGAAATACTTATGACCTTATTCCCCTCCAGTTCTGCCTGAATATCGCAGCCCTGGGGACACATAATGCAGGTAAATTCTCTCAGCATACCACCTTCACCTCCAAATCCTCATTAGGATTCAGCTCCTCTGCCTTAAGGGAAATCTGAATCATCTCCGCCGGAAGGGCCTTTGGCTTTCGCACTCGCCGGATGACCTTCTCTCCCTGGCACACCTCAATGGAACAATTCTTTAAAGGCCTGCGCACCCGGAAGGATATGGTCACATCCTCCTGGCCGCTGCATCTGCCTGGGATCAGCTGCCCCACCAGACTGTCGCCTTTCACCGTCAGCGGGCAGGCAGGAAGTGCGCCTTCCTGGATAAAGCGGGCCGCCCCATCTGCCAGGGCCTCCGCCTCCAGGGAAACAAAGTCCACCAGATCATGAACATGGAGCACATTGCCTGCGGCAAAGATTCCCGGCACAGTGGTCTGGTAATGCTCATCCACCACCGGCCCTCTGGTGCCCAGATCCTCCTTTGCCCCGGCCATCCAGGTCAGCTCATTCTCCGGAATCAGGCCCACAGAAAGGATCAGCGTATCGCAAGCGTACTCCTTTTCCGTTCCCGGAATGGGGGAAAGATGCTCATCCACCTGGGAAACCACCACGCTCTCCAAACGGTCCCGCCCGCGGATTTCCGTAACGGAATGGCTTAAATACAGGGGGATCTGGTAATCGTTAAGGCACTGCTCCACATTCCGCGGCAGGCCGCTGGGATAAGGCTGGATCTCAAAGACCCCAAGAACCTTTGCCCCCTCCAGGGTCATCCGTCTGGCCATAATCATGCCGATGTCGCCGGAGCCAAGGATAACCACCCGTTTTCCCACCATCTTATTTTTCAGATTGATGTAGGCCTGAGCCACACCGGCGGTGTACACGCCTGCCGGCCTGGTTCCGGGGATGCTGATAGCCCCCCGGGTCCGCTCTCTGCAGCCCATGGCCAGAATCACCGCCTTTGCCTGGATTTCCAGAAGACCTTCTGACGAGGAAGCATACACCCGTCTGTCCGGCGTCACCTCCAGCACCGTAGTGTCCGTCATGCAGGGAATGTCAAGCTCCTGGGCCCGCCGCACGAAGCGTGAGGCATACTCCGGCCCGCTTAAGGTCTCCCCGAAGCGAGTCAGACCGAAACCATCATGAATACACTGGCGCAGGATGCCGCCTGGCTTTTTCTCCCGCTCCAGAATCAGGATATCTTCTATGCCCTTTCTGCGCAGCTCGATGGCTGCCGCCAGCCCGGCGGGGCCTCCGCCGATAATCACCGCATCCGTCTGTCTCATCTTCCTTCGCCTCCCTCTTCTGCTGTACTTCCGGCCGCCTTAAGATTTCGCACCGGCCCGGTAAACATATAGGAATCTGCCCGGGAATACCGCACATCCTCCGGCCGGATTCCCAGCTCCTCCTCGATCATCTCTGTAATTCTCGTCTCACAGTAGCCGCCCTGGCACCGTCCCATAGTGGCCCGGGTCCTGTTCTTGATTCCCGTTACCGTGTGTACCCCAAGGGGATTGTGGATGGCCCTGCGGATCTTCGCCCGGGTCACCGTCTCGCACCGGCAGACGATCTCCCCGTAATCCTTATCCGAACGGATCGCCTCTGCCTGCTCCTCCCTGGACATCTCCGAAAACCGCTTGTTCACCGGCCTTACGGGATCAAAGTCCGTATTCGCCTGGGGCTGTTCCACCTTCGCCAGAAGAGCCACCGCCCGGCGGGCCAGGGACAGAGCACAGGTAACGCCCGGCGACTCGATTCCCACCAGATTCACCGTGTGCGGATGATTCTCGTCAGATTCCAGCTTAAAATCCAGGATGGCGCCAGTCTCCGGGTCATACCGCTTCCAGCGGATTCCCGCAAAGTTCCGGATAAAATAATCCCGCTTCATCTGCTTAAACATCTTGCTGCCATCGGCAATCAGGCCGTCCAGATGCTCTTTTGTCACCTTGTAATCCTCCCAGTCCTCCGTCACATAGGAGTCCGGCCCCACTAACACATTGCCGTCTACCGTAGGCGTCGCGTGGGTAGCGAATCCGCCGTTGTCATTGGGCGCCGGATAGACGGGGATGGAAAGGAATGCCCCCGCCTTTTTATCCAAAATAAAATACTCCCCCTTAAACCCCTTCACCGGATAATCCGGATAGCCAAGCATGGCCGAAATTTTTGAGGCAAACATGCCGGCACAATTGATTACCCAGCGGGTTCGAAAAATCCCCTTCGGCGTTTCCACAAGGTAAACATCCTCCTCGGAAAGCCGCCGGATGGCCGTCACTTCCCGGTCAAAAAAGAACTCCACGCCATTCTGGCAGGCATTTTCCGCCAGGGCAATGGTATAAGCCATGGGATCCAGAATTCCCGATGAAGGCACATACATGGCAAACTCGCCGCCTGCATTGGGATCGATGCGGTGGATCTCTTCCTTGTCAATCATCCGCATGCCCTTTACCCCGTTCTGCTCGCCGATGGCCTTGTACTTTAAAATATTTTCCCGGTCATGGTCCGTAAAGCCTACCACCAGCTTTCCCGTCCGCTTAAAGGGAATGCCCAGCTCTGCGGCTACCTGGTCAAACTCCTGGTTCCCCTCCACGGCGCATTCAGCCTTCAGGGTGCCGGGCTTGTAGGTAAAGCCTGCGTGCAGCATGCCGGTATTGCGGCTGCTGTTGCCGCAGGCCACATCCAGCTCCTTTTCCAGCACACCGGTCTTTAAGCGGTAGCGGGCCAGCTCCCTGGCCACGGCACAGCCCACCACACCGGCGCCGATGACAATCACATCCCACTGTTCCATAGGTACGTCCCTCCTGCTCTTTTTGTATCTATTGCTGTTTTTTCTTGCTTTTCCTTTGCTTTTATTGTATATATATTTTAAATGTTAGTCAAATTTATTTTCATAACTTATCTGTTAGTAAAACTAATAATTCGACAAGGAGGGAACACTTATGGAGCTTCGGCAGATGGAGTACATTCTGATGATTCAGGAGGAAAAGAGCATTACCCGGGCAGCGGAGCGGCTTTTCCTCACCCAGTCAGCCTTAAACCAGCAGCTGCAGAAGCTGGAGGCGGAGCTTGGCACCCCCCTTTTTGTCCGGAACCGCTCCGACTGGCGGCCTACAGAGGCCGGACTGGTGTGCATCGAGGCCGCTAAGCAGATCCTGAATATCAAAAAAGATGCCTTAAGCCAGATTAAAGATCTGGCAGACAGCTCCCGCCAGGCCTTTTCCGTGGGGCTGATCCCGGAACGGGGCGTGGACATGTTCACCGCCATCTACCCGGAATTCCACCGGCGCTTTCCCCAGGTAATCCTGGAGCCGGAGGAGTGCAACGTGCGCACTATGCAAAAGCGTATCGCCAGGGGCCAGCTGGACTTAGGCCTGATCACCCTCACTGAAGAGCAGAAGGATGAGAACACCTACCTGCACATGGCGGAAGAAGAAATCTTTCTGGCTGCTCCCGTCTCCCATCCCCTGGCTTCCTTAGGAAGCCCCCGGGCGGAGGATGCGCCGGACATTGACCTGAAGGAATTTTCCCGTGACGCCTTTATCCGCATTTCCCAGACCTCCACCATGTACCAGCTGTCCGAAAGGCTTTTTTCGGAGGCCGGCTTTTCCCCAAATGTCCTCTTTTATACCATCAGCAATGTGAGCAAATACCGGATGGTGCTGGCCGGAGTGGGCTGCGCCCTGCTCCCCGCTGTTTTCGCCCTGCCAGATGAACGGATCGTCTTTTTCCGTCTGAAACAGCGCCCTTCCTGGGAGATTACCATGTGCTGCCGGAAGGAGGCGTATCTGAGTACTGCCCAGAATGCTTTCCTGGATTTGTGCCGCCGCTACTGGCGACCGGAATAATTCCAAATTTAATAAGAATTTGTTTATATATTTTATAAAGAATATATTGTGCCGCCATATTTAAGACACATTTACCCGCTATACTAATGACAGTTGCTTAAGAGGCAACCGCTTAACAAAGCTTTTTCATACTCATACCGAATGGCGGCCAGGCCATTCGGCCCCTAAACATTTTCTTATTTATACCTACCATTCCCAGAAAGCGCACCGGATGCAGACCGGTGCGTTTTCCTTTTTTGATTTCGCCTTTTCCTTTCTTCCCCTTTCCCTTTCCCTTTCCCTGTTTTCTTTCCTATTTCCCAACCTTCTCCTGGATTACTTCTCATTTCTGAAAGATTTTCTTTAGTAATTTTATGAATTTTAAATTTTCCGGACACATTCCATACACAATTTTCTTCTATACTAATGACAGTTGCTCGAGAGGGCAACAGCTCAAAGGAGCTTTTTCATACTCATACCGGATGGCCTCCGGGCCGTCCGGTCCCCCCCTAAACATTTTCTTATTTATACCTACCATTCCCAAAGAAGGCATCAGCCCCGCGGCTGATGCCTTCCTGTTTTTTCTGGTATTTCTGACCTTACCTTATATCGTTCCTGGCCATATTATTTCTGACCTTATCTTATTCCTGGTTTTCCTTTTCTCCAGGTTCTTCCCATCCTCCAGACTCTTCCTGTCCTCTCTCTTCCAAGCGCTTCTTTGCTGAGCGCCGGATCTCTCTCTGCAAATCCTCCAGCGCCTCCCGGTACCTTCGGGAAACCGCCGTGGGATTGCCCCGAAGGATTCCCCGCAGATAAAACCGCCGGAAGGGAGAAATCCGCTTCCGCAACTGGTCATGACGGGCCCGCAGCTCATCGGTCTTTCCTTTCAGCGCATCCAGCTTATCCAAAATCGCCTGCTGCCGCTCTGCAGCGGCCTCCTTAAGCTCTTCCAGGCCAAGCTTCTGCCCGGTGCCGTTGCGCAGCTCCTCCAGCCGCAAAGCCGCCTCTGCCTTTACCTCGGCAATCACTGCCGCAGTGGCCTCCAGCGCCCGGAGAGGCGCAGCCCCCCGCATGCCGTTCATTCTGGCCGCCACGGAAGCCTTAAGCTCGGCCACCCGCATGGCCGTCTCCTCCTGGGCGATCTGTACACGCTCAGAGGTCTGATCCCGCAGCTGTCCCTTAAGAAGCGCAAGCTGCAGCTGCAGCTCTTCCAGATCGCCCTTCATCCTGGTGACCATCTCCAGGGCACGGCCCAGATCCAGCGCCGCCCGGAAGGATTCCACCGTATCTGCCGCAAACACAACACTGACTGCACAGGCCAGCCCCATCGCCGTCCCCGTGCTGATTCCCAGCACCAGCCGCTCCACCGGCTTGTGCAGCACCTCCGTAAGAAGGAGCGTCAAAAATCCCCAGGCAATGGAGGAGCTTAAGCAAATGTAGCCATTGACATTAAAACGCTGATTGCTGTAATCCCAGTAGCGAACCTTAAACAGCCGCTCCATCGCCCATCCGGTCACATACTCCAGAACCGTAGCTGCCGCCACGCCGGAAAAATAAACCAGCACCAGATTATCCTGAATGGGAAGGGACACAAAAAGCATCATCACCGCCCCAGTGCCGTAAAGGGGCAGAAGGGGCAGGCGCAGAAATCCCCGGTTTACCGGCCGCCGCACTTTCAGGGATACGTAGGTGGATTCA
The DNA here is from genome assembly GCA_017889125.1 of Lachnospiraceae bacterium. Taxonomy (GTDB): domain Bacteria; phylum Bacillota; class Clostridia; order Lachnospirales; family Lachnospiraceae; genus Caccovicinus. The sequence continues at coordinate 14,108 of JAGHER010000199.1, forward strand.
AAAACCCACCCGGCAAAGCAGTAAAAATAGAAAAAGAGCAGCCATTGATACCACTGGTATGCATACATATTCTTTCGTTCCTCATTCTTTCTGTCTTGTTCGTTCTCCCCCGATAACTTCTCCCTCGATGCCGTCTCCTTCGATATTTAAAAGCTGTCTTCCCGCTCAGTTCATCACATGCCCTTCCACTTAGGGAAACGCTTTAATCAGCGTTTCCTTAGCTTCAGCGTACATCCCGTTTATGGTTTTCCTTCCGATACCTTACCGCAGAAGATGCATCAAAATGCCGCTGCGAAGCTTCGGCTCAAACCAGGTGGATTTGGGCGGCATGAGAAGTCCCGCATCCGCCACATCCAGAAGCTCCTGGATGGATGTGGGATACATGGAAATGGCCACCGCCATATCCTCGCTTACCCGGCGCTCTAACTCCCGCAGGCCCCGGATACCGCCGATAAAATCAATCCGCTTGTCGGTGCGCGGGTCGCCGATGCCCAGGATGGGACCTAAAAGAGAGTCCTGAAGAATAGACACATCCAATCCCTTCACCGGGTCCTGACTGCGCACTTCATCCACTGCCGTCAGCCGATACCAGCTTCCCTCCAGATACATGCCAAACTGGCCCTTTTTCTCCGGAGAATAGGGCCGCTCGCCCATCTCCTCCACCGTAAAGCAGGCAGAAATCTTCTCCAGAAATTCCTCCTTTGTCAGTCCGTTCAGATCCTTAACTACACGATTGTAAGGCAGAATCCGCAGCTGCTCGTCCGGAAAAAGCACTGAAAGGAAATAATTAAAGGGCTCCTCTCCCGTCCATCCCGGATTCTCCTGGCGCCGCTTAAGGCCTACCTTCACCGCCGATGCCGCCCGGTGATGGCCGTCAGCAATGTAGGTGGCAGGCACCTCCCGAAATGCCTGTTCAATCCGGCTCACCAGCCCCGGCGCGGCAATCTTCCACACCGTGTGGCCCACGCCGTCGCCAGACACAAAATCATAAAGCGGCTTTCCCGTGCACACCTGATTCACCATCCGGTCAATCTCCTCCCGCCCCCGATAAGCCAGGAAAATGGGGCCGGTCTGGGCATCCACCGTATCCACATGACGGATCCGGTCAATCTCCTTATCCTCCCGGGTATTCTCGTGCTTCTTTACCACCTGATTCACATAATCATCCACGCTGCTTACTGCCGCGATTCCCGTCTGGCTGCGCCCGTCCATGGTCAGGCGGTAGATGTAGTAGCAGGGCACATTATCCTGCACAAAGGTGCCGTCAGCCATCTTTCCCGCAAAAAGCTCCCTGGCCTTCTCATAAACGCAGTCCGCGTAGGTATCTACCTCATCAGAAAACTGGGTTTCCGCCCGGTCAATGGCCAAAAAGGACAGAGGATTCTCCTTTACCACCAGAGAAGCCTCCTTCCGGTTATATACGTCATAGGGCAGAGCCGCCACCTGAGACACCAGCTCCGGTGCCGGCCGCACTGCACAAAATGGTTTTACTGCTGCCATCGTCCATTCCTCCTTTTTTCACTCCCGCCGGTCTCGCCCGGCCCCCAGCGGCACAAAAGCTGCCCCAAAAGCTGCCTGCCGTTTTCCGGCCAGGCAGACCCGGGGCAGCTGCTGTCCTTCTTTTTCGCTGTTGCTTTTCGCAATTTTTATTTCTTAATTCTTATCCTTATTCTTATCCTTATTTCACCACACGAACCCGAAGCACGCCCTGGATTGCCTTAAGCTTCTCCATAGTTGCCTCCTCCGGACGGCTTTCCAGATCCAGAAGGGTGTAAGCGTACTGATCCCGGCTCTTATTGGTCATGTCAGAAATGTTCACATTCTGCTCGGCCAGGGCGCCGGTGATCTGTCCGATCATATTGGGAATGTTCCTGTGCATCACTGCCACACGGCTGGCGGTACGGCAGACGCCCATATCGCAGGCGGGGAAATTTACGGAGTTGCGGATATTTCCATTCTCCAGGTAATCCATCATCTCCTTCACTGCCATCACTGCACAGTTGTCCTCGGACTCCTCCGTGGACGCGCCCAGATGAGGAATGGCGATTACATTCTTCATGTTTACGGACTTGGGATTGGGGAAATCGGTGACGTAGCGGTGCACCTTCCCCGACTCCAGGGCCTCTGCCATGGCATCGTCATCCACCAGAAGGTCTCTGGCGAAGTTTAACACCACCACGCCGTCCTTCATGGAGGCGATGGTCTCTTTATTAATCATCTTCTTTGTAGAATCCATAAGGGGCACGTGAACGGTAATGTAATCGCACTCCTGATAGATGGTATCCACCGACACGATGTGCTTTACGTCACGGGAAAGCTGCCAGGCTCCATTGACGGAGATAAAGGGATCGTAGCCGTACACGTCCATACCCAGGGCTGCTGCCGCGTTGGCCACCTCGGCGCCGATGGCGCCCAGGCCGATCACGCCCAGCTTCTTGCCCTTAATCTCATGTCCGGCAAAAGCCTTCTTGCTCTTCTCCACCGTCTTGGCGATATTGGGATCAGAGGCATTCTCCCGGCACCAGCCGATGCCGCCTACGATATCCCGGGAACCTAAGAGAAGTCCCGCCAGCACTAATTCCTTCACGCCGTTGGCATTGGCTCCCGGTGTGTTGAAAACCACAATGCCGTTCTCAGCACAGGCATCCAGTGGGATATTGTTTACTCCGGCGCCAGCTCTGGCTACAGCTAAAAGCCCCTCAGGCAGCTCCAAATCATGCATGGACGCGCTGCGCACCAGGATACCCTCCGCCTGGGCCAGCTCATCCGTCATCTCATATGCATCCGTTAATAATGCCGTTCCAAATTTGGAAATCGGATTCAAGCAGTGTAATTTCATCGCAACCATCCCCCTGACTTAATTTGTATGCTTCGCTTCAAATTCCTTCATAAAGGCAACCAGCTTCTCCACGCCTTCGATGGGCATGGCGTTGTAAATGCTGGCGCGCATGCCGCCTACGGTCCGGTGGCCCTTAAGATTCTCTAAGCCTGCAGCCTTGGCCTCCTTCACGAAGAGAGCATCTAACTCCTCGTCCCCGGTGACAAAGGGCACGTTCATCAGGGAGCGGTCCTTCTTCTCCACGGTTCCCTTAAACAGCTTGCTGGAATCCAGGAAATCGTAAAGGATCTTTGCCTTCTTTTCGTTGTACTCCTTCATGGCTGCCAAGCCGCCCTTTGCCTTCAGCCACTTAAATACCTTGCCGCAGATATAAATGCCGTAGCAGGGAGGGGTGTTGTAAAGGGAGCCTGCATCTGCGTGGGTCTTGTAGCGGAGCATGGTGGGCGTGCCGGGAAGCACATCCTCGGTAATCAGATCCTCGCGGATAATCACGATTACCACACCGGCCGGGCCGACATTCTTCTGTACGCCGCCGTAGATCACGCCGTATTTGCTCACGTCAATGGGCTCAGATAAAAAGCAGGAGGACACATCTGCCACCAGGGTCTTTCCCTTGGTGTTGGGCAGCTCGTGGTAAACGGTGCCGTAGATGGTATTGTTCTGGCAGATGTACACGTAATCTGCATCCTCGTCAATGGGAAGATCGGAGCAGTCCGGTATGTAGGAAAAGGTCTTATCCTCGCTGGAGGCAATGGCATTGGCCTTGCCGTAAAGCTTTGCTTCCTTCCATGCCTTCTTCGCCCACTGGCCGGTGATGATGTAATCGCCCACCTTGTTCTTGAACAGATTCATGGGAATCATGGCAAACTGCTGGGAAGCGCCGCCCTGAAGGAACAGCACCTTGTAATTATCCGGGATATTCATCAATTCCCGCAGGTCCTTCTCCGCCTCGTCGATAATGCCCTGGAAGGCCTTGGAACGGTGGCTCATCTCCATAACGGACATCCCTGTTCCCTGGTAGTCTAACATCTCCTCTGCCGCCTCTTTAAGCACTTCCTCCGGCAGCACTGCAGGACCCGCCGAAAAATTATATACTCTGCTCATAAGAATTCCCCTCCTTGGTTTCTTTCGGTTATTTTTATTAGTCTATCACTTTTCTCTGAAAATAGCACTACTAAATTTTATTATTCTACCAATATACTACTGATCTGATTAACCAGCTCACCCGAATATATGCAGAAAGCACCGCAGCATCCGGCCCTTATTGCCGACCAAAACTGCAGTGCTTTCCTCCTTCCTTACATAATCTTCAGGTCCGTATCGTCAAAGGCATCCTCAATGGGGGCGCCTGCCGGCACCATGGGGAATACCTTGTCATCGCAGTTGATTTGGCAGTCGATGACGCAGGGAATATTTAAGTCCATGGCCTCCTGGAGCACGGGAAGAAATTCCTCCTTCTTCGTCACCCGGTAAGCCTTCGCGCCCATGGCCTCCGCCAGCTTCACAAAATCCACCGAATCGTTCAGAATCGTCTGGGAATAGCGCTTGCCGTAGAACAGGGTCTGCCACTGGCGCACCATGCCCAGCACATGGTTGTTGATAATCACCTGGATGATGGGAATGTTGTAGCGGGTGGCGGTGGCAATCTCGTTCATGTTCATGCGGAAGCATCCGTCTCCGGCCACATTGATGACCACCTTATCCTTGCAGGCCATCTTAGCGCCGATAGCCGCACCAAGGCCGTAGCCCATGGTGCCTAAGCCGCCGGAGGTTAAGAGGGTCCTGGGATTCTTATATTTGTAATACTGGGCAGCCCACATCTGGTGCTGGCCCACCTCTGTCACGATGATGGTATCCTTATCCTTGGTGGCCTCATAAATCTGCTCCACCACATAGGGGCCCGTAAGCACGCTCTTGTCATAGCGCAGAGGATACATGTCCTTCATCCGCTCGATATGAGCCACCCACTCCTCATGGTTCATGGGATCTAAGCGGGCGTTCAGCTTCCGGAGCACCACCTTCACATCGCCGATAATGCAGGCGTCCACCTTGATATTCTTATTGATCTCCGCCGGATCCACATCAATCTGCAGGATCTGGGCGTTCTTGGCAAATTTGGAGGCATTTCCGATTACCCGGTCGCTGAAACGGGCGCCTGCCACGATCAGCAGATCGCACTCGGTAATGCCGAAATTGGAGGTCTTGGTGCCGTGCATGCCCACCATGCCGGTGTACAGCTCGTCGGTGCCGTCAAAGGCGCCTTTTCCCATCAAACTGTCCGCCACAGGCGCCTGGATCTTCTTGGCAAATGCCCGCAGCTCATCGGAGGCATTGGAAATCACCGCGCCGCCGCCTACCAGGATAAAGGGCTTTCTGGCCTTGCGGATCATCTCCACCGCCCGGTCCATGGCCTCCTCAGTGATGGTATCCGTCACCCGCTCGATGGGAGCCGGGGCCTGGTACTCATACTCGCAGCGGGCCTCCGTCACATTCTTGGTGATGTCAATCAGCACCGGGCCGGGACGGCCCGTCTGGGCGATGGCAAAGGCCCGGCGGATTACGCCAGCCAGCTTGGTCACGTCCTTTACGATAAAGTTGTACTTGGTAATGGGCATGGTCACGCCGGTAATGTCGATCTCCTGGAAGCTGTCCTTTCCCAGAAGGCTTATGCCTACGTTGCAGGTGATTGCCACCACGGGGACAGAGTCCATAAATGCCGTGGCAATGCCGGTAACCAGATTGGTGGCGCCGGGGCCGGAGGTGGCCAGGCAGACGCCCACCTTTCCTGTGGCTCTGGCGTAACCGTCTGCCGCGTGGGAAGCTCCCTGCTCATGGGAGGTCAAAATATGGGTGATCTCATCCTGATGCTTATACAGCGCATCATAAATATTTAAAATGGCGCCGCCCGGGTAACCGAAAACCGTGTCGACCCCCTGCTCCTTCAAGCATTCAATTACAATTTCTGCTCCTGTTAAACTGCTCATAAACCCTGCTCCTTCTCTATGTTCTGCATCTTCCTTCTACTCTGAAAGTCCTGCCGCCGAGTAGGCGGCATGTATTCAGGGATGCCCCATGTGCCCGCCACGCTTTCATGGATTGGTGGTGCGTCTGCCTGCCGGGCGCATGTAGGTTTACTCTCGTCCGGGAACCTTAAGAACGGCACCCTTGTCAGCTGAAGTCACCAGAGAGGCATAGCGGGCCAGATAACCGGTAGTTACCTTCGGCTCCCTGGGCTTCCACTCTGCCTTTCTCTTTGCTAACTCCTCGTCGGAAACCTTTAATTCCAGCTTATTCGCATCGATGTCGATGGAAATGATATCTCCCTCATGCACCAGGGCAATGGGGCCGCCAAGGGCCGCCTCCGGTGAGCAGTGGCCGATGGAAGCGCCTCTGGAAGCGCCGGAGAACCGGCCATCGGTAATGAGGGCTACCGTAGAGCCAAGGCCCATACCGGCGATGGCTGAGGTGGGATTCAACATCTCCCGCATGCCGGGGCCGCCCTTGGGGCCCTCGTAGCGGATCACCACCACGTCGCCGTGCTGGATCTTTCCGCCCTTGATGGCAGCGATGGCATCCTCCTCACAGTCAAATACCCTTGCGGGGCCTTCGTGCTTTAACATCTCCGGTGCTACCGCAGACCGCTTAACCACGGCACTGTCGGGAGCTAAGTTGCCCCGCAGCACGGCGATTCCGCCGGTCTGGCTGTAGGGATTTTCAATGGGACGGATAACCTCCGGATTCCGATTTACCGCGTCGGCAATGTTCTCGCCTACGGTCTTTCCGGTAACGGTCATGCAGCTTAAGTCCAGAAGGCCCTTCTTGCTGATTTCCTTCATTACCGCGTAGATGCCGCCAGCTTCATTCAGATCCTCCATATAGGTGGGGCCGGCCGGCGCTAAGTGGCACAGGTTCGGCGTCTTTGCACTGATCTCATTGGCAATATCCAGATTTAAGTCCACCCCTGCCTCATGGGCGATGGCCGGCAGATGGAGCATGCTGTTTGTGGAGCAGCCCAGGGCCATATCCATGGTCATGGCATTACGGAAGGCGGCCTCGGTCATAATATCCCGGGGGCAGATACCCTTCCGATACATCTCCATAACGGCCATTCCCGCGTGCTTTGCCAGCTTGATGCGCTCAGAATATACGGCGGGGATGGTGCCGTTCCCCCGAAGTCCCATGCCCAGCACCTCAGTCAGGCAGTTCATGCTGTTGGCCGTGTACATGCCGGAGCAGGAGCCGCAGGTGGGACAAACGTTGTTTTCATAAGTGGTAACCTCTTCCTCGGTCATGGTGCCTGCAGTGTAGGCGCCTACGGCCTCAAACATGCTGGAGAGGCTGCGCTTCTTTCCATTTACCCGTCCGGCCAGCATGGGGCCGCCGCTGACGAATACGGTGGGAATATTAATCCGGGCTGCGGCCATCAGAAGGCCGGGCACATTCTTGTCACAGTTGGGCACCATCACCAGGGCGTCAAACTGATGGGCCATAGCCATACATTCGGTGGAATCGGCAATCAGGTCCCGGGTCACCAGGGAATACTTCATGCCCACATGGCCCATGGCAATGCCGTCGCACACGGCGATGGCCGGGAATACCACCGGCGTACCGCCAGCCATGGCTACCCCAAGCTTTACCGCCTCCACAATCTTATCCAGGTTCATATGCCCCGGCACAATTTCATTATAAGAGCTGACGATGCCTACCAGAGGCTTCTTCATCTCCTCCTCCGTCATTCCCAGTGCATGAAACAGGGAACGATGGGGAGCCTGCTGCATACCGCATCTGACATTATCACTTCTCATCTTTCTTCCTCCTTATCCATTCCCTGCCTACCGGCTGATGCGCTCTGCGATGAGATCGCCCATCCGGCTGCAGCCTACCTTCTCACAGCCCTCGCTGTAAATATCTCCCGTGCGGAAGCCCTCCTTAAGCACCTGCCTTACCGCCGCCTCTACAGCGTCTGCCTCTGCATCCAGATCAAAGGAATACCGAAGCATCATGGCCGCCGACAGGATGGTGGCGATGGGATTCGCCACATCCTTCCCCGCAATATCCGGGGCAGAGCCGTGACTGGGCTCGTAAAGACCGAACTTGCTCTCGTTCATGCTGGCCGAGGACAGCATCCCGATGGAGCCGGTAATCATGCTGGCCTCATCAGAAAGGATGTCGCCAAACATGTTCTCGGTCAGGATCACATCAAACTGGCCAGGATTCATCACCAGCTGCATAGCACAGTTGTCCACCAGCATATGGGTCAGAGTCACCTCCGGGTAATCCTTGGCCACCTCTTCTACCACCTTTCTCCAAAGGCGGGAGGAATCCAGCACATTTGCCTTATCTACGCTGGTCACATGCTTTTTCCGCTTCATGGCAATGTCAAAGGCCTTCACGGCAATTCTGCGGATCTCCTCTTCATTATAAGTCAGGGTATCCACCGCCGTCATCACGCCGTCAATCTCCTTCGTGTACCGGTCGCCGAAATACAGGCCGCCGGTCAGCTCCCGCATAATCACCATGTCAAAGCCGTCGCCGATAATCTCCTCCTTCAGGGGGCAGGCGACGGATAACTCCTGGTAAAGGTAAGCGGGGCGGATGTTGGCAAAAAGGTTCAGTCCCTTGCGGATGGCTAAAAGCCCTGCCTCCGGGCGAAGGTTCGGCGCCACATCATACCAGCGGGAATTTCCCACATCTCCGCCCACAGCGCCTAAAAGCACGGAATCGCTGGCCTTTGCTGTGGCCAGGGCCTCCTCCGTCAGGGGTACGCCGTACTCGTCAATGGAGCAGCCGCCCATCAGCACCTTGGTATACTGGAACTCATGGCCGTACACCTCTCCTACCTTGTCCAATACCTTGCAGGCCTCTCTCACGATCTCCGGGCCGATACCGTCTCCCGGGATCAGGGTTATATTGTAATGCATATCCATCCTCTCCCTTGCTTTTATAACTTTATTTCATAGAAAATCATCTTTTCATTCTTATTTTTGCATGTTGGCAAAAACGAATGTGTTTCTATCCATAATATCTTATTTAAGAAGAAAATTCAACAAAAGGCGCTGATTTTTTTCCCCGGCAGTATACGAGTTTGGAATCAAAGGCATAACTAAAATTTATAAAAAACCGCTTTGGCATAAGCCGGTTATTGGCAAAAATAAAACCCCCGGATGCCGCAGCGCTTTCCATTCTGCCGCATCCGGGGTCTGTATCATTCAAACCGGACAATCTCCTTTTTTAACCGCTTCATAATCTTTTTCTCCAGGCGGGATATGTATGACTGGGATATGCCCAGGAGATCCGCTACTTCCTTCTGTGTCATCTCCTCCCCGTCCTCGCTGGTAAGGCCAAAGCGCAGCTCCACGATCTTTCGCTCTCTGGGATTTAAACGGCTGATGGCCGCATTTAAGAGGCTCTTCTCCGTCTCTGCCTCCAGATCCCGGTAGATCACATCCTCATCTGTCCCCAGGATATCGGAGAGCAGCAGCTCATTTCCATCCCAGTCCACATTTAAGGGCTCGTCGATGGACACCTCCAGCCGGGTCTTGCTGTTGCGGCGCAGGTACATGAGGATCTCGTTCTCGATGCACCGGGAGGCGTAGGTGGCCAGCTTGATGTTTTTCTCCGGGTTGAAGGTATTGATGGCCTTAATTAACCCGATGGTTCCGATGGAAATCAAATCCTCCACCCCCACCGCTGTATTGTCGAATTTCTTTGCAATGTACACCACCAGCCGCAGGTTATGCTCGATCAGCTTGGATCTGGCCTCCTTCTCATCGGGACCGCCTAACCGCCCGATCATCTCCTGCTCCTGCTTTGCCTCCAGGGGCGCCGGCAGGATGTCGGCCCCGCCGATATAATGGATTTCCCCCTCCTTCTGCATAAACAGGGTGTAAAAACTGGGCCTTGTCTTAAACTGCATCCGGCCGGGTATAGAAACTTTTACGATCATGAAACTCCTCCTTCTGTTCTCGGATATCGGAAGGAAGGTCAGGTATGGAGCAGGACGCGGCAGCCATTGCGCATCTGGAGGCTTGCGGGGCTGGCGGCCACCAGGGGCCGCTCATAAACAAACGCCCGCTTCCCCTGGACAGCCTCCATCTTATCCAGTGTCACTGCCCAAAGCACAGAGCCGCCGCCGTCGATGGTCCGGTAGGGAATCGGGGTAAGCTTATCCGCTGCAGGGCAAAGCTCCTCTAAAAGCTTCCGGTCAGCCACATGAACCGGCCGGCCGGATACTGGGTCCCGCAGCCGGTTCCCCGTATCCAGAAATCCCTCTGCCCGGGCTTTCCGCCCCCGGTAGCAGAGAGTCACCTGATAGCGGCACTCCCTCTCTGCCGCCGCTTCCCGCATCATGCAGATCAGTCCCTCTGCTCCCAGGCACCCAGCCGCCAGTATCAGAAGCAGCGGCACCAGACCAAGCTGGGAAAATCCAGCCCCTCCAGACGCAGCCATCCTTCCGGCCCAAACACCGTCTTCAGCCGCAGCGGCTCCAGGCACACCAGCTCCCGGCAGAATCCCCGCGCCCACGCCCTGGAGAATCCCTCCGGCCGCGGCCCCGCACAAAAAAAGACACGCCATCGCCTTTCGTCCCTCTCCCCGGTTCAGGGAAAAGGCCGTCCGCACCATCACCCATCCTGCAGCCAGCGCCCAGGCCGCCCGAAGGAAAAGGAGCAGACCGCCTCCCATTCCCTTCACCAAAGAAAGCCAGAGCCAAAGCCACAGAAACAGGGCAGAAAAAATGGCTCCTGCAGCGCTTCCTGCAGCCAGCCGTATCCACCTTCCTTTTAACTTAAGAACGCTTCTCAGCATCAGGAGAAGAATCAGATCCACGGAAAAATTCACTGCCAGCACCACATCCAGGTACAATGTTATCTCCATGAAAAAACCTCCCTGCTGATACCCTATAGTATACAGCGGGAGGTTTTCGATGTTTGTCAAACGATGGAGGGTAATTCCCTTTTTTCATCGACAAGATTCGTCATTATCTCTTATTTTTCAGGAAGTCCGGAATATTGATCTGTACCTCCTGGTGTCTGGGGCGATAGCTGCCAGGCTGCGGCTGCGGCGGAGCCGTGTAAGAGGGAGCCGTATAGGCAGGAGCCGTGGCTGCTGCCTCGGGAGCGGCTGCTGCCGGAGCAGGAGCAGTCTTCTGTGCATTGTAAGCACCAGCAGAGGGCTGCTTAAATCCGGCAAAGCCGGTCATGGCCTTGGATACCGGAGTGCTGGCGCCCTGGGTGTCTAAGCCGGTAGCGATTACCGTGATGGTAACCTCATCCTGCACATCAGGATCATACATAGCACCAAAGATAATATTGGCATTCTCGCCGGTCATCTCCTGTACGTAGGTGGCCGCCTCGTTTGCCTCGATCAGGCTGATATCACCGGAAATATTGATGATCACATGGCTTGCGCCCTCGATGGTGGTCTCAAGCAGCGGGCTGGATACAGCCTGCTTTACGGCCTCGATGGCCTTGTCGTCGCCCTTTGCATTGCCGATACCGATGTGGGCGATGCCCTTGTCCGTCATGACGGTCTGCACATCGGCGAAATCCAGATTAATCAGGCCGGGAACATTGATCAGGTCGGTAATGCCCTGAACGGCCTGCTGCAGCACCTCGTCAGCCTTCTTTAAGGACTCCGGCATGGTGGTGCGGCGGTCTACGATCTCTAACAGCTTGTCATTGGGGATCACGATCAGGGTGTCCACGCTCTCCTTCAGACGGTCAATGCCGCGAAGAGCATTATCCATACGGGCCTTGCCCTCGAACTTGAAGGGCTTGGTCACTACGCCTACGGTCAGGATTCCCATGTCCTTGGCAATCTTGGCTACAACGGGAGCCGCGCCGGTGCCGGTGCCGCCGCCCATACCGCAGGTGACAAATACCATATCGGCGCCTCTGAGCGCCTGTGCAATCTCCTCTGAGCTTTCCTCCGCAGCCTTCTCACCGATATCCGGTCTCGCGCCTGCGCCCTTGCCGCCGGTAAGCTTCTCACCGATCTGCATGGTCGTCGGAGCCTGGCAGCTGGACAGAACCTGCTTGTCCGTATTAATGCCGATAAATTCCACGCCCAGGATGTTCTCATCAACCATCCGGTTCACTGCATTATTGCCTGCGCCGCCTACGCCAACTACAATGATCCGGGCTGCGCTTTCCGACTCGTTTATCTTAATTTCTAACAAGACTGTTTCCTCCTTATTCTCCCTGTTTTCGAATCTTGTAAATTTATAGTCATTCGCATAAAAACTCTAGTCTAGCTTATATCATATTTGATTTTTCAAAAAATAGCAACCGTTTTTTTCATATATTTACAGGAATTCCGCCCTATTTTTTTATGAAAGAATACCACAGTCCGCTGTTATTTTCGTCATAGGTATCCAGATACAGGGTGCCGGACAGTCCGGCCAGCTCCGGCAGCATGTCATGGAGCTCGGAGATTTTTCCGTTCATGTCCTTATTATCCCCCAGATACACATCAATATCCCCCATAATCAGCGTAGCTTTTCCGGAAGAATCGTATTTGATCTGGTCGGCCTTAATCTCATAAATACTCAGGATCTGGGTCAGATTCATGATCTGCTCAAAAATCTGCTGGTTTTCCACCGGAAGCGGCTTATTCAGCACAATTTGGCCAAAATTCAGGCCGGTAATCCAGGGAACGCCCTCCAGACGGCTGCTGGAGCTTTCCACGATAATACCGTCTTTGTCGAAGTACATGTAGCTGCTCATGTAGGACACATAGCCCACCACACTTTTTTCGTACACAATCACCTCTACGGAAAAGGGGCTCTGAAACACGATGCTGTAATCCTCCACAAAAGGGATTTCCTTGTGGGGCTGAAACCGGTCCTTCAGAAAAAGGAACAGGGTGTTTCTGTCCCAGCGGCTTTCAAAAAGCGTGCCCTCTATCTGCTCTGCCGAATATTTGTTGTTGCCCGTCACCATTACCGCCGTCACCCGCACGGAAAGAACCAGCAGCACCAGCAAAAGGAATACTGCCAGTCCAATCCATAGCCCCATGTGGCTTTTTCTCTCGTTTTCTTCTGTTCTCTCAACCATACACTCACCTGCCCATATCGTACTCCGCGCCTGATCCCAGATCAGGCGCTCCAGCGGATATCGCCATGAAGACACTGAACATCCCGGCAGATATCCTCATACCCCCTCTCAATATGAATACAGTCCTCAATCACCGTCTCTCCCCGGGCTGCCAGAGCCGCAGCCACAAGAGCCGCTCCGCCCCGCAGGTCCCAGGCCCGCACCCTGGCTCCCGAAAGGCCTTCCTTCCCCTGAATCACTGCCTGGTTTCCGGACACGGTAATATCTGCGCCCATCTTTTTAAGTTCCGCGGCGGTCTTAAACCGGGCCTCAAATACATTTTCCCGCAGCCGGCTCTCGCCCTCCGCCAGGGAAAGCACAGCCAGCATGGGCGACTGCAGGTCCGTGGGAAACTCCGGATAAGGCCCTGTCTGAAGCCTTACCGGCCGCGGACGTCCTTCCATAAGGATGCGCGCACCCAGAATCCGCCCGCCTTCACCCGGCAGCGGCTCAATACAGGCGCCGCACCGGCAAAGCGTCTCCGTCACCGCGCCCATCGATTCCCAGGGTGCTCCCCACAGTACGGCCTGGCCGCCTGCCGCCGTCACTGCAGCCAGGTAAGTGCCTGCCGCAATCCGGTCGCCGGGCACCGCATATTCCGTCTCGTAAAGCCTGGAAACGCCTTTGATCTGTATCCGCTCCGTGCCCTCCCCGGCAATCACCGCGCCCATCTGCCGCAGAAGCTGGCAGAGGGTGATGATCTCCGGCTCTCTGGCCGCCCCGAAAATCACGGTCTCCCCCGGTGCAAGGACAGCCGCAAGAAGGGCATTTTCCGTAGCTCCTACGCTTGGAAAAGGAAAGACAATCTCTCCTCCCCTAAGCCTTCCCCTGGCCCGTATCCGCCCCTCCTCTTCCTCCACCCCGGCGCCCAGCCGGGAAAAAGCCAGAAGATGCAGATCCACAGGCCGGCTTCCGATGGAACAGCCGCCGGGATACCAGGCAGCCGCCTCCCCCGTACGGCCAAGAAGGGCCCCCATCACCAGGATGGAGGAGCGCATTTTCTTTACATCCTCCTGGGGAATGGCTGTCTTTATGACCCTGGAGGCATCGATGGAGAGCCTGCTGCCCTGAAACCGGCACCGGCATCCTACAGATTCTAAAATTCCCACCATACAGGCCACATCCTGTATGATGGGGACATTGGTAAATCGCATGGTTCCGCATTGAAGAAGGGATGCTGCCAGCATGGGCAGAACCCCATTCTTCGAACCCTGAACATTTATCTCACCTGACAAAGGCCGGTAACCGCATATGCGAATCTCCGACAAAAGCGCTCCCTCCAAAACCGTTCCGCTGTATGATACTATATGCCCTGCGCCAGGGAAAGGAACTATGTCCGGAAGAAAAACTGCGTCACGTTCGGATCTTTACCTGATTGGAAACGCTTAGGACCATCCCCATCTCCATCATCAGGAATCCTACAGACGTACCTCCGTAGCTGATAAAGGGCAGGGTAATTCCCGTATTGGGAATGGTGTTGGTCACCACCGCAATGTTTAAGATGACCTGGATGGCAATGTGCCCCATAACGCCTACGACCAGCAGTGCGCCAAAAAGGTCCGGCGCATTGGAGGCAATCACCATAAACCGGTAAATCATAAACAGGAAAATCAAAATTACGGAAATGGCGCCGAAGAGCCCCAGCTCCTCACAGATTACGGAAAAGACCATATCATTCTGCGCCTCCGGAATAAAGCCCAGCTTCTGAATACTCTCGCCCAGGCCCTTTCCCACCAGGCCGCCGGATCCGATGGCGTACAGTCCCTGAAGGACCTGATAGCCGCCGTCCTGGGGATAAGCCTCCGGCTGCAGCCACACGTGGATCCGGTTCAGCTGATAAGGCTGCACCAGACCAATCTTTTCCAGCACTGTGGCAATAGGCCCGGCAAAGGCATAAATCACTCCGGCACCGGCTATGCACAGGGCAAAGGGCCATTTCAGCTTAGAGGCCACAAAGGCCATCACAAAGGCAATGCCCAGAATAATGATTCCCGAGCTTAAGTTGTTCATGGCCACCAATCCGGCCACAGGGACAGTGACAGCCACCAAAACCAGAAGGCCTTTGATGTTATCCACCTTTCGCCCCATCCTGGTGATCATCACCGCCAGAAGAAGGATCAGGGCAATCTTTACCAGCTCTGTAGGCTGGAACTGCAGGGGACCAAGGGCCAGCCACCGCTTCTTTCCATTTACCTCCACGCCCAGGGGCGTCAGCATAACCATCAGCAGGAATACATAGGAAAGCCCGTATCCTAACAGAGCAAACTTGGCAAAGAAGTGGTAGTCCATCTTGGAAATTACCATCATCGCCAAAAATCCTGCCACGGCAATCATGGCCTGCCGCCGCATAAAATAGCCTGCATCTCCGTCATATTTGATCTGTGCGGAATATGAGCTGGAGCTGTAAATCATCACCAGTCCAAACACGGTGAGGAAGATGATGGTAAAGAGAAGGCTGTAATCATAGAACCTCCGTACCTTCTTCTTTCCCGCATTCTCCGCCGCGCCTGCGCCTCTGCCTTCCGCGTAAGGCGGCTGACGGAAATTTCCCTCTGCCGCCTTCACCCGCACGCCGGGCGCCGACCGCACCTTCATCTGCTGGTCGGACGGGCGGCGGCCCTGCCCATTCCGTGCCCAGCCTCTCTCCTGACTGGAGCGGTCCCTTGTCTGCTCTGGGGAATATCTTCGATTTCCTTCCGTGCGCTCATAGCCGCCCCCGGCCCTGCGCCGCAGATCGTTTTCCTGCCGGGCATCCGCCCCGCGCCGCAGTTCACTTTCCCGCCGGACATCCGCACCGCGCCGCAGTTCACTTCCCCGCCGGGCATCCGCACCGCGCCGGTTATCATACATCCGCCGTCCATCAGACGCAGCAGCCGTCTGCTGCCGGGCCGTCTCGTAAGCGGGGCGATTCTGGGCACTGCGCCCGGCTGGTTTCTGCCGCTGGCCGTAATCCGTCCTCGCACCTTGGCCTGCCCGCTGACTGTAATCTGTCCGCTGGCCTGCACCTGCACGCTGACTGTAATCCGTCCTCTGCCCCGCGCCTGCACGCTGACCGTAATCCGTCCGCTGCCCTGCGCCTGCACGCCGGTAATCATTATCTCTCTGCCGCTGCCCGGAACCCGTACCTGGATTCCGGCGGACATTTCTTTGCTGGTATCCTTCCTGCTGCGGCCTGCGGTTTTCCGCCTGCCGCTCAGAATTGGGCCGCGTCTGGGAATGCTGTCCCGTCTCCGCCGCTCTCGTTCTCTCCGGCCTGCGCTGCCGATCCCCGGCATACGCCCTCTGCTGCGGCTCCCTGACCGCCGCCCTCTGCTGATTCGCCATCCGCTGCCCTCCCATCCTTAATCATCAAAGGCTGCGCACACATTCCTTAAAGACCCGTCCGCGCTCCTCGTAGTTGCGGAACATGCCCCAGCTGGCACAGGCAGGGCTTAACAGCACATTCTCGCCCATATTGGCGTAAGACGCACACACCCGCACCGCCTCCTGCATATCCTCTGCATACATAATATCGTGGAATCCGTGCTCCCTGGCACACCGGGCGATCTTATCCCTGGTCTGCCCGATGAGCACCAGATACCGCACCTTTCCCTCAAAGGCCTCGATCCACTGATCGTACTCATTGTGCTTATCATACCCACCGGCAATCAAAATGGTGGGCCCGGGCATGGCCCGGATCGCCTGTATGGCCGCGTCCGGGTTAGTGCCCTTGGAATCATTGTAATATTTCACGCCGTAGCGCTCTGCCACAAACTCAATGCGGTGCTCCACCGCCTCAAAGGCCTCCGCCGTCTTCCGGATGGAATCCAGGGGCACGCCCATGGAAAGGCCGATGGCCGCCGCCGCCATAACATTCTCATAATTGTGGCGGCCCAGAAGCTTCAGGCTGTGGACATTCACCACTTCCTCCTGCTTCCCGTCATGACGCCATTGAATGGTATCGCCGTCAAGGAAAAGTCCTTCCTCCAGCCGGTTCCTGCTGCTGAAGAAAATCACCTTTGCCTTCAGGTCAAATTCCGGCGCCGGGATGCCGTCATCCTTCTGCTCAGCAGCTGCTTCTGCAGATTCTCCGGAAATCCCCTCCCCGGAAGCTGATTCCCTCGAGTCACCTTCTCCGGCTGCGCTTTCCTCAGCCGTCTCATCTGCGCTTTTACCGCCGGCGGTTTCCTCTTCTTCCTCCTCAGTACTCCAGAAGTACTCCTTCTTTTTCTCTGCTCCCTGAGCCATTCCGGCTGCTTTCGCCGCCTCATCCTCCAAAGCCTTCTTCACCGGCTTCTCCTTAAGGCCGAAGCTTCGCAGCACCGGATCGTCATAATTGAGAACAAGGGTGTCTTCCTCCCCCTGGTTCATGGCAATGCTTTCTTTGATGGCAATATACCGCTCCATGGTGCCGTGCCGGTCCAGATGATCCGGGGTAATATTCAATATGGCGCTGACCTGGGGACGAAAATCCATAATGGTCTCCAGCTGGAAGCTTGACACCTCCGCCACCGTCACCGAGGATTCCTTGGTTTCCAGCGCTACCTGGGTGTAGGGAATACCGATATTTCCCACCACAAATACGCTGTCAAAGTAATCCTTCATGATCTGGCCGGTAAGCGCTGTGGTGGTAGTCTTTCCGTTGGTGCCGGTGATGGCCGCCAGACGGCCCTTGGCGCAGTGATAGGCCAGCTGGATCTCGCTCCAGATGGGAATATTCATGTCATCCAGGACAGCCACAAAGGGCGCCTCCAGAGGGATGCCCGGGCTGATGATGCAAAGCTCCACGCCCAGAAGATCCGTGCGCTTAAGCTCGCCCAAAACCACAGTCACCTTCTCGCTACCTGAAAGCTTCTCCTTCAGCTCTTCCTCATTCAGCTTATCATTGCTGTCATACAGCACCACTTCGCCGCCCATGTCCAGCAAAAGCTTCGCCGCCGAAATCCCGCTGACTCCGGTTCCCGCTACCAATACCTTCTGACTGCTCAAGCCTCTCAACCTCCTATAATCCTAAGTATGCCACCAGGCAGAGAATCGCCGTAACTGTGGCAAAGACTGCGACCACCCTGGTCTCCGACCATCCGCACAGCTCAAAATGATGATGGATCGGCGCCATTTTAAAGATCCGCTTTCCGCCGGTTTTCTTAAAATACGTCACCTGCATGATGACGGAAAGCACCTCAATCAGATAGATAAAACCGATAATCACGATAAACAGCGGCATCTCCATCATAAAAGCGCTGGAAGCCACAAAGCCCCCCAGTGCCAGAGATCCCGTGTCGCCCATGAACACCTTGGCCGGATAGACATTAAACAAAAGGAATCCCAAAAGGCTTCCCACCACCGCGCCGGTGATGGGGCTGATGCCGCTGTTCTCCCCCAGAGAAACAATGGTCAGGAAGGTGGCCACCAGTATGGTCACGCTGGTACACAATCCATCCAGTCCATCGGTAAAATTCACGCCGTTGTCCGTTCCCAGGACAATGAAAAATACTGCGGGAACAAACAAAATCCCCAGGTTCAAACGGATTCCCTCATCAAAACCGCCGGTAAAGGGAATCAGCATCCCTGTGCCCACCTCATCGCTGGTAACCAGGTACCAGGCGAAAATGCCGGTGATGATGATCTGTCCTAAGAGCTTCTGCTTTGGGTTAAGCCCCTCAGACCGCTTCATCACGATCTTAATGTAGTCATCCATAAACCCGATAATTCCAAATCCTACCGTCACAAAGAGCACAGGAATAATCTTCGGATATCGGGGAATATAAAACAGGGACGTAATAATGATGCTGGTCAGGATCATCAGGCCGCCCATGGTAGGCGTTCCCTGCTTTTTTAAGTGAGCCTGGGGCCCCTCCTCACGAACCTGCTGTCCAAACTTCAGCTTGTGGAGAAAGGGAATCACCACCGGGCAAAGCACTGCGCTGATACAGAAGGATATGATAATCGCTAAAATGGTTTCATTAATCATAAAACACCTCAAATTCTTATGTATTGACCCTTTTAAATCATTAAGTAGTATACGTCTTTTTCCCGGAATAATCAACTTATATCTGGGTTTCTTGGATTCCCAGAATGGGCAGAATATTCCGGAATAAGTCCCCGATTACCGGCGCTGCGATGGTGCCGCCGTAGTAAATTCCCTCTGGCTCGTTGATGGTAATCAGCGCGATTACCTGGGGATCATCCGCCGGCGCAAAGCCGATAAAGGAGGAAATGTATTTCTTTAAGCTGCGGGGAAGCTTTTCCGATGTGGCGGTCTTCCCGCCGATCCGGTAGCCTTCCACCGCCGCATTCTTTCCGCTGCCCTCCGCCACCACCATTTCCAGAATGTAGCGCATGGTCTGGCTGGTTTCCTCGGAAAGAATCCGGTCGCCTAAAGGCCAGGCGAATTTCTTCGTCCAGGTTCTGTCCTTGCTCCTGGCCTCTGCGGCAAAGTGGGGCGTCACCCGCCTCCCCCCATTTATAATAGAAGAAACAGTGGCAATCAGCTGCACTGGTGTGATCTGGAAGGACTGGCCAAAGGATACGGTGGCCAGCTCCACCGGCCCCATATTCTCCGGCTTGTGCATGATGGTGGAAGCCTCTCCCGGGATGTCGATCCCCGTCTTTCCCCGGAGACCGAACTGGTCAAAATACCGGCAGTAATTGTCCACCCCCAGCCGCTGCCCCACATCGATGAGCACCGGATTGCAGGAGTTCATCATCCCCTGAAGGAAGGTCTCTCCGCCGTGTCCGCCAGTCTTGTGGCAGCGGATCTTCCGATCCTCCACAATCCGGTAACCCGGGCAGGTAAACCGGTCATCCAATGTCACCGCCCCCGCCTCCAGCCCGGCTGCCGCCGTGATGATCTTAAAGGTGGAGCCAGGCTCATAGGTATCGCTGACGCAGGCATTCCGCCACATCTGATTGCGCCGCTCCTGCTTTTCCACCCCCGCCGCTTCAGCCTCCGCAGCCTCCAGCCTGGCGCTTTCGCTGACCAGATTCTGATCCAGGGTGAAGGGGTCATTTAAATTAAATTCCGGGGCATTGACCATCGCCAGGATCTCACCGTTCTGGGGATTCATGACGATGATGGACACGCCTTTAGCATTCTTCTGCTCCATGGTCTGGTAGGCCAGCTGCTGGGCATACTGCTGGATATTTACATCCAGCGTCAGCACCAGGTCGCGGCCTGCCTCCGGCTCCAGCCGCTCTTCCTTTCCATTCTCCAGCTCCACACCGGCAGCATCGGTCAGGGTAAAAATGGTGCCGTTCTCGCCTTTTAGGTATTCCTCATACTTCACCTCCAGGCCGATGATGCCCTGATTGTCCCCGCCGGTAAAGCCAAGAACCCGGGAAGCCAGACTGTCATAGGGGTAGTAGCGCTTGTAATCCTCATCTACCTTTACCCCGTCCAGACCAAAGCTGCGGATCCGGTCTCCCGTCTCCTTTTCTACATTAGAAGCAATCACCTCTCTGGAGCTGCGCTTCTCCACCTTCCGGCGTACCTCGCCTTCTTCCAGCCCCAGCTCCCGGCTTAAGATCTGTATGGTCTCCTCCCGGTCGGTTACCTGGCTGTAAATCACCGAGATGGTGCACACCGTCCGGTTATCCGCCAGTACCTGGCCGTTCCGATCTAAGATCCTGCCCCGTGCAGCCTTGATGGAGCGCTCCCGCAGGTGCAGATCCTCCGCCTTCGCTGAGTAATACTCCGAGCGGAAAACCATCAGATAAAAAAGCCGTCCTCCCAATCCAATTATCATCAGCGACAACAGGAAATAGAGAACGGCAGTTTTTCCTCTGTGACAGGTCTGGTTTTCATTCATGTCCGGCTCCTGTCTTTCCTTTTTTCAAATATATGAATGTTCCGGACAATTATTACCCGGAAAGCCCTGCCGCCGATGTCTCCGCTGTCTGGGACGTGCCGTCTGGCTGAACCGGCTGTCCCCCCTGAGCGGCCCCCGCATTCTCGGAGGACTGTCCCGTCTGGGCTACCTCTCCCTCCGAAGATGCGGCTGCCGTCTCCTCCGGATCGGATGAAGCCGTCTGGCTTTCCTCTGCCTGACGCTCATCCTGGCCGGTGTTCACGGCATCCTGGCCAGACTGCGCGCCGCTCTGCCCGGACGTCTGGCTCACACTGCTCTCTGGCGCGCCCTCCTGGCCCTCCAGACCGGGAATCGCTCCAGGGATGCCAGAGCCCTGGCCGTCCTGTTCAATATATTCATCTGTCTCGTAAACCTTTGTCTCGCTCTCTGTCTCCTCCGGCGCCATCTCCTCATTGTCACCGGCAGATATGCCTTCTTCCTCCGGAAGCTGTGCCTGCACATCCTCAGGAAGCTCCATCTGCTCCGTGTCAGGGAACACATTCATGTAAGGCAGGATATCATTCAGTATCTTCTGCAGAACACCGCTGGCAAAGCTGCTGTGGGGCTGATCATCCACATGAGGCGTATCAATCACCACGTAAACAAATACCTGCGGATCATCCACCGGCGCAAAACCAGCGAAGGATACCACATAGTCCCCATTTCCCCGGGGATATTTCTCTGCCGTTCCCGTCTTTCCGCCTACCTTGTAACCATCAACCTGGGCCGCGCTTCCTGTTCCTTCTGATACCGTCTTAAACAGGGCTTCCCGGATAAATTTCGCTGTAGACTCCGACACCGTCTCCCGCACCAGGTTAGGCTCAATCTTCTTTACCACAGAACCGTTTTCGTTTAAAATCTGCTTTACCACATGAGGCTCATAGTAGGAGCCGCCATTGATCACCGAGCAGTAGGCCGCCGCCATCTGAATCATCGTACAGTTGTAATTCTGTCCGAAGGCATTGGTTGCCAGGTCCGCAGGGCCCATATCCTCCGCATGATAAATCAGCGTGCTGGTGTCCGCCTCACCAGGCAGGTCGATTCCCGTCTTGCTGCCAAAGCCGAACAGCTTTTGGTATTTAACAAAACGCTCCTTTCCAATCATGGAAGCCATCTGCATGATGGCGTCATTGCAGGACTGCATCAGTGTCTCTGTCACCGTCAGATTGCCGTGGCCGGAACGCTTTACACACTTGATGGGCCAGCCGCCCACCATCTGGTAGCCGTCACAGAAAAAGCTTTCATTCCCGGTGAGAATCCCTTCCTCCATACCAGTAGCTACGGTAAAAATCTTCTGCGTGGAGCCTGGCTCATAGGTATCGCTGATGCAGAAATTCCGCCACACCTTATTCCAGGCTACCTGGGTTCCCAGAGACACCACCTCTTCATCGGTGTAATACTGAGACACCTGCGCCTCCGTAATCCGCTCCTTATCGGGATTCTTCCGGTGATAATCATCCATGGCCTCCTTGATGCCGAACTGGCGGATCTCCTCGTCCGTGTAGCGGTTCCCCAGATTTCTCGGATCGTTTAAGTCGAACCGGTTCTTATTGGCCATGGCCAGCACCTCGCCGTTGTTGGGATTCATCACAATCGCCGCGCTCATGTTGCTGCCGGTGGTATTCTCCCACTCGTCCAGGTACTTTTCCACAATTTTCTGAATATTTACATCTAAGGTAGACACCACGGTATTTCCATTTGCAGGCGGCTTAATTACCCGCTCCAGGTTGGTCTCCTCATTCAGGTAGCCGTATTCCCGGCCATTGGTGCCGATCAGCTGGTCATTGTAATACTGTTCAATACCGCCGCTTCCATCGCTGCCGTCGCTCCTGGCAAAGCCGATCACATTGCAGGCCAGAGAATTGTACGGATACACCCGCTTATACTCATCCTCAAACCAGATGCCCTTCACCCGCTCCCGGGAATCCGCCTCAGCGTAAGCCTTATTCATCTGGTCTGCCAGCTCCTCAAAGGCTGTCTTCTGGTCATAGGAAAGCCGCCGATCATAACGAATATAATAGGAATCCGGCTTCCCCTGGATCAGGCTGCGGATTTCATTGGCATCGTAGCCGAAGGCCTGAGTCAGTGCAGTGACTGTAGGCTCCAGATACCGCTCCTGTGCCGACATAATCTGGTTGGGATCGATAATCAGGTTGTACACCTTCTCGCTGGTGGCCAGGAAGGTGCCGTTCCGGTCCACAATATCCCCTCTCTGGTAGGGAATCACCCGGCTGTCATAGCGCTGCTGAGAGAGCACCGTCTGGGTATAATCGTCCTGCTTCGTCTTTACAATATTATATAAAACACCGACTAATGCAAACAAAGCCAGCGTAATTACCAATACGGTAACCGCCAGCTTCTCCTGCATGTGTGTCAAAAACAGTCTGGAACCGCCTTTTGTCTTCTTCCCCGGTCCCTTAGTATTGTGGGATGTCCTCATACTGTCTTACATACTCGCTTTCCGTCTTGTTATACAGAATGACCTGGTCTTTGTTGGCATATACCATGCCTAAATCTTTTGTCGCCACCTCATATACATGGTCAAGATCAACATAGGTATTAATGCTGGTTTCCAGGGCGTCATTCTCCGACTTCATCACCTCAATCTCCGACTCCAGGTCCTCGATGTGGTTAATCCTGGCCGTAATGGAAGACTGTACATGAAGGTAATTTACACACAGGTATAACGTACAGATCGCGGCAATTGTAAGCATGATAACAAAAGGCAGATCCATCTGGAGCGCCTTTTCCTGATTTCTGCGCACCGCATGGCTGACCCGGACCTTCTCCCGGCGTCCTCCCGACGGCAGCCGCTCCGGAACCCGGTCCGGCTGCAGCTTACGGACTGTATTCCCCTGAATGTATTCCTGCGTCCTGTTTAAATTTCTCCCTTCAGCCATCGACCTGTTCCTCCCTTACTTCTAAAATATATTGATTGATTATGCTCAGGCGGACCCTGCCGCCTTCTCAAACACCCGAAGCTTTGCACTCTTTGACCGCCTGTTTTCCTCCATCTCTGTCTCCGAGGGCAGGATGGGCTTTCTGGTAATCACCCTCCCGCGGCTCTTCTTTCCGCATACGCATACGGGAAATTCCGGCGGACAGGTGCATGGGTGTTCATTTTCTCTGAATTTGTTTTTTACAATCCGGTCCTCCAGGGAATGGAAGGTAATAATCGAAAGCCTTCCGCCTGGCTTCAAAAGCCCGATCATCTGATCAATGGATGCCTCCAGTACCTTAAGCTCGCCATTCAGCTCAATGCGGAGAGCCTGAAAGGTCTGCTTGGCCGGATGGCCTCCTGCAGCCCGAACCCGCATAGGGATCGCCGCCTTGATGGCCTCGATCAGCTGCCCGGTGGTAAGAATCGGCGCCTCCTGGCGCATCCGCACGATGTGCTTTGCGATATTCTTCGCAAATTTCTCCTCACCGTAATCCCGGATAATCCGGTACAGCTCCATCTCGCTTAAATGATTCACCAGATCGGCAGCCGTCCTGGTCTGACGCTGATCCATCCGCATATCTAAAGGCGCGTCCTCCCGGTAAGTAAAGCCTCTCTCCGGCGTATCCAGCTGATAAGAGGAAACCCCAAGATCCAGGTAGATCCCATCCACTGCCGGTATTCCCAGCTCAGACAGAACCCGCGGCGTATCCACGTAATTGCTGCGCACGATGGTTACCCGGTCTCCAAATTCCCGGAGCCGTTCCCCGGCCGCCCTGATGGCGTCCGCATCCTGGTCGATGCCGATCAGCCGTCCCTTCTCTCCCAGCTTCCTGCAGAGCGTACAGGCATGGCCGCCTCCACCCAGGGTGCCGTCAACGTAAATGCCATCCGGCTTTACGTGAAGACTGTCAATGGTCTCGTGAAGCAGAACTGATGTATGTCCAAAATCCATTTAAATTCCCAATCCTTCCATATTCTCTGCAATCTCTTCCATGTCGTCATAGGAATTGGCTTCCGTCCAGCGGTCTCTGGCCCAGATCTCAATCCGGCTTCCCACACCCACCAGCACCGCATCCTTCTCAATACCGGCAAAATCTCTGAGTACAGCCGGAAGGAGGATCCTTCCCTGCTTGTCCACTTCACAGGCGGTGGCGCCAGCCAGAAAAAAGCGGGAGAACTTTCGCGCGTTGGCATTGGTCAGGGGCAGGGCATGAAGCTTATCTTCCAGGGCTTTCCATTCGGAATTTTCATACACAAATAAGCAGCCATCTAATCCCTTCGTTACCACGAATTCATCCCCCAGCTGCTCTCTGAACTTCGAAGGCACGATGAGACGCCCCTTCGCATCGACTGTATGATTGTATTCACCCATGAACATAATTTATCACCCGGTACCTGTTCCCATACAACCAAACCACTTGGCTACCATTCTAATCCACTTTCTACCACTTTTCACCACTCGTATAATCATTTTAGTACATCCGTAATGAAATAGCAAGGAATTTTTCCAGGAAAATTAAAAGACTGCAAGGGAATCTTAACCAAATAAGGACACAAAAAAAGAGAGACTGAATTTCTCCAGTCTCTCAGCCAATCTGTCCTCCATTTTCAGTGGATGTGCACAAAAAACATGTTAATCCGTGTTTTCCTAAAATCCAGCCACGATATATTGCTCAATCAGCCCGTCTAACTCCACGCTGCGCCGGTAGATCTCCTCATAATCCTTCCCTTCATCAATGCTGGCATTCAGCAGCTTCCTTGCCGACTCTATCTTTTCTATCAACTCGTTTTTCGAAACATTCATCCTATGCTCTCCTTCTTCATTTTCCCAGCCTTCTGTGTCTCCAGATCAAAACACCGGCTGCTCCTGCCGCGAGAATCATTGACAAACACTGAGACACAGGAAGTCCTGTTCCAAAAAGAAGAAGCTGGTCTGTCCGCAGTCCTTCAATCCATGCTCTGCCTACGCCATAGCCAAGCAAATAAATACAGAACATTTCCCCATCAAACTTCTTCCGCTTCCGATACCAAAGCATAAAGAGAAGAAGTCCGAGGTTCCAGAGAGACTCATATAGGAAGGTGGGATGCACCTGGATGTATTCCACGCCCTGTTCCACAATCTTGTGG
This sequence comes from Lachnospiraceae bacterium, assembly GCA_017889125.1. Lineage (GTDB taxonomy): Bacteria > Bacillota > Clostridia > Lachnospirales > Lachnospiraceae > Caccovicinus. The sequence goes on from JAGHER010000199.1 coordinate 39,935, forward strand.
TTCAGCAGCTCCTGCGAGATCATGGCCGGATTCACCCGCGACATTTTGATCCGCATGGCAAAAAGGTTGTCCGTATATCCGCCAAAAGCTTCCGTATTAAAAAAGTTTCCCCATCGCCCGATAATCTGTCCCAGAATCAGTCCCAGAACGCCGGTATCCGCCATAGAAAAAAAGGATACCTTCCGCACCCGGGTAAATACCAAAAGGGTAAGAACTGCGCCGATGACGCCTCCATAGATTGCCAGTCCTCCGGCCCTTAAATTAAAAATCTGAAGCAGATTATCCTTATAAGCATCCCACTCAAAGATGACGTAATAAGCTCTTGCACCGATGATGGAAAAGATGATGGCGTAAATTGCAAAATCCAGGTACAGCTCCGGATCCTGCCCCCGTCTTCTGGCATCCCGCATGGCCAGCCAGATCCCTGCCAGCATCCCGCAGCCGATGATTATTCCGTAAAATGCAATCGAAAAGCCAAACACGTCAATGCTCTTTGGAAGATGCTCAATGGTAATCCCTAAATGCACAAAGCTTAAGTCTGCTCCAGTTGTCGTCATGTATAATCTCCTCTCCGCCTTTGAGCTTCTTACATTTTAACCCTAATCTCGGGAAAAAGCAACGGGTTTCGATTGACAGGATACTCCGGGGTTCGACATGGAGAAAGGGCAAAAGGGCGGATTATCCGCTCCTTACGAACAATCCGCCCTTTTCCGGCTGTTATGCTTTGTTACCCAACCCAGCTTCCGTCCGGATTCAGGCTGTACCATACGCCGTCTACCTGGATCCGTCCGGTCCGCATGGAACCAGTTGCCGGATCAAGGTAATACCATTTTTCTCCAACAAGCTGCCAGCCGGTTTTCATGCCGCCATTTACTGCGTCCATGTAATACCATACGCCGTTCACCAGCTGCCAGCCGGTCTTCATATCACCGTTTACCGCATCCATATAATACCAGGTGCCGTTTACATTGGCCCATCCCTGGACCATCTTTCCCTCACTGTCAAACAGATACCAGGTGCGGCCGTTTAAATACGCCCATTCATTCCGGGCTGTACTGCCATCTGCTTTGATCAGGTTCCAGCCTCCGCCAGGCAGCTGCTTCCACTGGCCGTCCCGGGTAGTAGAGGGAACGCTGCCGGTAATCATGGTATGCGCACTGCCCCCCGCTGCGATAACCGATGGTACTGTCCGATCGATCTTATAATCCGAATCGCCTCTGCTGTCCTCATCCCGCTCCGGTTTCTGAGGAATTTCCGGTTCAGAAGGCTCTTCCGGGTTCACCGGAGTCTCCGGCTCTGATGGCTCTTCTGGGCCTACCGGCGTCTCCGGCTCTGACGGCTCCTCCGGGCCTACCGGCGTCTCCGGCTCTGATGGCTCTTCCGGTTCAACAGGCGTTTCCGGCTCATTGCCGTCACCAGTCCAGGTATCATCATAGTAGGTACCCTTCTCCCACTGCAGCACTGTCATATCCAGTCTTCCGGCACCTGCGTTGGGGACGATGATCTCATCCAGGCTTTCTGCATCATAGTAAACCGGCTCATCATAAGGAAGTCCGCGCTTAAATGCATCTGCATCCAGAATCAGCACACGGTCATCTGCCGTGCTGTTGGACTTGGGCTCCAGTACCGTCTGTACGCCATCCAGATAATACACCGAATTTACCGCATTGATGTATCCTGCAGGGCTTGAACCGTTGCCGCTGTTTAACGCATTGACAATACCGTCAATATAGCAGTTTTCCAGAAGCACCTGTCCGCCGCAGGTGGAGCTTGCGCCGTTGCTGACGATCTTTGCCGCCGCCTCAGGATTGGCAATGGCATTTCTCGCCGTATACAGGTCAGAAGCATCCAGAATACAATTGTACACATGGGCATCGCCGTAGCGCATTCTCGGCATACGGTCCATGGAATCCTTGTAATGGTTATTGGCAAGAGTTAAACGGATATTCCTTGCATTGGTGGCGTCATCCGACTGTCCCAGCAGGTGGGTCTTCTTCTGGCCGTATGCGTAAGAATAAATCTGCTCCTCCGTCATGCCGTAGTCATTGAGCAAGTGGGAGTAATACGGATACTTCTCCGGATTGCTCTTTAACTCATCCATCATCACATCGAAGAATTCATCCCGGCTGCCCGGCAGGAATTCGCACCAGGAAATCGTCACATTGCTTGTGCTGGTTTCGCTGGGGTTCTTGATATCCACCACACCGTCATAGGCCTTATAGAAGGTACAATGGTCAATCCAGATATCCGTGCTCTCGCTTTCAATGGTCATGTAATCCCAGTCATTGCGGTCATAATCGCCTGCAGTGTCCTCATCCCACTCCCAGAGCTCATCAAAGGCCAGGTTGCGGATGATGATGTTTTCGGAATTCTTAAAGTCCACATTGGCATGAAGGATTCTGGAGCCATTCTGCGAGAAAATGGTCAGATTGCTCATATTCTGAATCATCAGAATAGAGGTGCCGGTGCGGATTAATTCCGGATGGGTTAACGGCTGTGCGCCGTAAGGCTTGATCACGCTGCTGTATGAATCGAAATTCTCGATTTCATTGCATCCTAAGCCAATGTCTGCCGTCAGCTCAATTACCGCCTTCGAGCCCTTGGTCTTTACCTCCATCAGTGCCTGAAGGAATTCCTCTGCCGTATCTACCTGATAATAAGAATCCGAAGTTTCTTTCAGAAGGCCGCCTCCGGTCACGCCTCCCGCCTTTGCATAGCCCTCCAGGGCAAAACGGCCAAGGCCGGTATCATCGCCGTCAGTTTCCAGATAGGTATCGGGATCGTAAACCTGCACATCGTACTTAGGCGCACCCGGTGTAACGATGTCGCCCACATAAATTCCATCCGTACTCAGGCTCAGCACTTCCTCCTGGGGATCCCAGCCAAGTCCCGCTTCCGAAAGCATGGCTGCCGCCTTTGCGGCGGAAATCTGCCGTCTGGATGTATTCACGGCAAATCCAGGGCCATAGGTTCCGTACTCAAAGAAACGGGCATTCATGAACGCATTTCCGCTCATGTCGCTGTAGGGCTCTGCTGCATTAACAATCTTTCCCATGTAGGTGTCAATAAAGGTTACCGCGCCGTCTGCGCCCCAGGGCCTTGCCAGAAGATACTTGCTTCCAGAGCAGCCCTCCTGCGAAAGAATCCGGCAGTCATTAAAGAGCAGTCCATACTCTGCATCTGCATCCGTCTTCGGTGCAGCCACATAGCCGCTGTTCTTCGTTCCGTTGTACCGGAAAATCAGGTCACAGTCCTCAAAAAGCGCTCTCGGGTCATTGCCGTAAATAAAGTCCACATTGCCCCAGATCTCGCACTTGTAGTAATACTGCATGCCCTTGTTGGCACATACCGTATCCTGGTAGCCCTTCAGGGCCAGATTCACATACATGGCATACTCGGCATCATTGCGCAGCGCGTCCGCCGACTCATTGCCGCCAGCTCCTGTATACACATAATCATTCTCAAAGGTAAGGTTTTCCGCGGAGAAGCCCTCTGCCGCTGATGTCACATATACCGCACAGCGCTTTGCCATGTCCCCGCCCTCCGGGCTCTCTTCCTTATCATAGAAATGGATAACCGTCTTATTTCTGTCCTCTCCAATCAGAGAAACGTAAGGCTTATCTACGGTCAGATGCTCCCGGTAAGAGCCTTCCTTAACCAGAATCACGCATCTGTCGGTATTGTCCTCCGGAACCTGATTGATTGCTGCCTGCACGGTGCGGTAAACGGGAACGCCATTTTCCTCCGTGCCGTCTGCTCCGGTAAAGGAAGCATCCACCACCATATCATAATTGGTCAGATACACATAATTATAGGTATATCGGGAAACCGCTCCGGAAGCATCCTGCAGATACAGGGTTACATCGTTTCTTCCCTCCTGAAGGGTGAGATCCAGATGGAAGGATTCCCTAGCTCCCAGGTCAATAGCTCCCTGCTGCTCTCCATTTACCTCTGCGGTAAGGGTGCACGCTTTTTCCGCAATGCCTTCCAGAATAATCTCTTCCTGGTAAGCGGTGTCATAGGATTTTCTGGTGATGGTAAGGCCCACCGCTTCATCCTCATAAGCGTATTCTCCTGTCCGGTCTGTGCAGGCCACTGACCACACTGTTTCCGAGGGATTGCTGTAATTATCTGCAGAGTAGGCAACTACGGAATAATAATAGGGCATATCCGGCTCGATTGCCATATCCTCATAGGAAGTTTCCGTCACCTCCGCAAGCAGCTGCTTGTTTTCCTCTGTCTCATCGAAGGAGTAGCGGTACACCTCATAACGCACCGCATCCGTCACGGCGTTCCAGGTAAGCTTCAGGCTGTTTGTGCCTTCTGCTATCGTTACCGCAGGGGAAGGCAGCGCGGCAATCACGTTCACCGGTGTATCCATGGCCACATAAGTATTCCGGTTCTCCTCA
>JAGHER010000200.1 GCA_017889125.1 Lachnospiraceae bacterium
ATTATATACGAAGAGCATGCATTTTTCAACATATTTCTCCCAAAGTTACAGCCAAAGTTACAAAATTGCGCCTTTATCGGCCGAACGCAGGATCTGCAGCCGCTCCTTCAAATTTTCTACAACTACCTCCTGCCGGCTTCCGCCAAATTCTCCATCTAAAACCCAGTCTGTCGGCTCCTCGGAGGTAATGCGGATACGGTCTGCCCGGAACTTAAAAACATAGTCATTAGGCTCCTCCTTAAGGAACATGTAGGAGATAATGTTGCTTAAATCCCTGGGCGTCCTGGGATTGCGGATCAGAAGGACTTCAAACTCCCCGTCATTTAAGGCCACCGACTGGGTCACCAGGCCCTTAAACCCGCCAACACTGATGGTGTTGGTCACCATGCCGAAGATAAATTCCTCCTCCAGCACATTGTCCTCCCACTCCACCTTCATCCGGCAGGGCTTTATGGAGGTCAGGCCCTTTACGCTTTCCAGCATGTAGGCCTGATGCCCCAGAAGATTTTTCTTGTCCTGGGGCGTCTGGTAGGAGATTTCCGTGAAGGCGCCGAAAGCAGCAATGTATACAAAATACCGGTCACCGCAGAACCGCCCCACATCGATGGCGAAGGGAACTCCCTCCAGCACATTTTTCGCCGCCTCCATGGTCCCCTTGGGGATCTCTAAGCTGGAGGCATAGTCATTGGTGGAGCCTGACGGAATGTAGCCTAAAAGAGGAGGCGCTGAAAGCTCCATCATTCCGCTGATGACCTCATTTAAGGTTCCGTCTCCGCCGCTGCAGACGATCAGATCCTTTCCCTCTCCCCACCGGGCCACCGCCTCCGATGCGTCCTTCTGACGCTGGGTAATATGAACCTGAACCTCATAACCGGCGGCGGAAAACAAATCCAGCACCTCCAAAAGCTTTGGCCGGATCTGCTCCTTTCCGGATTTGGGATTCACAACAAAAAGCAGTTTTTTCATAACAACCTCCTGTCGCTTACGTATCTTCATTATTTCTCAGAAAAAGCCTTCCTATACGCCTCAAAGGCGCTGGGAACAGGATATCTTGTTTCCAGCTCCCGGATATCCGCGGAAACGTAAGGCTGAGGAATAGGGCATTTGATGCTGATGTGATAGCCGGTCATATGCCATTCCACATGGGAAAAGATATGTTTGGCTTCCCCCAAAGACTTCACGGACTCCACATCGGATTCAGCCACACCGACGGCGCTGGCAGCCTTCTTCCAGTCTTTCTCATTCTCCAGTGCCAGCCGCTCTTCCACACCGGGAAACTCGTAAAGGGACGCTAAAAGCCCCTTATCCGGCCGCTTGCGGATGGCCACCTGGGAACCGTTTGTGATTACCAGGATGGTGCGCTCCTCCACCCGTCTGGGCTTCTTTGAGGCCTTCACCGGGATCTCCTCCCACAGCCCTTCCATCCTTGCCCGGCACAGCCAGGAAAGAGGACAGTCTGCGCAACGGGGCGCACCTTTGGGCACGCAGACCAGGGCGCCCACCTCAAAAAGGCCCTGATTAAACAGCCCCGGCTCATCCCGGTCCATAGTCTTTGTCAGAATTTCTTCAAAATACTTCTTCGTACTGGCCTGGCTCACATCCCGGCGGCTTCCCAGGAAACGGGACAGCACCCGGAGCACATTTCCATCTACAGCCGGGGCGGGAATGCCAAAAGCGATAGAAGCGATGGCTCCTGCTGTATAACTGCCGATTCCCGGCAAAGCAAGAAGCTCCTTCCAGGATGCCGGAAGCTCTCCGCCGTATTTTTCGCAGATTTCCACAGCTGCCTTCTTTAAATTCCTGGCCCGGCTGTAATAGCCAAGTCCCTCCCACAGCTTAAGGAGCGTCTCATCCTCCGCTGCCGCCAAAGCTGCCGCATCGGGGAAAGCCTCCATAAACCGCCTGTAGTAAGGCTTCACCGCCTCTACCCGGGTCTGCTGAAGCATAATCTCCGAGATCCAGATATGATAGGCCTGCCTGTCCTTCCTCCAGGGGAGGTCTCTTGCGTGTTCACTGTACCAGGTGAGAAGAGGCCCGTTTATGGCCCGTAGGCGTTCCTCGTCCGGAAGGCTTCCCGGCTCCCTCTCCAGAGTACGCAGAAAGCGGTAATCCGGATATCCTCGGTTATCAGACATACCCATATATCCCCCGCACTGAAACCTCGCCGGAACGCACAGCCTCTACCTGCCCATCAGAAAGCTCCACCAAAAGCTCGCCCTCCCGGTCGATTCCCCGGCAGATTCCCTGCCAGCTTCCTTTTGGATCCAGCACCACAACCTCTTTCCCCAGATTGGCCAGCAGCCCCTCGTAGTCTTCCTTAAGAAGGGACAGATCCTTTGCAGCAAGGAATTTTTCATAATATCCCTCAAAGGCCCTGGCCGCCGCCGCTATCAGGCTGCTGCGGTTCCAGGTTTTTCCCGATTCCAGCCGCAGGGAGGATGCCATGTGCTGAATCTCCTCCGGAAACTCCTGCTGATTGACATTGATGCCCACACCGGTGACAATGTAATGGATATTCTCCAGCTCGGCGCTCATCTCTGTGAGGATTCCGCAGATCTTCTTTCCATTAATCACCACATCATTGGGCCACTTGATCTGCGCATCCAGCCCCGTCTCCTCCCTGACCGCAGAGGCGACCGCCATGCCGGCAATCAGCGTCACTGACGAGGCACAGTAAGGCGGCAGATCCGGGCGCAGCACAAAGCTCATATAAATGCTGCTTCCGTGAGGAGAAGACCAGCTTCGGCCGCGCCTGCCCTTTCCGGCTGCCTGGCAGTCTGCCACCACCAGAGTCCCATTAGGACAGCCCGCCTCCGCAAGCTTTTTCGCCTGGACATTGGTGGAATCTGTCTCATAATAATACACCAGGTGCTTTCCCAGCCAGTCCGTCTTTAACCGGCTGCCGATCTCCGCCTCCGTCATCACGTCCGCCACCTGCACCAGACGGTAGCCCTTGTTGCGCACCGCCTCGATCTGGTAGCCTTCCTCCTCCAGCTGACGGATCACCTTCCACACCGCTGTCCTGGATACATTCAGCCGTCCGCACAGATCCTGCCCGGACACAAACCCTTCCGTCTCTTTTAATATGGTCAATATTTCTGTCTTCATTCTCTATCTCCAGATGCTCAGGGCGCTGACCACGGACAGTGCCAGAAGGCAGCTTCCGAAAAGGATCAGCCCCACACCCTGGGCCTGTTTTTTCTTATCTCTTCCTCCCTGGCGGATCTTCACCCAGCCATTTACCAGATTAAGAATGGCCGCCAGCATAAATATCACCGGAAACAGCACCAGATTGTTCTCTGGATTCAAAAAGGACACCACCGCAAGGAGTACAATGACAATCCCCACCACGATATGCAAAAGATCCAGAAAAACCTCCAGGCTCCGGCCGTTCCGGCCCCTGGGTCCCTGTCCAAACATCCTTTACTCTCCTAATGTAGCGGCCATAACAGCCTTGATGGTATGCATCCGGTTCTCTGCCTCGTCAAATACCCGGGAGCACTCCGACTCAAACACCTCGTCCGTAACCTCCATATCCTGGATGCCGAAGCGCTCGCCCATCTCCCTGCCGATCTTCGTCTTCAGATCGTGGAATGCAGGCAGGCAGTGCAGGAAGATGGCCTGGGGACCGGCGTTCTCCATCACCTTGCGGGTCACCTTGTAGGGGCTAAGCTCCTCGATCCGCTCTGCCCATACCTCATCCGGCTCGCCCATGGATACCCACACATCGGTGTAAACCACATCGGCGCCCTTAGTACCTTCCTCCACATCCTCGGTGAGAGTAATGGTGCCGCCGGACTCCGCCGCATATCCGCGGCACAGCTCTACCAGCTCCTCATTGGGGAAGTATTTCTTCGGCGCACAGGCCACAAAATGCAGGCCAAGCTTGGCGCAGACAATCATCAGGGAATTTCCCATATTATAGCGGGCATCGCCCATGTACACCAGCTTTACGCCCTCTAAGCGGCCTAACTGCTCGCGGATGGTCAGCATGTCCGCCAGCATCTGAGTGGGATGGTATTCGTTTGTAAGGCCATTCCACACGGGTACGCCTGCGTACTTAGCCAGCTCCTCTACGATCTCCTGGCCAAAGCCCCGGTACTCGATTCCCTCGTACATCCGGCCCAGCACTCTGGCTGTGTCGGCAATACTCTCCTTCTTGCCGATCTGGGAGCCGCTGGGATCCAGATAGGTAGTTCCCATGCCCAGGTCATGAGCCGCAACCTCGAAGGCACAGCGGGTCCTGGTGCTGGTCTTTTCAAAGATCAGAGCAATATTTTTCCCTCTGTATTTATCCACTAAAATTCCCTTTTTCTTCTTTTCCTTAAAATCTGCCGCCAGATCCAGAAGATAGATGATCTCCTCCTTGGTAAAATCCTTCAGCGTCAGGAAATTTCTCCCTTTTAAATCCATGCTGTCATCCTCCTTTGACTTCTGATGATAAAATACTTTCTTTTAAAATTACTATATCTGGCGGCCGATGTCAAGACCGCCGGATTTTTCCGAAAGTTTCCTATTAAAAAAGTGTGCCTCCTTGCTTTCCCGTCATACTAAAATACGCCCGCCCTGTCTGCCAACAGGACGGGCGCTGCCCAATAATATGCTAAATTATCGTTATTCCGGCTGCTCTGTCACCGGACCGCCGGAAACCGGCTCCCGCTCAGTCACCTCAGCCAGAGACTGCACAAGCCCGGCTATGCCCTGGATATCCGAGGGAATGATGATCTTGGTGGCTCTTCCATTGGCCGCAGCAGCAAAGGCCTCCAGGCTCTTCAGCTGAAGCACGGCGCTGTCCGCACCAGCCTCCCTGATGAAGCGGATACCGTCTGCCTGGGCCTTCTGCACCTTCAGAATCGCCTCTGCCTGGCCCTCAGCCTCTTTGATCTTCTTCTCCTTTTCCGCCTCTGCACGAAGGATGGCTGCCTGCTTCTCCGCCTCTGCGTCCAAAATGGCGGATTCCTTCTTACCCTCAGCCACAAGGATCGTGGACTTCTTCTCGCCCTCCGCCTTAAGGATGGCCTCACGGCGCTCACGCTCTGCCTTCATCTGCTTCTCCATAGCGTCCTGGATGGCTGCAGGCGGGATGATATTCTTTAACTCTACGCGATTTACCTTGATGCCCCAGGGGTCAGTGGCTACATCCAGGGAAGCGCGCATCTTGGCATTGATGGTCTCTCTGGAGGTAAGGGTCTGATCTAACTCCAGATCACCGATGATATTCCGCAGGGTGGTGGCCGTCAGGTTCTCAATGGCCATAATCGGATTTTCCACGCCGTAGGCAAACAGCTTCGGATCGGTAATCTGAAAGAAAACTACTGTGTCAATCCGCATGGTTACATTATCCTTGGTAATCACCGGCTGAGGCGGGAAATCTGCTACCTGCTCCTTGAGATTGACCTTCTTGGCCACACGATCCACAAAGGGGACCTTAAAATGTACGCCCACAGACCAGGTGTCCAGATATGCGCCAAGGCGCTCCACAACCATAGCCTGGGCCTGAGGAACGATCTTGATGCAGGATGTCAAAATCAGCAGCACAATAATAATAACTGCAAAAAACCCGATAAATGTGTACAGTCCTCCTAAAGTATTCATGCTCATGCTCCTTTCTGCTCATTCTCCGCTGTCTCTACCAGAAGCTTCACGCCCTCAATGCGGCGAACCACAACCGCGGTTCCCTGAGGGATTATCTCCTCCCGATGCAGCGCTCTGGCCGTCCATTCCTTCCCGTCCAGCAGGGCTGTGCCTGTTTCCGCCCCATTATCCACCGTCTCGGTAATGCGGGCCTTGCTGCCGATCAGGCTGTCTACATTGGTCTTCTTCACCTGCCGGTTCACATAGCGCAGCGCCAGCGGCCTGGTGAGAATCAGCAGGACAAAGGATACTGCGGCAAAAACTGCCAGCTGCAGCTCAATCCCCGCCCCCAGCAGGCAAAGAATCAGCCCCGCCAGAGCGCCTCCTGCAAACCATATGGTGGTTAATGCCATGGTGGCCACCTCGATCACAATAAATACAAGAAACGCTGCCACCCATCCGATTACACCCATACGCTCCTCCTTCCCTGATGGCAAGTTCAAAATTTACAACTTCTTCCATTAAAGTATAGCACAGGCCGCAGTGAATAACAACTTACCAATTTCTTACGCTTTTTATCGCCCTGCGCCGCTGCAGCCCGCACCTCTGCCGCACTGTTTTCCACACTTTTACTGCCTGCGCCGCTGCCTGGCCGTCTCAAACATCAGCACGGAAGCCGCCACCGCCGCATTCAGGGATTCCACCTGACCGGCCATGGGGATGCGGATGCAGGCATCCGCCTGGTCCGCCGCCTCCTCCGTAAGGCCCTTAGCCTCATTTCCAATAAGGAAGCCGCAGGGGCCCGTATAGTCCTGAAGGTCATACTCGCCGGAGCCCTTTAAGTGGGCGGCAAAAAGACGGATGCCCTTCTCCTTTATCTGGCGGCAGGCCCCAGGCAGATCCTCCACGTAAGTAAAGGGAACCCGGTAAATGGAGCCCATGGTGGAGCGGATCACCTTTGGATTATAAATGTCTGCCGTGCCCTCATTCATAATCAGGCCGGTGATGCCAGCTCCCTCTCCTGCCCTTAATATAGTGCCCAGATTTCCGGGATCCTGCACGGTCTCCAGCACCATGAGAAGGGGCGTCCCAGGACGGCCAAGGATCTCCTCCAGCGTCCAGTCCCGGCGCCGCACCAGCGCCAGGATTCCCTGCGGGGTCTGGGTATCGGCCATCACCTTCATCACCGGGTCGGCCACCGCCTCCCAGGTGAAGCCTTCCGTCATCCTTCTGTGCTCTTCCTCCTTAAGAAAGCTCTCGGAAAGGTAGAGGATCTCTACCTGCTCCGGAGAAAGCTCCCTGCACATGCGCAGGCCCTCCACTACATAAAGGCCTTCCTCCCGGCGCGCCCTGGCCTTCTTCACCAGGTTCGCCACCCGGCGCACCTGCTTATTTGCTGTACTGTTTATCATGAACTCTTATCCGTTCCTTTCTGATTCATTGCACTTTTCATCTTTTATCTTCTCCACATCCTCCAGCCATATCTGGCGGCAGGCATCGCTTGGCATCCGCAGGTCACCTCTGGGCGACACCGCCACAGAGCCTACCTTGGGGCCGTCAGGCAGACAGGAGCGCTTAAACTGCTGGGCAAAGAACCGCCGGTAGAAGACATCCAGCCACCTGGCAATCACCTTCCGGTCATATTCCCCGTCAAAGGCCTGCAGGGCCAGACGGTAAATCTTCGAGGGCATATAGCCAAAGCGGAGCACATAGTAAAGGAAGAAATCATGAAGCTCATAAGGCCCTACCAAGTCTTCCGTCTTCTGGGAAATCTTTCCGTCCTCCGGCGGCAGAAGCTCCGGGCTCACCGGCGTATCCAGCACATCATAAAGCACCCTCGCCAGCTCCTCCTCTCCGCAGGTATCCGCGTAATAGCGCACCAGATGGCGCACCAGGGTCTTGGGAACGCCCACATTTACCGCATACATAGACATATGGTCCCCATTGTAGGTGGCCCAGCCCAGGGCCAGCTCCGACATATCCCCGGTACCGATAACCATGCCGTTCAGCTGATTGGCCAGATCCATAAGAATCTGCGTCCGCTCCCTGGCCTGGCTGTTTTCGTAGGTCACATCATGAACCGCCGGATCGTGGCCGATATCCTTGAAATGCAGATCAACTGCATCCCGCACAGGGATTTCCTTTAAGGATGCCCCGATTTTCCCCGTCATGGCACAGGCGTTCTGGTAGGTCCGGTCGGTGGTGCCGTAGCAGGGCATGGTAACGCAGCAGATCTGCTCTCTGGGAATCCCCAGCATATCAAAGGCTCTGGCCGTTACCAGAAGGGCCAGGGTGGAGTCCAGACCGCCGGAAATGCCGATAACGGCGCTGCGGCATCCTGTGTGCTCCAGCCGCTTCTTTAAACCCATGGACTGGATGGACAGGATTTCCTCACACCGGCGGCTCCTCTGTCCCGGATCATGGGGCACGAAGGGCGCCTTATCAATAAAGCGAAGGAGCCTGTCCGGCTGCTGCGCCTTTTCCCGGCCCTTCTGCTGCTTCTCACCGTCAAGGGAAAAGTAAACCGTCTGATAGCCATGCTCCCCGTCACCTCCAAAGCCTGCGCCGGAAAGGTCATGGGCCGCTCCGAAGGTAGTCATCCGCCGTCTCTCACTGTTTAACCGCTCAAGGTCAAGGTCTGCCACAAGAAAGGAATTGGCAAAACGGCCGGACTCTGCCAGGCAGGTGCCGTTCTCCGCAATGATATTCTGGCCGCCGAAAACCAGGTCCTGGGTGGACTCTCCCTCGCCGGCATTGGCATACACGTAGCCGCAGACCAGTCTGGCCGACTGGCCGCAGATTAAATCATGGCGGTATACATCCTTCCCCGTAGTCTCATCGCTGGCGGAGCAGTTGACAATCAGTGTGGCCCCCTCCAGGGCATGGCGGATGCTTGGCGGGCAGGGCACCCACACATCCTCGCAGATCTCCGCCGCCACCGTAAGCTCCGGATGGCCCGCGCACCGGAAGAGCAGGCGGCTTCCCATGGGCACCGGCTGCCCGTCAAAGCCGTCAGGCGCCTCCTCCGGCCGGTCATTTCCCGGGCAGAAGTGGCGCAGCTCATAAAATTCCGAATAATTCGGAAGATTCTTCTTCGGCACCAGTCCCAGAAGCTTTCCTCTGCACACTGCCGCCACCACATTGTAAAGCTTCCCATTCCGCTCCCAGGGAAGACCTACAAAAATAAGCATATTCAGATCACAGGAGGCCTTCACGATCTCGCCAAGCTCCTCCTTGGCCCGCCGGAGCAGCGGGTACTGCAGAAACAGATCCTGGCAGGTATAGCCCGTCAGGCAAAGCTCCGGGAATACCATGACCTCCACCTGCTGCTTTTCCCCTTCCAGCATTAATTTGACAATTTCCTTCCGGTTATATTCCGGATCGGCTACTCTAATTTTCGGCGTTGCCGCCGCCACACGCACAAATCCATCTCTCATGGCCGTTCTCCTTGTTTCCTTGTTTCTTTTTCTCTCCGGGCCAGCCCGGTGCAGGTATGATGCCATCATACCATATCCCGCACCAAAAGAAAAGGCGGCCCTGCACCGGGAAAATTCATAATTTCCATTTACAACCGGCAGCAAATCAAGTACAATGTTTTATATCCTATTAAACATATAAGAATAGAGGTGTTTACTGATGAAAGTCTCAACCAAAGGGCGCTACGCCCTTCGCATGATGCTGGAATTCGCCCTTCATCCCGGAGAATGCACCAAGATCAGCCAGGTAGCCAAGCGGCAGCAGATCTCCGTAAAATATCTGGAGCAAATCGTCACCATCCTCTGCCGTGCAGGCTATGTAAAAAGCGTCCGCGGCGCTCAGGGCGGCTATCTCTTAAGCCGGGATCCCTCCCAGTACACCGTGGGGCAGATCCTCCGGCTTACCGAAGGAAGCCTGGCTCCCGTGGCCTGCCTGGAGGAGGAAGAAAATCCCTGCAGCCGCTCCGGCCGCTGCGCTACCCTCAAAGTATGGGAAAAGCTTAATGACGCCATCAACGATGTGGTGGATCATGTAACACTGGCGGACCTGGTGGAGGAACAAAAGTCCATGCCCGATATCCCCCTCATGTAGACAGTTTATATTCGATTTGCGAAAAAAAATGAGAGCTGTCCTTCCCCCACAGAAGACAGCTCTCTGGTCACGATCACAAACCGTCACACTATTAGCTTTATGCTTTGGCATCCCCATACCAAAATACATATGTAAGGCACCCCGTTGTGCTTCTTACAAGGAAAAATATAGCACTATTTAACATATTTGTCAATATAGCGCCGCCATGCTTTATGTATATTTTCCAATAAATTTTTCCATTTTTCTTTCGCGCCTCTACATGTGTATTTCTGTGACGGACATTTTGAAAATTTCATAATTTTTCCCTATCCGGACATACTAGAAGAGAAATCTTCTTTTAAGGAGGGACTCATGAAATTTTCCAGTGATTTTTCCCAGAATATAAATGCATTTAAGGATGCCCTTCATGCAGACCAGTGTTTCGATGTGGTGTACCGGACGACGGAAATCGGCGGCAGGATGTGCTGTCTTTTCTTCGTGGACGGCATGACAAAAGACGATGTGCTTCTGAAAATCCTGCAGATCTTCCAGTCGGTAAAGCCGGAGGATATGCCAAAGGACGCCCACGCATTTTCCAAAAAGCTGATTCCCTATGGAGAAATCGGCCTGATCACCGATCAGTCCCAGGCAGTCACCCAGCTGCTCTCCGGCATTACCTGTCTGTTTGTGGAAGGCTATGACACCTGCCTGACCATCGACTGCCGCACCTACCCGGCCCGGGGCGTCAGCGAGCCGGAGAAAGACAAGGTGATGCGCGGCTCCCGGGATGGCTTTGTGGAAACCCTGATCTTCAACACCGCCTTAATCCGCCGCCGCATCCGCGATGCAAAGCTGATTATGGAAATCATGACCGCTGGAGAGAGCTCTCACACAGATATTGCCCTATGCTACATGAAGGACCGGGTAGATGAAAAGCTTCTTGAAACAATCAAGCAGCGCATAGCCAACCTGAAGGTAGACGCTCTCACCATGAACCAGGAAAGCCTGGCCGAATGCATCTATCCCCATAAATGGTACAATCCCTTTCCCAAGTTTAAATTCACCGAGCGGCCCGATGCTACTGCCGCCTGCATCCTGGAGGGCAGTATTGCCATCCTGGTGGACAACTCCCCCTCAGCCATGGTGCTGCCCTCTTCTGTCTTTGACATTATTGAGGAGGCCGACGATTATTACTTCCCGCCGATCACCGGCACCTACCTGCGGCTCTCCCGCATGAGCATCTCCCTGCTGACGCTGATTTTGACCCCTCTGTGGCTGGTGCTTCTGCAGAATCCGGAGGCCATCCCCTCCTGGCTGGAATTTATCCGCCTGTCGGAGCCGCCCCATGTACCGGTCTTTTACCAGCTCTTAATCCTGGAATTTGCCATCGACGGCCTGCGCCTGGCGGCCATCAACACCCCCAGCATGCTCACCACGCCTTTAAGCGTTATCGCCGGTATTGTCCTGGGAGAATATTCGGTGAAATCCGGGTGGTTCAACAGTGAAACCATGCTTTACATGGCCTTTGTCACCGTGGCCAATTACTCCCAGGCCAGCTTTGAGCTGGGCTACGCCCTGAAATTCATGCGGGTGCTGATTCTCATCCTCACTGCCCTCTTCAACTGGTATGGCTTCTGGGCGGGAATCATTCTGTCTCTCTGCGCCGTAATCTTTAATAAGACCATTGCCGGAAAGAGCTATATTTACCCGCTGATTCCCTTCCACCTCAATGAGATGAAAAAGCGATTTCTGCGGCCCAGACTTCCGCACACAGAAAAATAAAGATGGGCAAAGGCCTGCATACAACGAAAAGCCTCCGCCCATAAAAAGTTTTCGCTTGGCGCACACTCGCGCCGAAGGGCGGCTGCTGCCCAGCATCTTATCTGCCAGGCAGCAGCCGCCCTCCGTATGTATTTCGCATATCCTGGCCTTCAGCCAGAATGTCAGTCGATTTCTACCTTATCATAGATATCCTGAAGATACTTCACATCCTCATGGAAGCGATCCTTGCTGGAATTTTCCATCAGCATGGTGATGTAAGGCTTCTGGGCCTTTACTAGCTTCATCAGAGGCTCATAATGGAACAGTCCCTCGCCCACATGACGGTACTTCTGGCTCCGCCCTTCAAAGACGAAGTCCTTCATGTGCATCATGGTGATCCGGTCGCCGTAGTAGGCGAAAGCCTTGCTGATGACGTCCTCCTGGCAGTCTACCTCCTCCGGATGAATCAGGTTTACCGGATCGAGAATGACCTCCACATTCGGGGAATCAATGTCCTCTAAGAAACGCTTCATCATCGCCGGGCTGTAAAGGGTGTGGTCAAATACCCCCTCCACGCCCACAGTCACCCCAAGCTTCTCCGCCGCCGAGACAATCTCCCGGAAGCTCTTTAAGAGCAGCTGGTAAGCGCCCTCAGTCCTGGTATCCCGCACCACCTTCATATTGGGATCAAAGCGGCCGGTCTCCGTACCTACCATATCTGCCCCCATGGCCTTGGCATACTTTAAGTGCTCGATAAAACGGGCCACCTCTGCCTGACGCTTAGACTCAATGGGATTTGTCGGATTAATGTAGCAGCCCAGCACGGCCACATGGATATCGTTTTTCTCCAGAAGGGACCGGATATAGCGGCCGAAGCCTGCACTGTAATGGCCGGTGGAGAAATCATAATTGGTAATGGACTTCTTAAACGCCAGCTGTACCTGATGGATATTGTTCGCCTTCACCTCTTCGAAAAGCTTCTCCATCTCCATCTTCGGGCACAGATCATGGCACCGCATTCCAAACTGAATCATTTTCTGTCTCCTTTGCTTATGCTGGCAATTTATTTGTGGATGAAATCCTCCCGCATGGGGGTGAAAATGTCCAGAAGCTTGGTGTCCTCTAAAACCTTTACCCCGTGAACCACATTCGGCGCTACATAGTAGGTGTCTCCAGTCACCAGCACCTTGTCCTCCTGGCCCTCTTCCTGGTAAATCAGGGAGCCGGATACGATGTAGCCAATCTGCTCGTGGGGATGGCTGTGCTTGGCGCCGATGGCCCCCTTCTCAAACTCCAGCTCTACGGTCATCAGGTTCGGTGAATAGGCGAGAATCTTTCTGACCACGCCTTCGCCTGCCGGTTCATGGGAAATCGTTTTGTTTTCTACATACATAAGTAAATTCCTCCTGGTATATTTTTGTAAGGCACTGCCCTTATCATACCATATTTTCCCTTTCCATAAAAGACTTATTTCCGCCCGATTCAGCTCTTTTCTTCCCATAACACGGTCTTAAAAAAAGTGCGTATTACCCTAAGAAAAAGTAATTGGTCTATTTTGCCTCCAGGCAGTATACTGGAATTATTCTGCGAAATACAGTGATAAAACATAAAGAAGGGACGGGAACATTGATATGGAAGGTTTCTGGAACATGGTAAACGCGCAGCTAACGCTGCTCACCTATCTTGCCGCAGGCATGTACTGCTGCAAAAAAGGGATTATTGACGGGAGGACAAAGCAGAAGCTGATTGATCTGATCTTGAAAATCACGCTTCCCTGCATGATCTTTAATTCCTTTAACCGGCCGCTGACGCCGGAGATTTTGAAGAAAACGGCACTGGTCTTTGTGGTGGCTTCCTGCATCGCCGTGCTTTCCTTTCTGGGCGGAAAGCTCCTTTACAACCGCTATCCCCATGAGCGAAAGAGCATCCTCCAGTACTGTACCCTGGTGAACAATTCCGGCTTTCTGGGCATGCCCATGGTCTCCTCTGTCTACGGCGACAGCGGGCTTCTCTACGCCTCCATCTTCATCATCCCCAACCGGATCATGATGTGGACGGCCGGGCTGTCCCTGTTCACCGTATCGGATTTTAAGAGCAAGTGCAAAAACATCCTCTTAAATCCCTGCATCATCACCGTATTCCTGGGGCTTGCCCGGCGGATACTGAATATCCCGCTGCCCTCCTTTTTGGACAGCGCCATCGGAAATATCGGAAGCGTCACCTCGCCTCTTTCCATGATGGTCATCGGCACCATGCTGGTGGGCGTCTCCTGGAAGGCCCTGTTAGAGCCCAGCATTTTTTACCTGGCTGCAGTGCGGCTGATCTTTCTTCCCATTATTGCTCTGGTGATTATGCGAGCACTGAACTTTGATCCCATGCTTACCGGCGTGTCATTAATCCTTACCGGTATGCCTGCAGGCAGCACCAGCGCACTCCTGGCCGCTAAGTACGGGGCGGACGAGGATTATGCTTCTCGGTGTATTATTACCACTACGGTGCTGTCCTTAGTGACCATACCGGTGCTGATGCTGTTTATGTAAGCCCGGCGCAAAATCATCCGCTTAGATGATGGAGCGATGTCCTCGTTCCATGATGCACAAAAATCCAGGCTGGAATCCCCA
>JAGHER010000201.1 GCA_017889125.1 Lachnospiraceae bacterium
ACTTACCCTCCGGGCCTCTTTCTGCGCCTATGCGCCTTTATTTTGAGAATTTGACCACGACGGCCACCACCTTTTTGAAAAAGTGGAGCGCACGCCTTCCTGTGTTCAAATTCGCGCCTTCTGGTGCAGAAGATGGGAGTCGAACCCACAAGGTATTTCTACCACACGGACCTGAACCGTGCGCGTCTGCCAATTCCGCCACTTCTGCGTGTTTCTTACTTATGTATTTCTTATTTTGTAAGCAACGAAACACATTATAACCAAAGATGAGTGATTTGTCAATAGTTTTTGCGAAAATTTTAATTTTAAAAAAATTAAAAAAAATTCCATTTTTCTCTTGCATTATTCAAAAACCTATGCTATACTACATATCGGTTTGCGGGGTTGCCGGAATTGGCAGACGGGCTAGACTAAGGATCTAGTGGTTGTATGACTGTGTGGGTTCAAGTCCCATACCCCGCACGATAAAATAAAGACAGGAGAGCTGATATGGCTTTCCTGTTTTTTGTTTTCTCATCTGACCATTCAGATGAATCCAATGACCAGGAGATGTGCTCATCCATGAAGAGAATTAAAATTAAGAAGAAGGACTTCTCTCCGCTGCTGCTTTCGCTCATCTGCTCCATCATCGGAACAGTCATTTCCCATACGCTGAGCCAAAAGCTTCGTCTCCGGAGGAAGTGATTTTCATTTTTTGAAAAAATTTGAAAAATTCAAAAATTCCTGTTGACATTTTTCCAAATCTATCATATAATCATCTAGGTTGCAGCGAGCAAGAGATTGCAGGCAGCAAATGCAGAAGTGGCGGAATTGGCAGACGCGCACGGTTCAGGTCCGTGTGGTAGAAATACCTTGTGGGTTCGACTCCCATCTTCTGCATTAACAATTTGCAGATGGGACAGTCATTCGAATGAATGGCTGTTTTTTTATTCCCCAGAAAATACATGGACATTTTTCTCATTTTTGATAAAATATATCTATGGCATTTTCTGCCATCAGAATTGAATCAAATTGGATCAGCAAGGAGAATGCACTATGGAAAAAGCAAAGGTTTATTTTACTGACTTTCGGACAATCCCCTACGGCGACGGGCTTCCGGCGAAATTAAAGAAGCTCCTTAAGCGTGCCGGGATCGATCAGATGGATATGGATGGGAAATTTGTGGCCATTAAGCTGCACTTTGGCGAGCTGGGAAATATCAGCTACCTGCGGCCCAACTATGCCAGGGCTGTGGTGGATCTGGTGAAAGAGCTCGGCGGCAAGCCTTTCCTCACTGACTGCAACACCATGTATCCAGGCAGCCGCAAGAATGCTCTGGAGCATCTGGAATGTGCATGGCAGAACGGCTTTACCCCGCTGACTGTGGGATGTCCCATCCTGATTGGCGATGGATTAAAGGGAACTGATGATATTGCCGTTCCGGTGGAAGGCGGCGAATACGTAACAGAGGCTAAGATCGGCCGGGCTGTGATGGATGCGGATATCTTTATCAGCCTTACCCATTTTAAGGGACACGAGGCTACCGGCTTCGGCGGCGCCATCAAAAACATCGGCATGGGCTGCGGCTCCCGGGCCGGAAAGGCAGAACAGCACAGCAATGGAAAGCCCCACATTGTGGAGGAGCTTTGCCGCGGCTGTAAGAAATGTCAGAAGGAATGTGCCAACAACGGCCTTATCTTCGATGAAGGAACAAGAAAGATGCACGTGGATCAGGAAAACTGCGTGGGCTGCAGCCGCTGTCTGGGAGCCTGCAATTTTGATGCTATTGAATTTAACGATTCTAATGCCAATGCCATTTTAAACTGCAAGATGGCAGAGTATACCAAGGCAGTGATTGACGGCCGTCCAAACTTCCATATTTCCCTGGTGGTGGACGTATCCCCCAACTGCGACTGTCACGGGGAGAACGATGTGCCCATCCTTCCCAATATCGGCATGTTTGCTTCCTTTGATCCCCTGGCTCTGGATCAAGCCTGCGTGGACGCCTGCCTGGCCGCCCAGCCCATGCCCCACAGTCAGCTTGCTGACCATATGGCCGCCCCGGATTTTGTGGATCACCATGACCACTTCTCCAATTCCAATCCGGAATCCGAGTGGAAAAGCTGCCTGGATCACGCGGAGAAGATCGGATTGGGGAATCGGAATTATGAGCTGATTATAATGAAATAACGCCGGGAGCAAAAGACATTTTTGATCCTGTTAAATAAAAAATCCAGGCTGAATCTCTGCATTTACGCATACAGCCTGGATTTTTACATTCCTCCGTATGTAACGTTCAAATTGGAGAAAGACGCTGACATTTGTCCAGAATTTCTTTCTCCTAATTCCTGATCAATTGTACTTCCCGAGTATCGCAATGTATAGTATCCATAATCGATTGAGCCAGAAGAATAGTAAACATTACATTGAATATGCATGATTCCGTTTTCCCGGACAAAATACAAGTACTCAATTCTTTCCGTATCGGACGTAGTCAATACAGCATCCATAGTTTTCCTGATTTCAATAGCATTTTCGTATTGAAGATAAGCGGATTCAGAAATTTCGGCTGCTCCATATTCGTTATAGCTCGTTCCGTCAAAATATAAAAAGGTATCTTTCCATGTATGCAATATCATCATGTCCAAGCTGGCATCATACATACCATCATATGCTTCCACATTCAACGTGATGTCTCCAGTATCTCGCATACAGACATAACCATATTCATTAGATACAAGACAGATTATGTCCTTATTTTGCAAAGCCAATATTGAATAGTTTTTTCCGGTTCCTGCTATGCGGTAAGCATTTACTGCAACATGGACTTCTTTATCCAAATTCAGCAGCTCTATTTCACAGGCATCCATGCCCTCGTCATTTTGTTGAACAAGCTTACATACAGAACCATCGCTGCTGCAATACCAAGTATAGTAAATTCCGCGATCATCTGCGTAAAGCCCCAGCAGCTCATTGGCTCCATCACCATCCATATCCAAGTAAACATGCTTTTCCATTTGATGATTAGCAGCCGCCTGCGTGATCGAAAGAAGCTCATCCTCACTCAAAGATGCAACTGCTTGACTATATTCATATGAAGATTGCTCTGGCGGCAGGTAAACATCTGTCTGTTTTATCGGCTCACGTTTTCGACATCCTGAGAACATGCCAATAATAATCAGCAGGAATATCCATTTGCTGGCAATTCGTTTTCGTTTTTTCATTATTGTCCTCATCGTTTTCTATAATAACTTGCCACTATTATACTTGCGGCAATGATGGAAATCAATTTACATTTCGTGAGATTTTCACTGGATTTTCATTTATGCTCCAATAATTAAACTTCAATCATTGAGACGAAAAAACACCCCCAAAATGTTGACATATTTTATTTTCTCGGTATAATAATACTATAAGGCAGGCAACAATGTGTGTCTGCCAAAGCGCAGAAATAAGGGAGTGCGCCGGTATGCATTGCCTTATGGAGCTTTCAGGAGGGGTTGTGCAGTGAAACCTCAAACCGGCTAGGCTTCAAAGCTGAAAGAAAATGCTCAAAAGCCCTGCTTTTTCGGCAGGGCTTTCATTTACATCGAAAGGACGATATATGGACTTATTAATGCAATGCGCACGTGAATTCCAGCGCCTTATCCCATATCAATATCATATAGTAATCGGTCGTAAAGGAAACATATTAAACTTTACCATTTCCTTCGACCCAGCAGATTTTCACCACCTGGCCGGTCTGCATAAGCTGAAAGATAATGTCCGTTTTCAAACAGGAAAACGTTCAGATATTATGGAAGAAATTCTAAATGGAAAATTGACTTTCATACAGGCAAAACAAAGTGTATATTTTTCTGAGATGGAGCCTCGCTTAGCACCTTTATCTGAACTTGGAGCATTTTTAGACAGCAATGAAATTATTTTTCGATATAATCCCAAAATTCATATATTCTCGGCCATTAAAGCTGACTATCTCCTGCAAAACAATTATCACGGAACCCTTGTATATCTGTTTTTAGCACAACGCACTGGAACAAATACTCAGGTATGCCGAACCTTTTTCCCAAAATCCACAAAAGATTACACCGTAGGGCAGCCGCGCTACACTTTGCTCTACAAAGAAAAAAAGCACCTCACCACCGGAGAGGCAATCATCCAATACGACCGCCTCTCCTCAAAATAAGAATTGCTCTCCTACAGCAATTCCGAATCATACCCCGCCCGAATTCCGCCAATAAATTTCGGCCGCACTCTGGCGCAGACCACATTGGCGCCGCCAATCCGCTTTACAGAAATCCGCACCGGCACCGCCACCGGTTTCAAATGCATGCCAATCAACGTATCGCCAATGTCGATGCCACCGTCAGCCCGCACCTCTTCTACCGCCACAGGATGGTTCATGGCCTGATAAGCCGCTGTGGCAAAGGAGCCGCCCGCCTTTAGCTGGGGCACCACATTCACCGGCTCATATCCGTACCGAAGCGCCGCCTCTTCCTCCAGAATCAGCGCCCGGTTCAGATGCTCGCAGCACTGGGCCGCCAGATACAGTCCATGCTCCCGGCACACCTCAGCCAGTGCATGGTACACCCGCTCTCCCACTGCACGGCTGGAATAGGTTCCGATACGCAGGCTTTCGATCTCGCTGGAAGAACAGCCCACTACCAGAAGCTGCCCCGGCTTCATCTTGGCCTGATTTAAAAACTCTTCCGC